>CASFUX010000107.1 GCA_949297975.1 uncultured Bacteroidales bacterium
AAGAAAAAGGCGGCAACCGCTCGGTGCTGGCAGGCGTGCCCCGGTCGCTCCCGGCTCTCATTAAGGCGCACCGCATACAGGACAAGGTGCGCAGCGTGGGCTTCGACTGGGAACAGCGCGACCAGGTGTGGGACAAGGTGGTCGAGGAGTACGGCGAGCTGCGCACCGAGATAGCCTCGATGGACGAGGACCGCATGGAGGCCGAGTTCGGCGACCTGCTGTTCAGCCTGGTCAACGCCGCCCGCCTCTATGGTATCAACCCCGAGAACGCTTTGGAACGCACCAACCGCAAGTTCATCAAACGGTTCAATTACCTGGAGAGCCGCACCATCGCCCAAGGCAAGGACCTGAAGCAGATGTCCCTCGCCGAGATGGACGCGATATGGGAAGAAGCGAAGCAAGAGGAATAGGAATGGAAAAAGCCCGGTGATGCGGCAAGCGCGGACAACCACGGATGCAGAAAAGTGGTTGTCCGCGCTTTTTTTGCGCCCGGCTTCCAAGGTATCACTTTTCCCGGTATGCTTTTGGGGAGCATCCCGCCGATTTCTTGAAATAAATGCCGAAGGCCGACTGGGTGGGGAAGCCCAGCAAGTCGGCTATCTGTTGCACGTTGTGTCGGCCGCTTTTCAGCAAGGCTTTGGCCTCCAGCATGACGTAGTCGCGAATCCATTCGGCGGCCGTTTTCCCGCTTGCCTGGCGGACGGCACGCGAAAGGTATCTCGGCGTGACGCATTGCCTGTCGGCATAGAACCCGACGGAACGTTCGCGGGCGTGGTAGTGTTGCACGTCCTCGATGAAGCGCATGTAGAGCTGTTGCTGGCGGCTGCGCGGCTTGTCCGGCTCGTCCGGAAGGTGGTCAAGGATGAACTGCCCGGCATCGCACAAGAGTATTTGTACGTAAGACAGGACGATTTCCTTCTTGAATGCATATCCGTGCCGGGATATTTTCTTCTTGAGGCTGGTGTAGATGTCCATGTAGCCCTGCATGTCATCGGCGGATACGCTGATTTTGGTGGTTTTGCGGAGGAAACGCTGGGCGACCCGCAGGCTGGTCGCGTTCATTTCCTTGGCAAACCGTTTGTCGGAAAAGGCCATCACGGCGAGCTTGCAGTCGGGCGAAAAGTTGAGGCTTTCGCCAATGGTGCCGGGGGTGATGATTTGGATGTCGTTCGCTTGCAGGTGGTATTCGGTCATGTCGGCCCGGATAAGCATGGTGCCCTTCAGGCAGGCTATGACCAGGATGAACATGACTTTTGTCGGGTTCTCGGATGCGATGATGTGTGTCACGAGCGGGTTCGTGGCGATGTAGTCGGTCACGGCGGAGGGGGCTTCCAGGTTGTCCAATAGGGCAAATCCTTCTTCGTGTATGGCCGTCCGGGAGTCCAAGGGCAGCATCAGGAAACTGAGTGTGTTGAACAGGTTGTCTTGCATAGGGTGTCACGTTTGTTTTTTGCGGGGCTAAGTTAGTCCATTGACCGCTATTTTCCATGATGGGGTGCGTCCTTTTGCGTTATTTGGGCACGTTTGTAACAATTTTGTGTTCAATGGAGATAAGGTTCGCTTTCTCGGAATGTCGAACTTTGCCCCTCGAAAACGAACCAAAAAAGAAACAGTAATGAAAACAACGATGGTAATCGTGATGGCGTTGTCGGCACTTGCGGCGTGTTCGCCCAAGCCGGAACGCCGGGAATGTGTGCGCAACGTAGTGGTCGTGAAGCCGGAAAGGCCAGGCACAACGGTAGTCAGGCACTATACGGGCACGGTGCGACCGGTGCGCGAGGTCAGTTTGGGTTTTAAGACGGCGGGCGAAATCTCCCGGATTTATGTGGCCGAGGGCGACCGGGTGCGCAAGGGGCAGTTGCTGGCCCGGCTGGACGACTCGGATTACAAACTGGGCGTGGAAGCCTTGCAAATCCAATACGACCAATTGTCCAAGGAAGTGGAACGGCTCGGGCAATTGCATCGGAACAGGAGCTTGTCGTCCAACGATTATGGAAAAGCGGCTGCCGGACTGAAGCAGTTGGGCGTGCAGCTTGAACTGAACAAGCGGAAAGTGGCTTACACCAGCCTGTATGCACCGGCGGACGGTTGCATCAAGAGTGTTCATTTTTCGGAGGCGGAAATGGTAGATGCAGGCATGCCCATGTTTGACTGGGTGGATTTGTCGAACCTGAAGGTGCGCATCGACCTCCCGGCTGCGGAGTACAGGCAGCGGGCAGACTTTTTGTCGTTTACCTGTATGGCGGCATCGGGAGATTCGGAGAGGTACGCCCTCGAAGTGCTGGATGTCAGTCCGGAGGTGGACGGCAATCAGCTGCACAGCATGCAACTGACCTTCAAGGAACGTCCGGATGACAGCCTGGTGCCGGGGACGGTCGTGCAAGTCAGCGTTGAGACGGCGGCCAGGCAGCGGCAGGATGCCGCTTTTAAACTTCCGCTGTCGGCCTTGTTCTCCGACGGGGCGGAGCGTTGCGTATGGGTGCTGTCGGCCGACTCGACGGTGGAAAAGCGTGCCGTGGAGTTGTCCGATGATTGTGCGGAAGGATACGTTTTCGTACAGGGCGGGCTGACCGGCGACGAGCAGGTAGTGCGTGCGGGAGCCTCCTATTTGAGGGAAGGCGAGAAGGTGAAAGTGCTTCCCGCGCCTTCCGCCACTAACGTAGGAGGGCTGCTATGAACGGGCTTACACGTTTCTTCATGCAGAGGCCGGTACTGTTCTGGTCTTTGGTGGGGTTGATAATGGTGGTCGGGACCATCTCGTTCATCGTCATGCCGAAGTTGGAAGACCCGGCGATAACCCCGAAGCAGGCCATCGTGATAGTGCCTTATCCAGGCGCGGATGCCCATAAAGTGGAGTTGGAAGTGGCCCAGATGGTAGAAGACGAGCTGAGGGCGTTGCCCAACGTGAAGAGGATAGAGACGGAATGCCAGAACGATGCGGCCATGTTTACCGTGGTGTTCAAAATGACCGTTTTGAACAAGGACCTTGAACAGCATTTCGACTTGTTGCGGCGGAAGGTGAACGACCTGTCGGGCCGTTTGCCGGGCGGCTGCTATGACCCCATCGTCGTGGACGACCTGATGGATGTGTACGGCATCTTTTACGCCTTGACAGGCGACGGCTACAGCTATCATGAACTTTACGAGTGGGCCAGGCTCGTGCGCAGGGAACTGCTCGATGTGGATGGTGTCAAAAAGGCAAACATAGCCGGGAAGCGCGATGAGGTCATCTCCATCACGCTGACCAAAGGGCAGGTAGCCCAAAACGGGCTGCTGCCTGCAAAAATCATGATGGCACTCCAGTCGGCAGGCAAGACGGTCAACGCTGGTAAATATGTGTCGGGCGATCAGCGGATTTCATTTGCGATAGGTTCGGAAGCATCGGACGTGGAGAGCATCCGCGACATCATGATACCGACGGTTGACGGTGCCAGCGTGAGGCTTGGCGACATAGCGAATGTGGAACGGGGCTATGCCGAGCCGCAACGGAACGGCTTCTTCGTGAACGGGAAACCGGCGTTGGCCATATGCCTCGCGATGGAGGCGGATGCCATCGTCCCCGACGTGGGGCGGGACGTGGAAAGCAAACTGGAACAGGTCCTGGCCTCCGCACCGGCCGGCATCCGGGTGGAAAAGATGTTTTTCCAGCCGGAGAAAGTGAGCGATGCCATTTCCTCGTTCATGCTGAACCTGCTGGAGTCGGTGGCCATTGTCATCCTCGTGCTTATCTTTACCATGGGGTTCAGGAGCGGGCTGATTATCGGTTTCGGCCTGTTGCTCACGGTAGCCGCCTCCTTCCCCATTTTGTTGATGTGCGGCACGACCCTGCACCGCATCTCGCTCGGGGCATTCATCATCGCCATGGGGATGCTGGTGGACAACGCCGTGGTGATAATGGATGGCATCCTGGTGGACAAGAAGCGGGGACTCAGTCGTGACATATATTTATATAGGATAGGCAAGAACACGGCCATGCCCTTGCTGGGTGCCACGGTGATTGCCGCTTCCACGTTTCTGGGCGTGTACCTGTCGCCCGACACGGCAGGCGAGTATGCGAAAGATTTGTTCCTGGTGTTGTGCGTGAGCCTGCTGGCCAGTTGGGTATTCGCGCTAATCCAGGTGCCCATATGTTCGGACAAGTGGTTGCCGGTGCAGAAAGCCCGGGAGGGAGGCCCTGCCGAGGTTTACAATTCCCCCGTTCACCAATGGTTGAGGAAAGCCATCGCCTTCATGATAGGCTACAAGAAGACTACCATAGCGGTTTCCATCGTGATATTGGTGGCAAGCATCGTGGGGCTGACCCGGGTAAAGAACCTCTTCTTCCCTGATTTTGATTACAGCCAGTTCATCGTGGAGTGCACCTATCCGGCGCAGACATCGCCGGACAAGGTCCAGGAAGAACTTGCCGCCATGACTTCCTTGCTGCTGGAAAACCCGGAAATAGAGAGGGTGGCCGCCAGCATGGGCAGTGCGCCTGCCCGCTATTGCCTGGTCAGGCCGATGACCAATGGCGGGGATACTTATGGAGAACTGATGGTCGATTGCCGGGATTACAAGACGGTGGTGAAGCAAATCCCTCGCGTGCGGGATGAATTGCGGGAGAAATTCCCCGATGCCTATATCCGTATTCGGAAATATAACTTCTCCATCAACTCTTCGCACACCGTGGAAGTGGAATTCACCGGCCCGGACCCGGCAGTGCTGAAGCAACTTAGCGGCCAAGCGGAGGCAATCATGCGCCAATGTCCTTATGTGGACCCGTATTCGGTGGAAAACAACTGGAAAGCAGGCGGGAAGAAGATGGTGGTAGAACACCGCCAGCACGGCCGCTTTGCCGATATTGGACGGAGCGACATAGGCAACTCTCTCCTGGCGGCGACCGACGGGATGCCTGTAGGCGTGGTGTATGGCCCGCAGCAAATGACGCTTGTGAACCTTCACGTGAGGAACGAGGACGGAAGCCGCATCGGCAATCTGAAGGAGATACCCGTATGGAGCATGATGAACGTCCACGTGCCCGATGTGGACTATAAGGCTTTTATGGCAGGAAGCGCAGACGTGGAACAGATAAAAAGCGACATGTTCAAATCCGTCCCGCTCGGCAGCCTGTCCCCCGAAATAACGTGGGAACAGGAAGAGCCTGTCGTGCGCAGGGTCAACGGAGAACGTGCCATAGAGGCCGAATGCGACCCGCTGGCCGACGACCCGAAGGCTACGCCGTCGCTGGTGAGAGCCTACATCAAGGAGCAGATAGAGGCTATCCCGCTTCCCGAAGGGTATGCGATGAGGTGGATAGGCGACAGCGACATCCAGAACGAAGCGGTGGGCAATGTCATGAGATACCAGCCCATAGCATTGGCTATCATGCTGGTGATATTGCTTTTCCTGTTCAACAGTTGGAAGAAGGTGCTCCTCATATTCATGTGCTTCCCGTTCGTCCTGTGCGGCATAACCCCCACGCTCTTGCTGACCGGGATGCCCTTCACGTTCATGGCGCTGATAGGCACCGTCGGGCTGATAGGGATGATTATCAAAAACGCCATAGTGCTGATGGACGAGGTGAACCGTTTGCAGGCGGAAGAAAACGCGACTCCCTACCATTCGGTCATCGAGGCGGCGGTTTCCCGCGTAAGGCCGGTCATCATGGCTTCGTTGACGACCATCGTCGGCATGATACCGTTGATAACCGACCCCATGTACAGTTCCATGGCCATCACGATCATGAGCGGCCTTACCGTGGGCACGGTCATCACCCTGTTGTTGCTGCCCGTGTTCTATACCGTGTTTTTCCGGATAAAGAAACCCATTGAGACAACAAACTAAAGACACAGCGTTATGAAATCAATAAAACATGGAGGGCTGCTGGTGGCCTTCCTCCTCCTGTGCCACCCCTCGTGGTCGCAGGACAAGCTTGCCCTTTCCTTGTCGGACTGCCGCCATGCCGCCGCGCAGCATAGCGAAGACCTGGCAAAATCGCAGAACGCGGTTGCGCAGGCCGAACTCGACAGGAAAATAGCCGCCACTTACATGCTGCCCAGCATACAAGGTTCGGCCACCGGTCTGTATGTGCTGCCCGATATCGACATGATGGGCGTTGACCTGCTGATGCGGGGAACGTACATGGCAGGCATCAACCTGGTGCAGCCTGTTTATGCAGGCGGGAAAATTGCCGCAGGCAGGTAACTGGCGAAAATAGGGGAGAAAGTCGCGGCCGAGAAACACCGGCTGGCCGTGATGGATGTGATAGAAAATGCCGACAACGCCTATTGGACGTTGATGGCCGTCGAGGAGAAAGTGAAGATGCTGCAAGCTTACAAAGCGCAGATGGATACGCTTTACAACCAGACGAGGCAGGCCTTGAATGTGGGTATGGCGACAGAAAACGACTTGCTGCGTATCGGCATTCATTACAATGACATGAATTATCAGCTTCAGCGGGCTACCAATGGATGGAAGATATGCCATTTGCTATTGTGCAATACGATAGGGGTCGACCCAGCCACGGAACTGGTATTGACGGACACGGTTTTTGACATCGAGCTTCCGCCGACCGGCGGGGCGGACATCCAGGCACGTCCCGAACTGGCACTCATGCAGGCGCAAGTCGATGCCGGACACCAGAACATCAAAAGGGCAAGGGCCGACTTCTTGCCTACGGTAGGACTCTCGCTCGGCTATACTTATTTCGGGAACGTGAAAATAGATGGAGAAATGGGGATTGGCCCTTTGTCGTTGCCCATCAGCCAGGAATTCAAGCAAGGCATTGGCGTGGCTCTTCTTTCCGTCAAAATACCTGTGTTCCATTGGGGCGAAGGGAGTAAGAAGATAAAGAAGGCCAAATTGGAATTGAACAACGCGGAATTGGATTTGGCGAAAAACACCCGGATGATGGATGTGGAATTGCAGCAAGCGGTCAACAATCTAAACGACAGCTATCTTTTGATAGAAACGGCAAAGGACGGGCTCAAGCAGGCGGAAGAAAATCTCCGGGTGGCCCGACACCAGTACGAGGCCGACATGCTCCCTTTGTCCGACTTGCTCGATGCCCAATCGCAATGGCAGTCGGCGGCCAGTAACCTGATAGAAGCGCAGACGCAGTATATGATTTATCACACCCGCTACTTGAGAGTGACGGGTCGGTTGGATGCCGTTGCCATGGAGTGAGAAAAGCTGATACCCGCCTTCACGCGGCATGATGGTTATGCCCCCCTCTTTTCGTGGCTATTGTGCGGCTAACGCTTTTGTTGTATTTTTGGGCGTTGTTTTTCAAAGGTAAATGCAGACGGAGCATCGGGACGAGACGCGCCTCATGCAGGGCATCGAGGCGAAGGTGAACAAGGCGGTACGCGATTACGCGCTCATCGGCGAGGGCGACCACGTGCTTGTGGGCTTGTCCGGGGGCAAGGACTCGCTGGCCCTGGTCGAGTTGCTGGGCCGCCGCATGAGGGTGTATGCTCCCCGCTTTCGTGCCACGGCCGTGCACGTGTCGGTGGAGCACATCCCTTATCGGGCCGACTTGGACTTCCTGCGCCGCCATGCTGCATCGGCAGGCATGGAATTGGTGCACCGCACGGTGTGTTACGACCCCGCGACCGATCACCGCAAGTCGCCCTGTTTCCTGTGCTCGTGGCACAGGCGTAAGGCCTTGTTCGAGACGGCGCGGGAGTTGGGTTGCACGAAAATTGCGCTGGGGCATCACCTGGACGACGTGGTGGAGACGCTGCTGCTCAATATGCTGTTCCAAGGCACGACTGGCACCATGCCGCCCCGGTTGCAGATGGACAAGTTCGACATGACGCTCATCCGCCCGCTCTGCCTTGTGCCCGAGCGCGACCTGGAGGCCTTGGCAGCCTTGCGCGGTTACCCGCAGCAAGAGGCGCGTTGCCCCTACGAGCACGACTCGTCGCGCCAGCGGGTGAAGGCATTGTTGCGGCAGTTGGAACAATGGAATCCCGCCGTGCGCCGCAGCCTGTGGGCGGCTATGGAGCATGTGCAGCCGGAATATCTGCCGCGCAAGGAAGAGTGGAATGCGTGATTTTATATGCGTAACTAATATTATAAGGTATGAAAGCAAAGAAACTGATTGTGGCGACCTGTTTGGCGTTGCCGTTGGTGGGGATGACGGCTCAGTTGCCGAAGAATGCGGGCAGCGAGACCGTCATGTTCCGGGTGGGCATGTCGTGTGACGCGTGCCAGACGAAGATTGAAGAAAACATGGGCAAGGAAAAGGGCGTGAAGAACCTGATGGTCGATTTGAACACGCAGACGGTGGGCATCACGTTCGATACACAGGCTACGGATGTGCTCACGTTGCAAAAGGCCATCGAGGATTTGGGTTATGAGGTGTACTTGCCGGGGAGCGACTGTTGTTATGACGGACGCGGGCGTGGTTACCACCGTGCGCCCCGCTATCATTGCCACGGTGCCGTCCCGCACCATTGCTATAACGATTAGTGGTGAGTGATTAACGATTAACGGGATGACCAGACAACTGGTGCAGATACGCTCTGCCGTTCAGTTGCCTGGTCATCCCGTTAATCGTTAATCACTAATCGTTAACCGTTATCTTCATATATGCGTCACGAATAGCGGGGTGTTGGAGTGCAGCACCATCTTGTAGGCCAGTCCGGGGTTGAACAGGCGGGCGAACAGGTTGCGGCGGCGGGCATTGAACGCCAGCATGTCGATGTGTTGCTTGGCCAGGTAGTCGTCCAGCACGGGGATGTCAGGTTGTGCGCCGCCGATGATTTCGTACCTCACTTTCAGTTTCGGGTAATGCTCGGCGAAGTACGTCTTGATGCCGCCCAGCACCACCTCGTTCCACACCTCGTTCTTTTCGGTGGCGTGGATGAAATGTATTTCCAGTTCCTCGTTGCCCAGCAGCTTGATGGTGCTGTCGATGGCGATGAGGTCCTTCTGGTCGAAGTTGGTGAGGAAGGCCACCCGCCGGATGTCGTCCGGGCTGTCGAAAGGCATCTCCATCGGCAGGGCGAGCACCGGACGCGGGCACGAGTCGATGACCTCGGCCGTCACGCTGCCGATGAGGGCGTTGGTCTGCGTGATTTTCTTCCCGCGTGTGCCCATCACCACCAGGGCCGGTTCGTGCCGCTTGCAGTAGTCCAGTATCTGGTCCTCGGGCACGCCCTCCTTCAGTTCGAAGGCGAATGGCACCTTGGGCAGTTCGCCCCGGTCGATGCGCTTGTTAATCAGTTTCGTCATGTTCTGCACGTCGGCATTGGCGGCGGTCACGATGCGCCGCAGCAGTTCCCCGTCGCTGATGCTGTAGGTGCTCACCTCGTTGTTGTTCGACGAGATGGTGAACATGGGCGTGTAGTACACGTACAGGAACATCACCGAAGTGCCATGTTTCCGTGCGAATTCAAACCCGAAGTCGATGGACTTGGCCACCTGGTCCGAGAAGTCGATGGGGATGAGCACGGGCGGTTTTTCCCGCTTTTCTTCTCCGTTTTCCTTTTCCCATTCCTTTTCTATCTGCTCCACGATGGCCAACGCCTGGGGCAGATCCTTCTCCTTGATGCGCACGCGCACGCCCACCGCCATTTCGGGGTGTTCCAGGTTCAGGTTGTGGATAATCGTCTCGATGCCGTGTTCTTCGAGCACGGCCTTAATCATCTGCGCCCGCTGGTAGGTGCGGATGGCGAGGGTAACAAGTTTGTCCGACATAATGCATCCTCCATATTAAGTTCACACATACAACGCTTTTCCCGGGGCAAATGTTTGGCGTGGCGGCCTTTTTCCTGGAAAAAACTTCTTTCTGTGCCCATGGTTTTTTCTGTTTATGCGGGAATGAAATCCCCCGGTCTTATCCTCGGTTTCGACCAACCCATTCTCTACTTCGGCTGGCACATGGCTAAGCGGTATGATCGCTTGCGTGCCAACCTCTAAAATAGAAAGGAAGGTGGTCGACTTACCTCTTCCTTCTCCACGCCTCCTCGTACACATTCAGCACCGTATCGCACATGCGGTCCCAAGAAAAACGCTTGGCGTTCTGCAAACCATTGCGCACCACCTCGGCACGCAGCGCGGGATTTTCCAAGGCAGACAGGCATCGCCCGGCCTCCGCATCCGTGGGGGACGACATCAGCAAAGGTGTATCCCCGATTACCTCTGGGATGGATGACGCGCGGCAGGCAACGACCGGGCAGCCCGCCCGCTGAGCCTCCAGCACGGGGATGCCGAACCCCTCATACGAAGACGGGTACAGCAAGGCATAAGCCCCATTGTACAGCACATTCAATTCGTTGTTGGGCACGCGTCCCACCGCATGTACCCGCTCCGGTTCGGGGAAGAGGCCGCGCAGGAAGGCCTCCTCTTCCCCGGAAAGCGGCGAGCCGACTATCACGAAGTCGCGTCCCGATGCCGCCACCGCCCGGGCTGCCAAGTCGAAATTCTTGTATGCCGTCCGCGACCCGACAAACAGCACATAGTCCCGGAATGGCACGCCTGCCCGTTCCGCCTCAGGCAACACCCGGTAGTCCCCCGACACCCCGTTGTACACCACATGCACTTTGCGTTCGTCCACATCGGGCAGGAACTTCAACAAATCCCGCTTCGTGTTTTCGGAGATGCAGATGATGGCATCGGACTGCCTGATGGCGCGGAACTTCTGCCCGGAATGCACCCACTGCCGCACGCCCCGCACGAAGTACTCGTAGGTAAAGTCGTGCACGGTCGTCACGTTCAAGGCATGGCGGTCCCGGCACAGGCGGTAATAGGAGGAATGGAAAATGAATGGTTCACGCTCCCCCAGGCGCACGTCCCTATAACGTTCCAACAACCGATTCTCCAGCGGGACAACCGGGGCATCATACCTGCCGGCAAACATATTCTCCCGGCAGGCATCGTTGCTTATCAGCCGAATCCCAGATGCACCGAGCCTGTCCACCATGCCTTTGACCAGTTCGTCCCACACCACGGAAACCCCTCCGCTTTTTTGGAGAGTAAAGACAATGTTGTCCAAATATACTTTCATATTCATGCTCCATTTGCAATGTTGATAGTTAAGCTTCTAAATCGCATCGCAAAGATAACATAATATTTCATTGGTTGCTACTGAGCGACTTTTCACTTATTTTACCACTACAGCATGAGGTCATAAGCACAACATGAAAGACTATCCCCGCTCCCCTTTTCCCGCCGCAGGCAGCACCTTCCCTGCGACCATCTTTGTTTCCCGCCGATGAAAGAAGCCATGCATTTCCCCGCATGAAACATCCCGGCCTGACGAACTGTCCGCCCCGCTTGGGCGACGGCTTTCCTTGACGGCATGTCAAGCCATGTTGATTTCCCGCTTGCTTATCCATACTTGCCCACGTGCTCATCTATTTTTCTAATGATGCCTACATATTCTTCCTCTTCTGCTCATCTATTCTATAAACTACGTCGTAGTTTGTATAAACCACGTCGTAGTTTTTATAAACTGCTACGTAGTTTTTATAAACCGCGCCGTAGTTTTAAGAATTTGTGCGGACGATAGAAAGTATATGCGGGCATCATCGGAAGAATAGATGGGCAACGGTAAAAGTATGGATGCGGGGAAACCTACTTGCCGCATCCGCATCCCTGCTCCATGCTCTCCCTCAAACGAATTTAAACATTTGCAAAAAATGAATAAAACCATAGGGCGTTTTAAACAAATGCTTTAAACGGCTGGTTAAATTTGTGTATCTTCGCCGCACCAAACGAAATGACAGACTCTATGAAAGACTTGAACGCAGAAGAAAAGATTTTGGCCGTGGCCGATGCCCTCTTTACGCAAAACGGTTATGCCGCCACCACCACGCGCGACATCGCCCATGCGGCGGAGGTCAACCCGGCCCTCATCAACTATTATTACAAGAGCAAGGAACGGCTTTTCTCCATCGTGATGCGGCGCAAGGTGGGGCTGCTGTTCGGTTCCATCCTGCCTGTGTTGCAGGACGGCGACCTGCCGCTCGACGACAAAATCGAGCGCGTTACCGCCATGCTGGCCGAAGTGCTACAGGGCGACCTCAACCTGCCCATGTTCGTATTCGGCGAATTGCAGAAGCAGGACGTGAGCCTGGCAGAGGTGCTGCCCGCCCGCGAAATCAGGGAATCGTCGTTTGCCGACCAGCTGGCACGCCGACAGCCGGGCACGAACCCGTTGCACTACATCCTCAACCTGTTCGTGCTCTCGGTGGGACCCTACATCATGTTGCCCCTGTGGACCAAGGTGGAACTGATTTCGGACAGCGAAGTGAAGACCCTGCTGGCCGAACGCGCCGCCCTCATCCCACAATGGATGAGGCAGATGCTGGGATAGCTACGAGCTACAAGTTACAGGTGATGGAGTTACAGCAGCCAAGGCCAACGGCCTTGTGGCTTTCAGCGTGGGGCAACGCCCTACGGGCAGAGGCAAGAGAGTAAGAGGTAAGAAATGAGAACTTATCTGCGCTTATCTGCGAAATCTGCGGGAAACACGAAATCTGGAATTTGAAATCTGAAATATATATAATATATGAAGAAAAGAGTTTTATTATCGGTCATCCTCGCTGCCATGCTCGCCCCGCTGGCGGCGCAAACCCTCACGCTCGAACAATGCCAGCAGCTGGCCCGCGAGAACTACCCCCTCGTGAAGCAGCGCGAACTGGTGGAAAAGACGAGCGAATACACCGTGGCCAACGCCAAGCACAACTGGCTGCCACAGATATCGCTGTCGGCACAGGCCACCTACCAGTCGGACGTGGTGACCATCCCGCAGGACATCGTGGACATGATGGGCGACCTGAAGGACAGCCCGCTCGCCAGCTTGGCCGGTATCGACATGCCCGACCTCAACTACGATGGCATCCCCAAGGACCAGTACAAGGCGGCCATCGACGTGCAGCAAATCATCTACGGGGGTGGCGCGGTGAAGGCGCAGGTGGAAGCTGCCAAGGCGCAGGGTGAGGCCGACAAGCAGAATTGGGAAACGGAAATGTACGCCCTGCGCGAACGGGTGAACCAACTGTTCTTCGGCACGTTGCTGTTGCAGGAAAAAGGCAAGGAAGTCGGTTTGATGATAGGCGAGCTGGATCGCAACCTGCGCATGGTGCAGTCGTGCGTGGAACTGGGCGTGGCCGAACCGAGCGATGCGGACAAGCTGCAAGTGGAGATACTATCGGCACGCCAGCAGCAGTCTGAAATCAACGCGAGCCTGAAGGCCTACCGCATCATGCTCGGCATCATGACGGGGCAGGAGATTGCCGAGGGCACGGAATTCGTCAAGCCCGCCATGACCGTGCTGCCCGCCGAGTTGCAAATCAAACGCCCCGAACTGAACTTCCTCGACGCGCAGCAACGCCTGCTCGACGCGCAGAAGCGGGGCGTGGACGCGGCCATCAAGCCGCAGATAGGGGCGTTCTTCCAAGGCGCGTACTCCAACATGGGGCTGGATATGTTCTCCACCATGATGAACAACGGCTGGGGACCCTACTTCGTGGCAGGCATCCAGTTGAAGTGGAATATCTCCGGCTTCTACAACCGTAAGAGCGACTTGGCCAAGATAGACATGGCACGCTCGCAAATCGCCATCCAGCGCGACGCGTTCCTCTACAACATGAACCTGAAAAGCAGGCAGGAACAAATCGGCATCGAACGCATGCACGAGGTGATGAAGGAGGACGATGAAATCATCCGCCTGCGCACCTCCATCCGCGAACGCGCCGCCGCCGGGGTGGAAAACGGCACGGTAACGGTGAACGACCTGCTGCGCGAGATACACGCCGAGAACCTGGCCCGCCAAAACAAGGTGACGCACGAAATAGAACTGCTGAAGGACATCTACGACCTGAAGCATACGGTGAACTACAATGATTAATGTTTAATGATTAATGTTTAATGATTAACCATTCCGCAATCCAACGATTTCACGATTACACGATTACACGATTACACGATTACACGATTACGCGATTACGCGATTTCACGATTACACAGTTCCACGATTTCACGATTACACAATAAAACTATGAAAGGGAAGAAAGACAAACTCGCAAAAGGTGCATGGCTCGGCCTGCTGGTGGCGGCCATTGTGCCCACGTCCTGCTCGGACAACCTGGGGGATTACGACGCGACCGGCACGTTCGACACGGAGGAAATCCTCGTATCGAGCGAGGTGTCCGGTGCCATCCTGCGGCTGGACGTGCAGGAAGGCGACAAGCTGGCGGCGGGGCAGGAAGTGGGTCTCATTGACTCCTTGCAGCTCTACCTGCAAAAACGGCAACTGGAAGAAAGCATCAAGGCCGTGGAAGCCAACCGCCCGGACGTGGCCACGCGCCTGGCTCCGGTAGAGGAACAACTGGCCAAGCAACGGCAGGAAAAGGAACGGGTGGAGAAACTGCTGAAAGCGGAAGCGGCCTCCACCAAGCAGTTGGACGACATCAATTCGGCCATCCTCATACTGGAAAAGCAGCTTGAAGCCGAACGCACGGCACTCGACCAAGGCATTGCCAGTGCCGACGCACAGGCCGCCGGCATGAGGCTGCAAATCGACCAGCTGAACGACCGCCTGGCCAAATGCCGCTTGAAAGCCCCTGCCGCCGGTACGGTGCTGGCCAAGTATGCCCGCGCCGGTGAACTGACCTCGGCAGGCCGGCCGCTCTTCAAGCTGGCCGACATGGAGCACGTGTACCTCAAGGTTTACGTCACCTCCACGCAACTGGCCGACATCCGCCTGGGGCAGGAGGTGCAGGTGCGGGCCGACTTCGGCGACGAGCAGTACCGGCACTACGACGGCCGCATCATCTGGATATCCGACAAAAGCGAATTTACCCCCAAGAACATTTACACGTCCGACGACCGCGCCAACATGGTGTACGCCGTCAAGGTGGCCGTGCCCAACGACGGCTACCTCAAGCTGGGCATGTACGGGGATGTGAAGTTCTAAGAAAGCCTCCCCCAAACCCCTCCAAAGGGAGGGGCTGTAGGATGCTTTCCTCAACAAACTAACAAAAGCCTCCCCTCGGGGGAGGTTGGAGGGGCTATGAATCCTGTCATTGTAAACAACATACAGAAACATTACGGCGACGTGCAGGCGTTGCGGGGCGTGAGCTTCGAGGCCGGGCGGGGCGAGATATTCGGCATCATCGGGCCGGACGGGGCGGGCAAGACCTCGCTGTTCCGCATCATGACCACCCTGATACTGCCCGATAGCGGCACGTGCCGGGTAGCGGGCTTCGACGTGGTGAAGGAATACAAGGAAATCCGCAAGCGGGTGGGCTACATGCCGGGGCGGTTCTCGCTGTACCAGGACATGAGCGTGGAGGAAAACCTCACGTTCTT
>CASFUX010000108.1 GCA_949297975.1 uncultured Bacteroidales bacterium
GCTTCCCGAACCATTCCGCCCCCTGGCGGCCCGCAGGCCCACGAACCTAACCACGGACGACCTCCCGCTTAACTCCGCAATCCGCAATCCGCTATGCCGGGGCGGGCGTGCATATACGACAAGTCCCGGCACGTCGTGCCGGGACTTGTCGCGTTCGGGGCGGGGTGCCGTCCTGCTACTCGGTTGCGCAGTCAATCCACACCTTCATCGGCCCCGCCTCGCGGTTGTCCCACGCGTAGTAGGGGATGAAAGTCCACGTGCGGCCGCCCGCGTCCAGCTTGAGCTGGCGGATGCCTCCCAGCACGTCCGGCGCATCGGTTACTTCAAACGGCGCGTCGGCTGCAATCCGCAGCTGTTCCAGTCCCCACGGGTTGTCCGCCTGCTCCACGCAATAGACCAGCGGGCCGCGTTGCATGGCCCGTTTGCCCACGTTCTGCTTCACGCGCGGGTCGGCCTGCACCTGTTCCACGGGCATGTCCAAGGCGAGCGCGATGGCATCGCCCGGTTGCCAACGTTCCAGCACCGCATATCCCTGTTCCACCGGCGCGTCCACCTCCCGGCCGTTGACGGTCAGGGCGTATTGCCTGCACCAGCCGGGGATGCGGATGCGCAGTTCCCTGTCCACCGCGGCGGGGGCCGACACGGTGAGCGTCACCCGCCCGTCCCAAGGGTACGCCGTCTGCTGTTGCAGGCGCACCTCCTGCCCGTCGATGGAGACCGTGGCCGTGTTGCCCATGAAGAGGTTGACCCAGATGGCGCGGTCGGACACGCCATAGACGTAGCTGCCTATCGAGGGCAGGAAGCGCGACAGCTGGCTCGGGCAGCACGCGCATCCGTACCACGCCTGGCGGTGATGGTCGCCCCTCGACTCCAGGGGATTGACGTAGAAGAAGCGGTCGCCGCTCAGCGAGATGCCGGCCAAGGCGCCGTTGTACAGCGCGCGTTCCAGCACGTCCGTGTATTTCGCGTCGCCCGTGAACTGGAACATGCGCTGGTTCCAAAGCACCATGCCCACGGAGGCGCAGGTTTCGCAATAGGCTTCCAGGTTGGGCAGGTCGTAGTCTTGCGTGAAGCCTTCATTGTGTTTGGACGAGCCGATGCCGCCGGTCACGTACATGTTGCGCAGCACCACGTCGTCCCACAGGCGGTCGAGGGCTGCCACGTAGCCGGTGTCGTGCTTCAGTGCCGCCACATCGGCCATGCCGCAATACAGGTACATGCAGCGCACGGCGTGACCGGAGATGCTCTCCAGCTCGCGCACCGGCACGGCATCCTGGTAATAGGCGGGGTCCCAGTCGCCTTCGCCGCCCTTGGTGCCGTGCCCGTGCCCGCGTTCTTCGAGCAGCCAGGCGGCGAAGTCCAGGTACTTCTCTTCGCCGGTAGCCTCGTACAGCTTCACCAAGGCCAGTTCAATCTCCTCGTGCCCGGGCACCCAGTGGCGTTTGCCCGGCCCGAAGAGGCTCATCATATGGTCGGCCATGCGGCGGCTTACCTCCAGCAGCTTGTCCTTGCCGGTGGCACGGTGGTAGGCCACCGCCGCTTCTATCAGGTGCCCGGCGCAGTACATTTCGTGCTTGTCCATGTTCGTCCACCGCTTGTCCAGCCCCGTGAGGGTGTAGTAGGTGTTGATATAGCCGTCGGGTTGCTGGGCCGCCGCCATCTTGTCAATCCACTCATCGGCCTTCCTTTCCAGTTCGGCGTTCGGGTGGTTGATGAGGCTGTAGGCGATGCCTTCCAACGCCTTGTACACGTCCGAGTCGTCGAAGAAGATGCCCGAGTGCGTGCCTTCGCCCCGGGCGGCGTTCTCGAAGTTGCGGATGCGCCCCGTCTGGTTCTCAATCTGGTCGATGCACACCGGCAGGGTGGCCGACGAGTGCTTGTCCAGCCGGGGCGACCAGAACGGGTCGGCAATCTTCACGTGGGAGAAGTCCACCGGTGCAATCATGTTCAGCGAAGCGTCCTCAGCCGCTTCCTTCGGCCCTTGGCAGCAGCACAAGGCCGCGCACAGTGCCGGGAACAGTAAGCTGTTTCTCATTGCTCTTTTCATATGGATGTCATGTTGGGTTTATACAATAGGAATAAGGGCGGCGCGGGTCATTCCCTCACCTGCCCGTTGCCCCGGATGAGCCATTTGTACGTGCACAGCTCGGCCAGTGCCATGGGTCCCCGCGCGTGCAGCTTCTGGGTGCTGATGCCAATCTCCGCGCCGAGGCCGAACTGCGCCCCGTCCGTGAAGGCGGTCGATACGTTGGCGTACACGCAAGCCGCGTCCACCGTGCGCAGGAAGCGGTCGATGCGCTCCTCGCTCTCGCTCACGATGCATTCGCTGTGCTTCGAGCCGTAGCGGGCGATGTGCTGCAAGGCCTCTTCGAGCGAGTCCACGGTGCGGACGGCCATCTTGTAGTCCAGAAATTCCGTGCCGAAGCTCTCCTCCGTGGCGGGTTGCAGCAAGGGGGCGGGGTAACGGCCTTCGAGGGCGGCGTAGGCGCGTGGGTCGGCATACACGGTCACGTGGCGGTCGGCCAGCCGACGGCACAGGTCGGGCAGGTCGGCCAGTCGGGCGGCGTGCACGATGAGGCAGTCCAGCGCGTTGCACACGCTTACCCGGCGCGTCTTGGCGTTGTAGATGATGCGTTCGCCCTTGGCGGTGTCGCCGTGTTCGTCGAAGTACGTGTGGCAGATGCCCGCGCCCGTCTCGATGACCGGTACGCGCGAATGCCCGCGCACGAAGTCGATAAGCCCCCGTCCGCCGCGCGGGATGATGACGTCCACGTAGCCCGTGGCTTGCATCAGCTCGGTGGCGGCCTCGTGCCCGGCGGGCAGCAGGGTCACTGCGTCCGGGTCGATGCCCCGGCGCGACAGTACGGAGCGGATGAGCTGCACGATGGCTTCGTTGGAGTGCCACGCGTCGCTGCCGCCCTTGAGCACGCAGGCGTTGCCCGACTTCAGGCACAGGGAGAACACGTCGAAGCTCACGTTGGGACGCGCCTCGTAGATGATGCCCACCACGCCGAAGGGCACGCTCACCTTCGTGAGTTTCATGCCGTTGGGGCGCACGGTCTCGGCCAGCACCCGCCCCAGCGGCGAGGGCAGCGAGGCCACGTTGCGCATGTCGGCGGCGATGCCTTCGATGCGTTCGCGGGTGAGCAGCAGGCGGTCGCGCATCGGGTTGTCGGCGGGCATGGCGGCCAGGTCGCGGGCGTTGGCTTCCAGCAGGCGGTCGGCCTGCGCCACGGCTTCGTCGGCAATGGCGAGCAGCGTCTCGTTGATTTGTTCCTCGTGCAGCAGGTTGAGCGTGCGCGAGGCTCTTTGGGCGTTTTCTTTCCAGTTCATCTTTGGGTTGATATTAGTCCCCTGCGGGGACGATATTAAGCCTTACGGCTGAGATTAGGTCTTCGACCGAGATTAGTGCGAAGCACGAGATTTGCCCTTTCGGGCGGGAGTGGCACTTCGTGCGAGATTGGAGATTAGGCCTTTGGCCGAGATTGGCCCTTTCGGGCGGGATTGGAGATTGGTGCTTGCGCACGAACCAATTCCCGGTCTCGGGCGGAGACCTGCTCTCGTGCGAAGCACTAATCTCAACTCTCGCACGTAGTGCTACCCTCGCGCGTAGCGCAACTCTCTAATCCCGCACGAAGTGCCAATCTCGCGCGTAGCGCAAATCCCCCCGTAGGGCTATTCTCGCCCGCAAGGGCAAATGTCATTCTATATACAAATAGTCGTAATGTATCACGGGCTTCTGGTTCTTCTGCCCGGCCAGTTGGCGGGCGGTGTCGCTGTCGCATTGCGCCTTGCCCACGCCCAGCAGATGCCCCTGGTCGTCCATGATTTTCACGATGTCGTCCTTCTCGAAGTCGCCTGCCACGCGGGTGATGCCCACGGGCAGCAGGCTCACCGCCTTGTCGCCGGTGAGGGCGCGTGCGGCGTTGGCGTTCACGTGCAGTTCGCCCTTGGCGAAGCCGCCGCTGTGGGCAATCCACTTCTTCACGCTCGACACCGCGCCCCGTGCCGCCACGAAGTGTGTGCATACTACGTTGCCTCCCTCGTGGAGCAGGTCGGTGAGGATGTGCTCGGTGCCGCCGTTGGCGATGTACACGTCGATGCCCTCGTCGGCTATGCGGCGTGCGATGCCGGTCTTGGTGTGCATCCCGCCGCGCCCGAAGGTGGACTTGCCCGCCTGGATGAAGGCGGATACGTCGTCGGCGGGGCGTATCTCGCGTATCACGGTGGAGTGGGGGTCGGCAGGCGGGCCGTTGAATATGCCGTCGATGTTGCTCAGGATGACGAGTGCCTCCATGTCCATCATGGAGGCGATGAGGCCGGACAGTTCGTCGTTGTCCGTGAACATCAGTTCGGAGACGGACACCGCATCGTTCTCGTTCACGATGGGTATCACGCCGTTGTCTATCATGACCCTCATGCAGTTGCGCTGGTTGAGGTAGTGGCGGCGGTCGGCGAAGTTCTCCTTGGTAGTGAGCACCTGCCCCACCACGATGCCCTGCTCGCGGAACAGGTCGTAGTAATGGTTGATGAGCTTGGCCTGCCCCACGGCCGAGAAAAGTTGCCGCTGGTCCACCACGTCCATGCGGCGGTCCACCCGCAATGTGCTGCGCCCCGAGGCGACAGCCCCGGACGAGATGAGCACCACCTCCGCGCCTTCGCGGTGCAGCAGGGCCACCTGGTCCACCAGGGCGGACATGCGCGTGATGTTGAGCGTGCCGTCCGCGCGGGTCAGCACGTTGCTGCCTATCTTGACGGCGATGCGTTTGTAGCGTAGGGAGGTCATAAGTCAGTTATAAGTCAAAAATTCCGAAGCCCCTCCCGGCCTCCTATTCATTATATATAATATGCAGCAGCGTCAGTCCCACGGCTTGCAGCGTCTGGCGGTCGATGTGGTCCATGTCGTCGTCCGCCGTGTGCCAATACGCGCCGAAGCCCGTGGGCGACTGCGGGTCGTGCTGGATGATGTCTATGGCCGGGATGCCCGCCAGCCGGTTCACGTACAGGTGGTCGTCGGTCACTGCGCCGCCGGGTCGGTTCACGAAGTACGCCCCGAAGCCCAGCGCGTCGGCCTGCGCCCATACCTTGTCCACGATGTGTCCCGCGTAATAATCCGACAGCTGCTCGCGGTAGAAAGTCGCGCCCGGTGCGCCCACCATGTCGAGCAGGATGCCGTAAAAAGCCCGGTAGCCGCTCACGTGCGGATGCCTGGCCCAGTATTGCGAACCGAGTGCCCACGAGTCGGCGGTGTTGCGGGCAGAGAGGTGCGAGGGAGCACCGTAGTCCTCCGCGTCGAACAGGGCGATGTCCACGCCCACCTCGGGCAGTTGCTTGCCCACTTGCCGTGCCACTTCCAGCAACACGCCCGTACCGCTCGCGCCGTCGTTCGCGCCCGGCACCGGGCGGTTGTGGTTGGCGGGGTCGGGGTCGTTGTCGGCCCAGGGGCGGCTGTCCCAATGGGCGAACAGCAGCACCCGCCGTTTCGCCTCGGGGCGGAAGCTGCCGATGACGTTCACGGCGTGCAGCACCGTGCCGTCGAACGCCCGCAGGTCGGCCCGCTGCTCCGTGACTTCCGCGCCGAACGAGCGCAGCGTCTCCGCCAGGTAGGCGGCGCAGGCCTGGTGTGCGGGCGTGTTGGGCACGCGCGGCCCGAACGCCATTTGCCGCTGCACGTATGCCCAAGCCGAGTCCGCCGAGAAAGGCGGCACCTCCACCGTGGGCGCAGCGGGTTGTGCCTCGTGCCGGTTGCGGGCTGCCTTGCCCGTGCAGGCCGCCAGCGTGGCCGTGGCGAGTGCCAGGGGCAGGATGGTTTTCAACAAATGCTTCATAACGTTGTGCGGATGAGGTTGCGGCCGTCCCGGAGCGGTCGCCTCATAAAAACAAAAATGAATATCCGTATGATGCCAAATGTGCCACCGCCCCACCTGTCTTCGGTGTTTTGTTTTTGAACGCAAAGACGCTAAGTCGCCAAGCCGCAACGCTCTTTTACTCTTTGCGCCTTTGCGCCGCAGCGTCTTGGCGTTCAAAAATACAGGCGGCTTTCCAAGGGAAATGGTGGATGAGCAGCGTGATTGGCAGATTTCGGGCATTCATAAAAACAAAAGCCCTTCGAAGGCCGATGCCTGAAGGGCGAGGTACGTGCACGGGTCGCCGCGCCGCTTATTCGATGACTTTGTTCAAGACGATGTGGCCTATCGTGCCAGCCACCACGCACGCGCCTGCCGCTATCAGCAAGCCGTTGGTGGGGTTGCTGCCGAATTGATACACGGCCAGCAGTATCACGCCGACCAGAATAACCACGATGCCCAAGTATTTCAATAGCTCGTTCTTCATTGCGATAAATATTATATGTTCGTTTTCAGGCTACAAATTAAACTAATTTTTATCGAGTGGTCAAATTATTCCCTTAAAAAAATGAAGGAATAAACGATTTTTAATAAAGGGAAAGCCGGAAAGGGGCTTCGGAGGCGGACGAAATTCCCTTATAACGGAAATATTTTTCCGTAGGCACGGAAATAAAATTCCGTAGTAAGGGAATAATATTTCCGTACTGACGCAGCTGCGCCCCTGTCCCGGCTGCCGGACGCGGCGATGGCATGTGTACGGGGGATATTGCATATTTATCGTGTCGGCATCCGCTTTTCCCCTTTTGGATTTGGCAAAACGGGTTTCGTTTTGTTGCCGGATTGCTTGAAAAATGATAAATTTGGCGAATAATCGTAAGATTGTTGGAGTTTATTCCTACCTTTGCAGTCACCCTTCGTGGGAAAGGGGATGCCGGGTTCGGCATGTTTATGTAAAGCCCGGCGGGGCAGGCAGGCCGTTTCCCACGGGTCGGAAGGCATATTATAATTATTGTCAATATAAATTTTAATCAATCGGAAAAAATGAAGAAGATTTATCTTACATGGGCCTTGTTGTTCGCTGTGTTCAGCTTGGCGGCACAAGGGAAGGTCTTGTTGGACGAAGATTTCGAAAGCGGCTCGACAGGCGAACTCGGGGACACGCGTTACGAAGACCCCCAGATGCCTGAAGGCTGGACTACGCAGAATCATTACCAGGGACAGGACAACAGATACCGTTGGCACAACCTGTACCAAAGCAGCGGTGCCATTAGCGGGACGCACAACGCGGCATGCGATGGCATCATGTTTGAAAACGACCAAGAAAGCCAGACGGCCTTCGGTCCGAAGGAAGAAGTGCTGTTCACCCCCGAGCTGACGCTGGATGACACTTACCAGCTGACGTTCCTGTGGAAGTCCGCCATCGGGGTGTTGAACGATGAAAGCTACACCTTGCAGGTGCGCGTGGTGGAACAAGGGGCCGACGTGGCCACGGCACCGGTCGTGCTCGACATTGCCGACCAGGAGTCGCTTTACAACAGCGGGGTCACCAACTTCCCGTGGACGGGCTGGACACCTTATGCGTCGGCCATCGACCTCAGCGCGTGGCAAGGCAAGACGGTGCGCATCGCCTTCGTGCACAAGATGCTGGAGGCAACGGCGAACGTTGTTTACATCGACGACGTGAAGGTGGAACAGTTCACGCCTGCCACCACCCCCGTGGCCGAGGTGACGCCTGCCGCCAAGTGCTACTTCGGCGACGTGTACCTCGGTTCGAAGAAGTATTCGGGGCAGCTCGCCCAGCCGGTACTCTATACGTTGGAGAATACGGGTCTGGACGGCCTGAAAGTGACTGCCGTCGAATCGTGGTCGCCTGACTTCAGCACCACCATCGAGGTAGGCGAGGTGAACCTGAAGCGGTACGAGACATACCAGTTCCAACTGGTGTACGAACCGACGCTGACGGGAGCCTCGACCGACCAGACCGTCACGATAAAGACCAACGGCGGCGACATCACGCTCGAAGTCACGGCGGTGAAGCTGCCTTTGACCGGCGGTAAAACGTTCGAGGGCTTTGAAAACGGTGTGCCCCCTGTGGGCTGGACGGCTGCCGATTGGATTGCCACGGGGACTGCCTTGGAAGGCGACCTTTCGGCCTCGTGCCAAGGTTCTATCTTGAATGACTCGGCCTGGCTCGTTACGCCCCAGCTCGACTTTTCAAGCACCGGAGGCACGGCGCAGACCTTGAACTTCACCTACTACGAAAACTTCATTTCGGAAACCCTCGAAGAGGCCGATTCCGAATTCAAGGTGGAATTTTCGCAAGACGGTGGCAAGACGTGGACGGAAGTCTTCGCCAGCGAATCGTCGGACTACAACGCCATGCGCAAGGAACGGGTGACCCTGCCCGCCACTTCCTCGTTCAACTGCTACATCCGCTGGTTGTACCTGAACCCCGAAATATCTTCCTCGGATTATGCGCCCGAATTGTCCGTGGTGTACCTTGACGAGGTAGTGTTGCCGCCGCTCTTCGGCACCGACCTGCCGCCTGTGGCCTCGGCCAACCCCTCGCCTGCCGACGGGGCCACCGGGCTGGACAACCGCGACGTGACCCTCGGGTGGGACCGCGTGCTCTTTGCTGACAGCTATAAATTATATGTGGGCACGACCGCCGCTGCCAACGAACTGGTCAACGGGCAGGACATGGGCGATGAAAACACCTACGCCTTTGCGGATTATCTGGAATATGCCACCACCTATTATTGGAAGGTAGTGCCGGTGAACGGCAACGGCGAAGCCTCCGACGTGCCCACGTGGACGTTTACCACCATGGGCGACCCCACCATCACGTCCCTGCCGTGGAGCGAAAGCTTTGAAGGCGACGTGTTCCCGCCGGCGGGCTGGCGCGTGCTGAGCGACAACGGCTATACCGAATGGGATGTGACCAACGTGGGCGGATATGAAGGCGAGCAGGCCGTGTACGTGTCGCCGGTGTATGACGCTGCGGGTTCGGTACTCGAAACGCCCGAAGTAGAACTCCCGGCCGAAGGCGAACAGCAAATTTCCTTCTACTGGGGCAACCGCGTGGCGGGCAGCCTGCTGGTGGACGAAACGGGGCTGGTGGAAAACACCACGACCGCCTATGACGGCATCGACGGCAGCTACTTCGAAATAAAGGCCGAGGGCGAAACGGAATGGACGCCGCTGGCTTTGCTGTCGGACAAGACTAACCCCTACTGGGTGCGCGAACGCATACTGCTGTCCGACTACGCGGGCAAGACCGTGTCCTTCCGCTGGAGGTACGCATGCTCCGACTACTACAAGAGCACGGGCGTGGCACTCGACAATGTGCGCCTGACCGCCGCTTCGGCCGAGGCCGTGTCGTTCAACATGGACGGATGGCACATTGGCGAGCAGAACTGCACCTGGCCTATCTCGTCGGGCAACATCTTTACCTTGCTCAACGACGGCACCCAGCCGCTCACCATCGATAGCGTGGCGTTCGATAACGCCTGCTTCGCCAGCACCCTGGAGGTCGGCACGCAGGTAGGCGCGGGCAAGGGTGTGCAGTTTGGCATCACCTTCACCCCGGCCGAGCCCGATCAGCAGATTGACGACCAGCTCACCGTGGCCTTCACCAGCGGGTACAAGGCTACTTTCCCCGTGTCCGTCACCGTGCTCCCGGCCGACGTGATGTATTACAGCTTCGAGCAGGACGAATACGGCACGCTCACCCCGCGCGACTTCACCACCATCGATGTGGACAAACGCTCCACCATCGAGCTGACGATGGTGACCTACGCGCACAGGGGCGAGCCGATGGCCTTCGTGGTGCTCAACCGTGACAAGATGGATTGGCCCGCGCACGAAGCGCACAGCGGCATGCAGTCGCTCGTGGCGTTCGGGGCCAATAGCGAGAAGGTGGACGTGGACGACTGGATTATCAGCAACGCCATGACCGCCACCGAGCAGTCGCAGTTCCGCTTCTTCGCCCGCAACTATGAAACCACTTCCTTGGGCAGCTTGGGCTTCGGCCAGAGCCATGCCAGTGTGTTGGTGGCCACCGTGCCCTACACGGAGGACAACCTGGAGCAGGTATTTATCGAAGAAATGCCCGCCAAGCAGCTGCCTGCTGACGACACTTGGAGCGAATACACCGTGGACCTGAGCGAATATGCCGGCAAGACCATTTACATCGCCGTGCGCCACACGGTGAACGACGGGCTGGCCGCCTTCTTCGACGACTTCTATTTCGAGCACTTCAGTGCCTTCAACACCACGCCCCCCTCGGGCTTGCAGAGCGTGGCCGGTGACCTGCAAGTGCGCCTCTACCCGAACCCCGCCGCCGACGTGGTGTGCGTGGAAGGGGTGACCGAGGCCACCATGACCCTCACCTCGCTCTCGGGCGTGGTGATGAAGCGGGAAGCCGTTGCCAACCAGCTCAGCGTGGCCGACCTGGCCGAAGGCCTCTACCTGCTCACCGTGGAAACGGCGGAAGGCCGCAGCACGCAGCCCATCGTGGTGAAACGGTAGAACATTGAAACCCCCTCGACTCCCCCTGAGGGGGGAGCTTGCGGGGAAAGTGCCGGATGCCGGGACTTGGGAAATTCCGTTATAACGCGGCCAAATTTCCGTAGGTACGGAAATAAAATTCCGTTATAACGCAGGAAAATTTCCGCAGGCACGGAATTTTATTGAACCGCTAAGACCGCAAAGAACGCCAAGGTTCATCCTTTGCGTCCTTTGCGCTCTCTGCGGTTAATGAAACCGCCGGGTTGTTTTATTGAACCGCTAAGAACGCCAAGACCGCCAAGTTCATCCTTTGCGTCCTTTGCGCTCTTTGCGGTTAATGAAACCGCCGGGTTGTTTTATTGAACCGCTAAGAATGCCAAGACCGCAAGTTCATCCTTTGCGTCCTTTGCGCTCTCTGCGGTTAATGACACCGCCGGGTTGTTTTATTGAACCGCTAAGAATGCCAAGACCGCCAAGTTCATCCTTTGCGTCCTTTGCGCTCTTTGCGGTTAATAAAACCGTTCTCTGCGGTTAATGAAACCGCTCCTTGCGGTTCAATCACATGATAACACTTGGCGTTTTCACGCCTTGGGCTTTTATATATGTTTAATTTCAACATTACAAGATTATGAAGAAGCTATTTACTATGATGGCAGCCGCCCTCTTGGCAGGGTGGAGCGCGGGCATGGCCCGTGCGGAGGTAGTGACGAACTACACCGAGAGTTTCGACAACCTCGACGTGAACAAACACGACTTCGCCCCCAAGGGATGGGGACATATCGTGGACAGTTATGAAGATTGGTATGAAACCTATTATGTGGAATATGCCAACCCTGCCACGGGCGGCCAGGATGGCGCGTACCTGCAAGCCGGTTCGCAGACCTTGGGCAGCGGGTATGAGGGCGAGGACGTGTACGACCTGCTGGTAACCCCGGCGGTGACGGGCGACGTGACGTTCTACGTGAAACTGACGAAGGCGGGCGGCACGTTTACCGTGTACACCTGCACGAAGAACGAGCAGGGCGAATTCTCCCGTGGCGCAGCCTATGTGGCTGAGGTGCCCGAGTTGAGCACCGATGCCTGGACGCAAGTGACCCTGCCCGCCGTGCCTGCGGGCACGTACCTCGGTTTCCGCCTGGACGAGGCCGCCATTGACGAATTTGCCGCCGCCTCGGCCGACGTGGTGCTGAAAAGTTCGTTGGAAATCACCGATGTCACCCTTGTGGGCGGTGAAGACGAGCTGTTGGCCAACGAGCAGAACGCGATATCGTTCACCATCGAGGCCATCGTGCGCAACAATGGCGAGGTGGACCTCACCCCGGGCATGGACAACTACAGCGTGAGCGTGGTCATCAATAGCCTCGATGACGAATTGGTAACCACCCAGGACATTGCGGTGCCTTTGGCTGTCGGCGCGGAAACCACCCTCACCATCCCCGTCACGTACACATTGAATTTGGCGGAAGGGAAAACTGAATTCTACGAAAGCTTCTACGTCAAGGAAAACCTTACCGGCACGAGCGAATTTGTAGACTGGATTACGGGCATTCCTTATATCGGCATCCTCCAGGCTTGGCAGGCAGGCGAAAGCGGAACGTTGGAAAGCACCGATGTGCTCGACTTCGGCATCGTGCGCGATGCGCCCTACAGCCTTCTGCTCGAAGTGCGCAACGACGGGGCAAAGCCCATCCGGCTCACCGGGATAGCATTGCCCGAAGGCTTCACCTACAGCCCCGCCCTGCCTCTCGACTTGCAGCCGGGAGCGGACAAGGATACCATCACCCTCACCCTCGGCACATCCGTGACGGGCGACAGGGGCGGACAGCTCACCCTGACCTGCGATGATGGCACGACGTTCGCCGTGAACGTGGCAGGCCTCGTGCTCGATGCGGAAGCCTATTACGAGGACTTCGAGGACGAAACCCTGCCCGCAGGTATGATAGTGGTCGACAGCTGGAAATTGAGCAAAGACCCATACGAAGCACAGACCGACCAGAACAAGCAGTGGATGGAGCACGGGACATCCAGCAATCCCACGCGGCTCATCTTGCCGAAGCTGGTTGTGGCCGAGGGCGGTGAAACGCTTTCGTTCCGTGCCGCCAAGCGTGCCGACAACAGCACGTTGTCCGTGTACTATTCTGCCGACAGGCAGCAGTGGACACCGCTTCTCGACCTCGTCAATGAGAACTTTACCGATGACAAGCCTGACGGTGTGTATGGAGGATACGATAACTTCGCCTTCTCCTGGTTCTCCGTGGACCTGCCCGAGGGCGAATGGTACGTGGCTTTCGAATCGGGGTATGCCCGCTTGGACGACATCTATGGCTGCAAGCTGGCCGAAGTGGCTCACGACTTGTACCTCACGGGTAGCGAGTTGCCTGCCACCGCCACGGTGAACAGCACGTACACGGCCACCGCATCGGTGCTCAACGTGGCCTCGCAGGCCGAAGCGGCTGAAAGCTACACCGCCACCCTCTACGTGGACGGGCAGGCCGTGGCCACCGCCGACAATACCACCGAATGGGCGGCAGGCGAAACGCGCACCTTCACTTTCTCCTACACGCCCCACGCCGCAGGCGCGGTGCAGGCCTACATCGAAGTGGCACTGGCCGATGATTACAAGCTCGCCACTCCCGAAACAACCGTCAACGTGGCCGAGGAAGTGTTTACCAGCGACTATGTGGTAGGTACGCCTACGGCGGAAGCATTCCAACAGCAAGCTCCATTGAGGACGTACTTTAAAAAGAGCGCGTCCGAAACCATTTACCCGGCTTCCGTCCTCAGCGGGCTGGAAAGCGGCACGAAGATATTGGGCATTGCCTACAATGGCTATACGGACAGCCGCTTCCCCGTGGCCACGCACATCAGGGTATGGATGGAGTGCACACAGGATGCCCCGTTTACCGAGACAATTACCGCGCGCAACACGGACGAGATGACGTTGTTGTACGACAGCGATTATGAACTGCCTAAGGTAGGGTCGGCTGAAGCGACTGCCGAAATCATGCGTTTCGTGTTCACCGAGCCGTTCACTTATACGGGCGGTAATCTGCGTGTGGTAATCGAGTCCATTAGTGATACCTGGGGGTATTCCTATTTTGAAACGGACCAGTCCGTGTCCAATACGAGCATATGGCGTGGTATAGATAATGGTAATCTGGCGGATGAAGACTGGGATTTGACAGATCAAGGCATGCCGGTCGTTCGTTTGCAGCTCGAAGCCGAAGCTCCCTCCATCAGCGGTAAGGTGACCGATGCCGAAACGGGCGAAGCGTTGGCCGGTGCCACGGTAACGTTTACGTCCACCTCGGGCAACGTGCTCTACACCGGCACCACGAATGACGCGGGCGAGTACAACGTGCCCATCTTCAAGCAGGAGTACTTCATCTACAATGCCACCGTGGTCAAGGAAGGTTACTTGACGCTGGAAAAGGAACGCGCCGTGATGTTCTCCCTCGAAAGCGTGGCGGGTGTTGACTTCCAGTTGCAACGCAACAACACCACGGGCTTGCCGTCCGCCGAAGCCGATGGCCTGCTCATCGCCTCCTTGCCCGAAGGCCTGCTGGTACAGGCAGCCCACGACACCACCGTGCAGGTGCACGACGTGGCGGGCCGCTTGGTGCGCCGCATGGACGTGCAGGCCGGGCAAACGTGGATAAGCGACCTCACCCCGGGCCTCTACATCGTGAACGGGCAGAAGGCCGTGGTGCGGTAACGATAGCCACTGACTGACGCACACGGGATACACGGGTCGGGCAGATTTACCCGGACATCAAAGGGCTTACGGGCAGTATGATGCGGGGCGGTCTGTGCCGTCTGTGTATTCCGTGTGTTGGGTTTTGACCCTTCCCGCGCCCTTTACGGCCCAGTCGGGAGCATGATATGAAAAGACGATTTTACGATTTCACGATTTACCGATTAAACGATTCGACAAGATGAAACAACTGAAAACAGGATTGCTGGCCTTGTTGCTGGGCATATGGCTCTGCCCTGCCGGAGCGCAGGGCTTCGAAGAGCACCGGTTGACCGTCAGGGTGGCGACCGATGTGCCGGGCGAACAGCTTGCCGGGCAGCCTATCGTGCTGGCTGGCACGTATGGCTTCACCTTCAATGGAGTGCTGGATGACACCGGGCAATGGAGCGGGGCGGTGTATGCCGACCACTATGTGCTCACCATCGACCGGGCGGGATTCCTGCCTTACGAGGCCGAGTTTGACGTGACGGAGGATATGGCCTGGGACGCGAAGCTCGCCGAAGCCACCCAAACGCCCTACGCCTTGCAGGGCGAAGTGGTGCATGATGCCGTGACCGGCCGCAACGATGTGCAGCTCACCTGGAACGTGGCCCCGCCGGTGTTCTTCGATGGCTTCGAGGATTACGCAGACTTCTCCATCAACGAGACGGGCAATGAATGGAACGGCTGGACGGGCATCGACGGCGACCTCCTCGCCACGGCCATCATCAACGGCACGTATCCCAACATGGGCAAGCGGCAGTATGCCATGGTCATCAATCCCATGGAAGCGGGCGAGCCTGCCTGGTGGTACCAGTTCGAGCAACTGCGCCCCTACGAGGGCAAAAAGTACATGGGCTTCTTCCGCACCCAGAGCGGCGAAGCCAACGACGACTGGCTCATCTCGCCGGCCCTGACGGTGGAAAAGAACAACATCGTGCAGTTCATGGCCAAAGCAGGCAACGTGAACCCCGAGCACTTTGTGGTGGGCATCACCACCGTGACGGACGACCCGCAGCCTGCCGACTTCGCCAACCTTACCCCCGGCAATTACGAGACGGCGGACAGCTGGGCCGAATGGCGCACCGTGCAGTACGACCTGGCCCGCTACGAGGGGCAGACCGTGCGCATCGGCATCCACTACGTGGGCGATGCCAACCGCTACGGCTGCATGATGCTCATGGTGGATAATTTCTACGTGGGGCAGCCCCGTTACGATGAAATGTCCGCCCGGGCGCGTCGCATCTCGCCCCGCTCGGTGGCCAACCCCAACGAATCGTTCCGCCTGTACGTGGACGGCGAACAGGTGGCCGAGACGGAGGCCTACACGTATCTGTTCGAGGACTTGGCGGAAGGCACGCACACGCTGGCCGTGGAAGCCGTGTACCGCTCGGGGGTCGTGTCGGAACGCGCCACGTTGGATGTCGTCCTGAGCAACGACACCTGCTATGCCCTCGCCTTGGACGTGACGACCGACAACGGCGTGTCGCCCGACGGCTTGATGCTCGAAGTGCTGAACAAGGCCACGGGCGAAGTGGTCGCGGTGGCGGTGGACGGCGGCAAGGCCGAGATGCTGTCGCTGCCACGGGGCGCGTACAGCCTCTCCATCGCGAACGAATTGTATGAACCGTACAACGAGGAAGTGGTCATGGACGAAGACAAGAGCCTGAAAGCCGCGTTGAAAGAAAAGCGTTTCACCCCCTATAACATCACCGCCGACGTGACCGAGGCCGAAGACGGCACCTTCGCAGCCGTGGTGAAGTGGAACCAGGACCTCGGTTTCTACGATAGTTTCGAAGAATACGACGACTTCGCCACCGCCTTCGGCGAATGGACTTCCCTCGATGTGGACGGACTGCCCGTGTATCCCATTGCGTTGGGCACGGTGGACAATGTTGTTTCGTTCCCCGGTTCGGGCACGGCCTCTTCCCCGGCGGCCATCCCCCCGATGGTGTTCAACCCCGCCCGTACCCAACCGGCCATGTATCCGAGCGACCCGGCTTCGGCGCCCGTGTACGGCGACAAGTATGCCATCTTCTTCTCGCCCCAGCAGGCGCAGGCCGACAAGTGGCTGATATCGCCCGAGCTGACCGTGCGCGAAGGATACGTGTGGCGGTTCTCGCTCAAGGCCTATTTGTCCATATATCCGGAGATGTTCTCCCTCTGCGTGTCCACAGCGGGCACCGACCCTGCCGATTTCACGGAGTTGGATCAAATCACGTTGTCGGAAAGCGACTGGATGCAGTACGAAGTGGACCTCGCGGCCTATGCGGGCGAACGGGTCTATCTGGGCTTCCGCTACCGGGCGTATGACGGCTTCTTCTCCATGCTCGACGGGGTGTATGTGGGACCGGCCGACGAGGGCGAGGCCGCCGAAGTGGGCGCGGTGCTGCACTACGAGGTGTCGCTCGACGGCGGACCGGTGCAGCAGGCCGAAGAGCCGCAGTGCACCTTCGCCGGATTGGCCGAAGGCGAACACACGGTGAGCATCGTGGCCGTGTACGCATCGGGACGTTCGGACGAGGCGACCTATACGTTTGAAGTGAAGAAGGAAGCGCACAACGGCATCGGCCAGTTGCAGGCCGACGGCTTGGTGGTGGCCGCCGCGCCGGGCGAAGTGCGGGTGTGGACGGACGAAGCCGCCATCGCCCTTTACACGCCGGACGGCTGCCTGCTCGAAACTCGCGCCGCCGTGCCGGGAGCCAACGTGTTTGCCGTCGCGCCTGGCGTGTACCTGGTCAAGGCGGGCAACCGCACCTGCCTGACGGTGGTGCGCTAAGCCGATACGATAGATGTTTGTCAATAAAGGGGATGCGCCTCTCTGCCGAGGGAGGTGCATCCCCTTTGCTTGTATTCCGACTGCCCGTCGGGACATCCCCGAAATTCCCTTATAACGGAAATATTTTTCCGTAGGCACGGAAATAAAATTCCGCAGTAAGAGAATAATATTTCCGTACTGACGGAAATTCGCATCCCTCAAAAAATGTTGCAAAATATCTTTCCGCATTTTAGGGTCTTGATTAGATTGCTTATTTTTGCGCCATCTTATGCGGCTTGGGCTTTGCCGGGGCATCCCGGCGGGACGGGCCGGTTTGCAAATGAAACATATATGGAATTACTGGAAAAGACCGTAGCAGAAAAATTGCTGAAGATCAAAGCGGTGAAGTTGCAGCCCAACAACCCCTTCACTTGGGCGTCGGGCTGGAAGTCGCCGTTCTACTGCGACAACCGCAAGACCTTGTCTTACCCGCGGCTCCGCTCCTTCATCAAGATGGAGCTGGCGCGGCTCATCCTCGAACAATACCCCGAAGTGGAAGTGATAGCGGGCGTGGCCACCGGGGCCATTCCCCAAGGCGCGTTGGTGGCCGACGCGTTGGGCCTGCCTTTCGTGTACGTGAGGCCCAAGCCGAAAGACCACGGGCTGGAAAACATGATCGAAGGCGACCTCAAGCCCAAGCAGAAGGTGGTAGTCGTGGAAGACCTCATATCCACCGGGGGCAGCAGCCTCAAGGCCGTGGAAGCCATCCGCAACAACGATGCCGAGGTGCTCGGCATGATGGCCATCTTCACCTACGGCTTCCCCGAAGCCCAGGCGCGTTTCGCCGAAACGGGCGTGCAGCTCACCACGTTGTGCAACTACGAGGCCATCATCCGCGAAGCCGTGGCCACCCGTTACATCAGCGAGGCCGACGTGGCCACCCTCAACGAGTGGCGCAAAAGCCCCTCCACCTGGAAGGCCGGGGCAGAGGTGAGCAAGTAAGGGGTAAGAGGCAAGAAGGCTGTAGAGACGCGGCGTGCCGCGTCTCCCGGGGCGGTTCTGCGTTTTCCCTGGATGCCATGCCGCGAGGGCAGTCTCCTGTTGTGGCTGGGTGTCCGGATAGCCTCGTGCCGGATAAGTGTTTTTAAATAGCTGATGGCTGAATAGTCAATCGTAAATAGTCCAATAGTCAATCATTCCATGCCCACAACCTACGAAAGCGACATCAAGGCTTTGGCCTGTGACGAGCAGTCGGCGTTCGCCCTGCTGAGCGACCTCTCGCGTCTGGCGGCCTTCAAGGACGCGCCCAACGCCCCCAAGGAGTTGCGCGAGGCCGAATTTGATACGGACAGCTGCCACTTCCGCGTGGAAGGCATCGGCACCATCGGTCTGCGCATCATCGAGCGCGAGCCGTACAAGACCATCAAGTTCGAGACCGAGAACATTCCCATGCTGGCCTTCAACGCCTGGATACAACTGAAGCAGGTGGCCGAGGGCGATACCCGCATGAAGCTCACCCTTCGCGCCGAGCTGCCCCCCATGGTTAAGATGATGGTGGACAAGAAACTGCGCGAAGGCATCAACCGTGCCGCCGACGTCATCGCCCAGGCCGTGAACCGGCGGGAAGCGACGTCATGAGGGGAGGGGTGCCTCTTCTCCTTTGGCGGGGGAAAGGGGGCGGATAGCCCCCATGCAATGGAAAAACACATGCGCTATTTTTGCAGCGTAGCCATAGTGGTTTCAACTCTCAATTTTCAACTAAAGACGTGTCAAACAAACTTTGGGAAAAAAATACGCAGGTTGACAAGCGCATCGAGCGGTTCACCGTGGGGCTTGACCGCGAGATGGACCTGCACCTCGCCAAGCACGATGTGCTCGGCTCCATGGCTCACATCACCATGCTGGCTTCGGTAGGGCTGCTGGGGCAGGACGAACTGCCCCCGTTGCTGGCCGAACTGAAGCGCATCTACCGCGAAGCCGAGGAGGGTACATTTATCATAGAGGACGATGTGGAGGACGTGCATTCGCAAGTGGAACTCCTCCTCACCCGCCGCCTGGGCGACGTGGGCAAGAAGATACATAGCGGCCGTTCGCGCAACGACCAGGTGCTGCTGGACCTCAAGCTCTTCGCCCGCGAAGGCCTGGAGTGCACCGTGCAGGCCGTGTGCCGCCTCTTCGACACGCTCGTGGCGCAAAGCGAACGCTACCGCGACGTGCTGCTGCCCGGCTACACCCACCTGCAAGTGGCCATGCCGTCGTCCTTCGGCCTGTGGTTCGGCGCGTATGCCGAAAGCCTGGCCGATGACCTCCAGATGCTGCTCGCCGCCTGGCGCGTCACCAACCGCAACCCGCTCGGGTCGGCGGCGGGCTACGGCTCGTCGTTCCCCCTCGACCGTCAGATGACTACCGACCTGCTGGGCTTCGACTCCATGGACTATAACGTGGTCTATGCCCAGATGGGGCGCGGCAAGATGGAGCGCACCGTGGCCACGGCACTCGCCTCGGTGGCCGCCACCGTGGCCAAGCTGGCCTTCGATGCCTGCCTCTATACGTCGCAGAACTTCGGCTTCATCAAGTTGCCCGACGAGTACACCACCGGCTCCAGCATCATGCCCCACAAGAAAAACCCCGACGTGTTCGAGCTGACCCGCGCCAAGTGCAACAAGTTGCAGGCCTTGCCGCAGCAAATCACCCTCATCACCAACAACCTGCCTTCGGGCTATTTCCGCGACTTGCAGATGACCAAGGAGCTGTTCGTCCCCGCCTTCGACGAGCTTATCGACTGCCTCGACATGGCCGAGCGCATGATGGCGCAGGTGCGGGTGAACGAGCGCATCCTGGACGACCCCCGCTACGACCCCATGTTCAGCGTGGAGGAAGTGAACCGCCGCACGCTGGCGGGTACGCCCTTCCGCGATGCCTACAAGCAGGTGGGGCTGGAGATAGAGGCCGGGCAGTTCCACCCTTGCAAGCAAGTGCGCCACACCCACGCCGGCAGCATGGGCAACCTGTGCAACGACCGCATCACGGCTTACCGCGACTCCATCCTCGCGCAGTTCACCTTCGACCGCGTGCACGAGGCGGAAAGGAAATTATTAGGGCAGGAGTGAAAATGTAGAAGCCGGAAGTCAGCATACAGCAGTCAGAACAGAGAAGTCGGAAGTCAGAAAACAACAAACTGAAGCAAGAGGGACGCAGATGACAGGTTTCCCATCTTATGATTGCTGCTTTCTGCCTTCGGTATGCTGACTTCCGACTTCTGTATTCCGACTTCTGCCAAACAACCATCCACACATGAAACTGAATTTAAAGAATCCCATCGTTTTCTTCGACCTTGAGACTACCGGCACCGATATCGTGCACGACCGCATCGTCGAGATTTCGTACCACAAGGTATATCCCAACGGCCGCGAGGAGGGCAAGACCCTGCGCATCAATCCGCAGATGCCTATCCCCCCGGCCAGCACCGCCGTGCACGGCATCACGGACGAGGACGTGAAGAATTGCCCCACCTTCAAGGAAGTGGCCAAGGAAATAGCCCGCGACATTGAGGGATGCGACCTCGCCGGGTACAACTCCAACCGTTTCGACGTGCCCGTGCTGGCCGAGGAATTGCTGCGTGCCGGTGTGGATATCGACCTCAAGCGGCGCAAGTTCGTGGACGTGCAGGTCATCTTCCACAAGATGGAGCAGCGCACCCTGGCGGCTGCCTACAAATTTTATTGCCACAAGGAACTGACCGACGCGCACACCGCCGAGGCCGACACACTGGCCACCTACGAAGTGTTGCAGGCGCAACTGGATCGCTACCCCGAATTGCAGAACGACGTGGACTTCCTCGCCAAGTTCACCACGCAGAGCAACAACGCCGACTTCGCCGGGCGCATCGTGTACAACGAGCGCGGCGAAGAGGTGTTCAACTTCGGAAAGTACAAAGGGAAAAAAGTGACCGATGTGTTCAACACCGACATCGGCTACTACGGATGGATGATGTCCAACGACTTTGCGCTGCACACCAAGAAGGTGCTCACCGCCATCAAGTTGCGGAACTTTAATAAATAGCTACAAGCTACAAGCTACGAGCTACAAGTCGTATGCGCTGAGGTGTTCGCCCTCACACCGCATGGTACTTGTAACTCGTAGCTTGTAGCTTGTAGCTGCTGCTTACAGCCATTTCTTCCGTTTGAAGTAGAAGAGTACGATGGCCACGGACAATATCATGGCCGCCAGGGAGAAGGCGTAGCCCCATCCCCACGACAGTTCGGGCATGTGGCGGAAATTCATGCCGTAGATGGAGGCGATTAGCGTGGGTGGCATGAACACGACCGACACCACGGTAAATATCTTGATAATCTTGCTTTGCTGCAAATTGACGAGACCGAGGAACGTATCCTGCAAATAATCCAGGCGGTCGAAGCCGAAGCGCGTGTACTCGAACAGGGAATTGATGTCCTTGATTATCATCGTCAGGCGCGGTTGCAGATCGTCCAGGAAGAAGTTGCCTTTCAACATGCTCGACACCACGCGCTGCTTGTCCATGATGTTCTGACGGATGATCATCACCTTTTCTTGCAAGTCTTTTATCTCGATGAGGATATCTTCGCGCAGCGGCTCGTCGTCGCTCGTGGTGCCGATAGATTTACTTAGCAGGGTGATTTGGTCGGTCACGTCCTCGATGATGTCCGCGTCGTATTCCACCCGCGTCTCCAGCAGCGACACCAGCACGTGCTGTCCGGTGGGAAAGCTCTTGGGGTTGGCGTATATCTTCTTCACCGTTTCGTTGAACGATTTCAGTTCCTCGCTGCGCACCGAGACCAGGATGTTGTTCTTCAAGATGAACGACACCGGCTCCAGCGTGTAGTTGTCCAGCATGAAGTTGGAGTTGGCCACCAGGCTGTCGTCCGTCTGGATGTAGCGCGAACTCATCTCTATTTCTTCCATTTCCTCGTCTTCCTGGATATATATCTTGAGGAAGTCTTCGAGCCGTTCCTCCGTTTCTTCGGACACGTCGTTCAGGTCAATCCAGATGATGTCCTTCAGTTCCGTCTGCCTCACGGTGTCGATGTTCTTGGATATCTTCAGCCGCCCGTTTTCGTGGTAGAATATTCTTAATTCAGACATGATGTTTCGTTTTGTAGGTTGGTGGATAGGGTTGGAAGGCGGATGCGCGTCCCGCCGTCAGGTGGCCTCCTCGACCATGCGCGTGAGGCGGATGAAGTCCGCCACCGTCAGTTGCTCGGGCCGTCGGTCGAACAGGGGATCGGCGTACATGGCGTGTCCCCGGGGTACCAGCGGCTGGAGCGAGTTGCGCAGGGTCTTGCGGCGTTGGTTGAAGGCCGTCTTCACCACGGCGCGGAAGCGTGTCTCGTCGCAGCCAAGCGACTGCACCCCGTTGCGCGTGAGGCGGATGACTGCCGACTGCACCTTGGGCGGAGGGTCGAACACGTGTTGCGGTACGGTGAAGAGGTATTCGATGTCGTAAAATGCCTGGAGCAGCACGCTGAGGATGCCGTAGGCCTTGCGTCCGGCGGGCGAGGCGATGCGCTCTGCCACTTCCTTCTGGAACATGCCGGACAGCACGGGCACGCGGTCGCGCACATCGAGCAGGCGGAAAAGTATCTGGCTGGAAATGTTGTAGGGAAAGTTGCCGATGATGCAGAACTGCCCGGGGAACATCTGCTCCAGGTCGAGGCGCAGGAAATCGGCTTCCACCACGTGCAGTTGCGGGTAGTGGCGGTGCAGGTACGCTACCGACTCGGTGTCCAGTTCCACGGCGGTGAGGCGCACGCGCGGGTCTTGCAGCAGGAACTGGGTGAGTACGCCCATGCCCGGCCCCACTTCGAGCACGTCGGTCTCAGCGTCGAGAGGCAAGCTCCCGGCGATACGTTGGGCGATGGACAAGTCCGTGAGGAAATGCTGTCCCAAGTATTTTTTGGCTCTTACTTCGCTCATATGGCGGCTGGTCGTCGGGCATGGCGGATGATGGATTGAAATAAAATTGTACCTTTGCACCGTGCCGGGGCGCGGTTTCGGCAACGCAAAAGTAATGATATTTGTTGGAATGCGAAAACTTTTCACCGAAATAGGGGCGCGTATCGGGCGTATGGTGGATTTTTTCTACCCGCCATTCCGCCACCTGGTTCCGCAGCAGATGTTCCGCTACGCGGTGTGCGGGGGGGCGAACGTGCTGTGGGACTGGCTGCTGTTCTACCTCATGGTCAACTACGTCTTCCACCAGCAGGTGGTGCGGGTGGGGGGCTGGGCCTTCGAGGCGCACACGGCGGCGCTGGCCGTGAGCTTCCCGGTGAGCACGCTCACGGGCTTCCTGTTGCAGAAGTACGTCACCTTCACGGCTTCGGACCTGCACGGGCGGGTGCAGCTGGTGCGCTACCTGGTGGTGGTGGGCTTCAACCTGCTGCTCAACTACGCGGGGCTGAAGCTGTTCATCGAGGTGTGCGGCTTTTGGGACACGCCCTCGAAGATGCTCGTCACCTGCCTGTGCACGCTGGTGAGCTACCTGTGCCAGAAGCATTTCACGTTCCGCGTGCGGGGGAAGGGAATTTGACCGCAACGGCTTTTTGTTTGACCGCAAAAATTTTTTATTTAACCGCAAAGAGCGCAGAGGGCGCAAAGGCATTTTCTCTGATTTCACCACAGAGTTCTTATTTATTAACCGCAAAGAGCGCAAAGGACGCAAAGGTCATCCGGTCGGCAGTCAACGGTCAACAATCTGTCGTTTCGCTGCCGGATGGCCTTTGCGTCCTTTGCGCTCTTTGCGGTTGAAATAACCCGTGCATGGCGGTGAAATCATTCCCGCCCGTGCGTCTTACTTGTTCACGCGGAATTTCTCGTCGCCGTGCAAGAGGTAGCCCACTATCTGGCGGGCGGCGGCTATGCCGGCGTTGATGTTGGCCTCGGCGGTTTGCGCTCCCATCTTCTTGGGGGTGGCGAAGTAGCGTGCGGCGAACTTTTCCATCATTTCCTCGTGGTTGTCGGGGCGGATGTCGGTGACGTATTTCACGTCCGGGCGGGCTTCCAGGAAGCGTACCAGGCCGGGTTCGTCGATGACTTCCTTGCGGGCCGTGTTCACCACGACCGCGCCTTTGGGCAGGTGGGCGAGCAGGGCCTCGTTGATGCTTTGGCGCGTCTCGGCGGTGGCGGGGATGTGCACGGACACCACGTCAGCGGTGGCGTAGAGTTCCTCAACAGAGGCGAGGGGCTTCACGCCGTCCTTTTCCATGACTTCGGCGGGTGCGTAGGCATCGTAGGCGTAAATCTCCATGCCGAAGCCACGGGCGATGCGGGCCACGTTGCGCCCCACGTTGCCGTAGGCGTGTATGCCCAACTTTTTGCCCTTCAGCTCGGTGCCCGACGTGCCGTTGTAGAAGTTGCGCACGGCGTACACCAGCAGGCCGAACACGAGTTCTGCCACGGCGTTGGAGTTCTGCCCCGGCGTGTTCATCACGCACACGCCTGCGGCGGTGGCGGCGGCCAGGTCCACGTTGTCATAACCGGCTCCGGCGCGCACCACTATCTTGAGGTTGGGAGCGGCGGCGAGCACTTCGGCATCCACCTTGTCGCTGCGGATGATGAGTGCGTCGGCGGTGGCCACGGCATCGAGCAGTTGCGCCTTTTCCGTGTATTTTTCGAGCAACGCCAGTTCCATGCCGGCGGCTTCCACTTCCTTGCGTATGCCGTCCACGGCCACTTTGGCGAACGGCTTTTCGGTTGCTACAAGAATTTTCATAACAATACATGTGATTTTGTACGCTAAGACGCGGGGATGCGAAGGTTTGTATTCTTTTCGCTTGGTTGGCCTTTGCGTCTTCGCGTCTTTGCGTACTTGTTCTTTAATAATTACCTTCGAATTCCTTCATGCAGTCCACCAGTGCCTGTACGCTTTCGAGGGGGCAGGCGTTGTAGATGGAGGCGCGGAAACCGCCCACCGAGCGGTGTCCCTTGATGCCTACCATGCCGCGTGCCTTGGCCAGTTCCATGAAGGCGGCTTCCTGGTCTTTGTACTCGTCGGCCATGACGAAGCACACGTTCATGATGGAGCGGTCTTCGCGGCGGGCGGTGCCTTGGAACATCTTGTTGCGGTCGATTTCGGCGTAGAGCAGTTCGGCCTTGCGTTTGTTCATCTCGTACATGGCTTCCACGCCGCCGAGCTGCTTGAGCCACAAGAGCGTTTCGTGCATCACGTAGATGGCGAATACGGGAGGCGTGTTGAACATGGAGCTGCCGTTCACGTGCGTGCGGTAGTCTATCATGGTGGGTATGGGGCGGTCAACCTTGCCGAGCATGTCCTCGCGCACGATGACGAAGGTGACCCCCGCCGGGCCCACGTTCTTCTGGGCACCGCCATAGATGAGGGCGTACTTGGACACGTCCACCGGGCGGCTCATGATGTCGGACGACATGTCGGCCACCGGTGGCACGGGGCTGTCGAGGTCGGTGTGCAGCTCGGTGCCGAATATCGTGTTGTTGGTGGTGATGTGGAAGTAGTCCGCGTCCGTCGGCACGGTGTATCCGGTGGGTATGTACGAATAGTTCTTGTCTTCCGAAGAAGCCACGATTTCCACCTCGCCGAAGAGGCGCGCTTCCTTGGCGGCCTTCTTGGCCCACGTGCCGGTTTGCAGGTAGGCGGCTTTCTTGGCCATCAGGTTGTAGGGCACGTAGCAGAACTGCGTGCTGGCCCCGCCTCCGAGGAACAGCACCTTGTATCCGTCGGGGATGTGGAGCAGGTCTTTCCAAAGTTGTTCGGTTTCGGTCATGATGCGGTCCCAGCCCGGCGTGCGGTGGGATATTTCCAGAAGCCCGACGCCCGTTCCGTCGAAATCCTTGATGGCGGCAATGGCGGATTCGATTGCCGGCTGGGGCAGGATGCACGGTCCCGCGTTGAAAACATGTTTCTTCATACTGACAAATTTTTAATTGTTGAACGTTTGATGCGTCCCGCAAGGGGAGTACAAATGTAGGGATTTTTTCCCAACCCTCGCCCGATACACGGATTTTTTTGCGGGAAGCCCCGAAATGCCCCTTCAATTCCCCCGAAGGGGAGAGCTTGGGCGTCTGCGAAATTGCGTTATAACGGGGCTGGATTTCCGTAGGTACGGAATTTTATTTCCGATATAACGGAAATAAATTTTCAGTATAGCGGAAATATAGGGGCATCGGAACGCGCCTGCCTGCCCGTAGAGACGTGGCGTGCCGCGTCTGCGGGCTGGACGCAAAATCGTCAATGGAAAATCGTCTAATGGTAAATAGCAAAATCGTACCTTTGCACCATCAGAGTTAAAACGGACGTTATGCTGGACACGGAAGCTATCTTGGAAAAATATTACGCGGACAACCGCGAGGCGCACGACCTGCTGCTGCTCCACAGTCGCCAGGTACGCGACTATGCGCTGGCCTTGCTCGACCGCCGACCGGGGTTGCAGGGGAAAATCGACCGCGCCTTTGTGGCCGAGGCGGCCATGCTGCACGACATCGGCATCGGCCTGTGCGACGCGCCGGGCATCCATTGCCACGGCACGCACCAGTACATTGAGCACGGCTATCTGGGGGCGGAGCTGCTGCGTGCCGAGGGGCTGCCCCGCCACGCCCTGGTGTGCGAGCGACACACGGGCATGGGGCTGAGCCGGGAGATGATAGAGGAACGCGGATGGCCGTTGCCCCACCGCGACATGCGCCCCGTGACGCTGGAGGAGAAGCTGGTGTGCTATGCGGACAAGTTCTTCTCCAAGTCGCATCCCGAGGCGATGTACACGCCGGAGGTGGCGCGGGAGAAAGTGGCGCGCTTCGGCGAGGACGAGGGGCGGCGGTTCGACGCGCTGCGCGAGCTGTTCGGCGAGTGAGGGGGAAGAAAATATTTTTCATACAATGCACGATATGAGCTTGTTTTTCGCTACCTTTGTTCCCAACGACACAAAACGACCGTGACATGAAACGACCGCACATAGTCAACCGCATAGCGGATGCCATGCACCGGGCTGAGCCGACGGCCAGCACCTGGGTGTACGGGTCGGAAGCGAGGGGCGACGCCCGGCCAGACTCGGATATCGACTTGCTTATCTTGTTGGACGAGCCGGAACTGACCCCCGAACGGGAATGGTCGGTGCGGCACGTGCTGACCGGGCTGGAGGTGGAGAGCGGCGTGGCCATCAATGCGCTCGTCATGCTGCGCCGTATGTGGGAAGGCTTGGCGACCCCGTTCGCCTTGCGGGTAAATCAAGAAGGAGTTTTGTTATGAAAGAAAGGCTTGACGAGGAAACGCGTTCGGCCATCGTGGCTTACCGCATGGAGCGGGCGCGGCAGACGCTGGGCGAGGCGGACTTGCTCCGGCAGGGAAATTATTACAATGCAGCGGTCAACCGGCTTTATTATGCCTGTTATTACGCGGTGTCGGCTCTCCTGCTGCGGCATCACATAGAAGCCAGCACCCATAATGGGGTGAAAACCCAGCTGTCCATCCATTTTGTGCGTACCGGCAAGCTGAGCCTGGAGCACAACACGACTTTCGGCCTGTTGTTTGACAAGCGTCACAGCAGCGATTACGATGATTTTGCCTATTGCGATGCTCCGCTGGTGGACATGCTCCGTCCTCGTGCCGGGGATTTCATCGATGCCATCGAGCGGCTGCTGTAACCTGCTGCCGCATTTCCCTAAAACAATAGTAAATCAAGATTTCCCCCTACAAAATCCGGTACGAGATGCCCACGGTGAGCATCTGCTTCATCTGGAGCTTGGCTTTCTCGTCGTCGGGCAGGATGACGGTGTTGTCGAAGCGCGGGTTGAGCATCAGGCGGGTGGAAAGGAAGCGGTTGATGGCAAGCTCGGCCACGATTTCCCAGTCTATTTCCACCTTCTTGTAGTTGGTGTAGAAGTTGAGTTTGGAGTTGATTTTCAGTTCGGGGATGGGACGGAATTCCTTTACTTCCACCACCAGCTTGCTACCGATTTCGGCTAGCTGGTTCTTGCCTTCCTCGATACCGAACTCGGTGGGCTTGATGAAGAACCCATCGGTCGTGGTGGTGTCCGTCAGGTAGATGAATTTGAACGAGAGCGGGGCCAGGTTGACCGACAGCCATTCGTACTTGAACTCCATACCAAGCCCCACGTTGAGCCGGATGGGGGTGAGGAAGCGGGTTTTCATCTCGTAGTTGTTCAGCTCCTTCGGGTTGTCGAAGAAATTGGTCTGGAATTCGGCGGACGCGCTGTAATAGAAGTTACCGCTGGCTTGCAGGCCGAATTTGCTGTTCACTTTGAACACGTCGTCGCTCGGCATGGCCTTGCGCCCGCCCTTGGGACCGATGGTGTCGCCCGTCACGGTGTTGAAGCCCGTGCGCCACTCGAAACTGTTTTCCCACTTTATCTTTTTGCGGTTGTCGAAGTTGAGGTAGCCGTTGAGGCCTCCCAGCAGCGAGAAGAAGTTGTAGCCCCCCTGGTGCCAGTTCTTGGACACGGCCGTTTGCGAGAATTGCAGCAGGGAATTGAGCCGTCCCGACCACGGGCTGAATTGCTTGCGGCGCACCACGATGCGGTTGGTGGCCACCACCGGCGCGTGGGCAAAGTCGTCCATGGCGTATTCCTTGATGGGGCGGTGGCGCACCTGTTCGTTGTCGGCCCAGGTCACTTCCGGCAGCTGGTCGAGGGTGGTGGTGTAGAGCAGCACGTCGGTACGCGCGATGTAGTCGCGTGCATCCTGGCGCAACTTGGTCAGGATGCCGCGTGCGTCGGGCATGGCAAACGTGTCCAACGGGGCTTGCAGCGTGCGCCGCCTGCCCCCGTAGAGCAGCGAGTCGGCCAGGTGGTTGCTTCGCCAGTCGAGCGGTTTCTTGTCGATTTTGAATACCAGCTCGCAGAACAGGGGGTTGTGTCGGTACTCGGCGGAGTCGAGCAGGCGGGGGGTGAAGTGCAGGCGTGCCAGCAGGGCGGAGTCCACCACGATGCTGTCCGGTATCATGGAGCGGATGACTTTTCCGCGCCGCAGCAGTGTCATGAGGTCGGTCGGTTCGGCGGGGGGGATGCTGTCCGGCATGGCCATGCTGTCCGTGGGGAGCGCGGGCGGCACGGTGTCGATGGTGTCCCGGCCGTTGAAGTATTTGTCCAAATCGATGTCCGCCAGGTGCATTTGTTGCAAGGCCCGGCACATTTCCTCCATGGACAGCGTGCCGATGCCTGCGGTGTCCAGGGCGAGGGTGTCGGCGGGGAGGGTATCGGTTGGCAGGCTGTCGGGGACGATGCTGTCCGGCAAAGCGATGGCGGGCAGGCTGTCGGCGGCCAGCGAGTCGGGGCGGAGGAGCAGTGCGATGCTGTCCGGCGGCAGGGCGGGTGCTTGCAGCGTGTCCGGCGGCACGGTGTCGGACGCGGCGGTCAGCGTGTCGGCAGGCAGGGGCATGACGAGGGTGTCGGCAGCGGGCAGGCTGTCTGTCGGCAAGGGCTGCGCTCCCCCGGCCAGGGGCAGGAGGAGCAGGAGTGCCAATAGTATGTGCCGCGTGAGCTTCATTATATAATAAATGTAACTTCTCCTTTAGGGGGAAGCGGTATGCTTTTTATTCCTCCTCCGCGATGCCTGCGGGCAGGGACTTGTTGCCCACCTTGGCACCGAGCTTGCGGATGCGTTCTGCCGTGCGCACGATGTTGCCTTGGCCGGTGCACATCTTCTTGAATGCTTCATCGTAGGAAGCCGAGGCGCGGTCCAGCCCGCCTTTTATCTTCTGCATGTCCTCGGTGAAGCCCACGAACTTGTCATAGAGCGTGCCGCCGAGGCGGGCTATTTCCTGCGCGTTTTTCGTCTGGTTCTCCTGTTTCCAGATAGAGGCTATCGTGCGCAGGGTGGCCAGCAGCGTGGTGGGGCATACGATGACGATTTTCCGGTCCCATGCGAAGGAGAACAGTTCCGGGTCGCTCTGCACGGCCACGGAAAACGAGGCCTCGATGGGCAGGAACATGAGCACGAAGTCGGGTGTGTTGAGCCGCTGGGCGTTCTGGTAGTTTTTGTCGCTCAGTTCCTTCACGTGGGCGCGCAGCGAGGCAATATGCTCGCGCAGGCAGCGTGCCTTGTCCTCTTCGTCGTCGGCGGATACGAATCGTTCGTATGCCACGAGCGACACTTTGGAATCCACGATAATATGCTTGTTGTCCGGCAGGTGGATGATGACATCGGGGCGTTGGCGTTGTTCTTCCGAACCCTCTACCACTTCTTCGCGTTCGTATTCGATGCCTTTGGTCAGCCCCGACCGTTCGAGTACGCGTTCGAGCACCACCTCGCCCCAGTTGCCTTGCTTTTTCACGTCGCCTTTGAGGGCGCGGGTCAGGTTGTTGGCTTCCTGGCTCACGCGTGCGTTCAGCTCGGTGAGTTTGCGCACTTCCTCGCGCAGGCTGATGCGGTCGCGCAGTTCCTTGTCGTAGGTTTCGTCCACCTTTTTTTCGAACAGCTGGATTTTTTCCTTCAAGGGGTTGAGCAGTTCGCTCAGGCGTTGGTGGTTGGATGCGGTGAATTCTTCCGAGCGTTGTTTGAGCACGCGCCCGGCGATGTTCTCGAATTCCGCGGTGAGCCGCTTTTGCAGCTCCTCGATTTCCTGCTTGCGGTGTTCCAGCTGTTCCAATAGGTTGGCGTTGGTGGTGCGCAGGGCGGCGGCTTCCACGGCGCGGTCGGCGGCCAGGCTGGTCTGCTCGTCCAGTTCGCGGCGCAGGGTCTGTGCTTCCTCGGTGCGCAGGCGGAGCGTTTCCTGCGTGATGGAGCATTGGCGCAGGGCTTCGGCCTTGTCGGCTGTCAGCTGCCTTTCGTTGTCGGCGGCGGTGGCTTGCCAGGCGGACAGCTGGCGCGACCGGACGAACCAGGCGATGGCGAAACCGAGGCAGCAGGCGGTTATGGCGAGTACGTATTCCACAATGTTCAGCGATTGACGATTAGGGATTAATGATTAGTGTTTAGTGATTAGCGTTTAGTGATGAACGGTCAGAACAGGGTGGGGTGGTCTTCCTCGAACTTGCGGATGACGGCCAGCATTACCGTTTCGCGCAGGAAACGGGCGCGGTTTTGCACCTTGTATCGTTCGATGTAGCGCAGCAGGGCGCGGTTTTCTTCCTCGTTCAAGGTGAAAACGTAGCGGTGCGTGCGTGGCGAACGTTTCGTTTTCCGTTCGGAGAGTTGCCCTTTTGCCATGGGTTTTGTTTGAATTGCGGTACAAATATAGTGAATGCCGGGCGCAAATCCATCAAGTTTGCCCAAAATAGTGCCGATGAAGCACTCGTGGGAGTATGGTCACATAGCACACAGAGTTTTTATAGATGCCGTCAGGCTCGCCAAGGAAGCACACATAGCCGTCCCGATGGCAAGCATCGGGACCTTGGATTACCCTTGCATATCAGCAGGCAACTCATGGCGGGTGGTTTGCATCCCCCAGTCCTGGCACTGAGTGCTGGGACAGCTGTGTTTGCTTGCTTTTCCTTATAACAATAAGTGCTATATGTGCTCTGTGTCCCCATAGCGTTCCTATGCTTCCTTCTGCCGCCTCACCGCCGCTTGTCCCGGAAGAAGTCTTTTACCAGTTGCCCGCATTCGTCGGCCAGTACGCCGGCGGTCACTTCGGTCTTGGGATGCAGGGCTTCGGGTGCGAAGCGGCGGTAGCCTCGTTTTTCGTCGGCCGCGCCGTAAACCAGCCTGCCCACCTGTGCCCAGCCGATGGCCCCGGCGCACATCACGCACGGCTCTACGGTGACGTACAGGGTGCAATCGGGCAGGTATTTGCCGCCTAAGTACTGCGATGCGGCGGTGATGGCCTGCATCTCGGCGTGGGCGGTGGCATCGGTGAGGGTTTCGGTGAGGTTGTGCCCGCGCCCGATGATGCACCCGGCGCACACCACCACCGCGCCGATGGGTACTTCGTCGCGCTGCAAGGCCTGCCGGGCTTCGGCCAAGGCCAGTTGCATGTATTGTTCGTCGGTCATAATGGTAAATAGGCCTCCCCAAGCCCCTCCCAAGGAGGGGATGTGGAGTTGCTATTGGAAACTGAAGTATCTTGAGCCTCCCCTTGGGGGAGGTTGGAGGGGCAGGTTGTTACCCTTCCACTTTGTCCTCTTCCACCACCAGGTTGTCGATGATGAAGTTTTGCCGTTCCGGCGTGTTGTTGCCCATGTAGAAGGCGAGCAGGTCGGCCACGGCATCGTCCTTGCGCAGGGTCACCTGGTCGAGGCGCATGTTTTCGTCGATGAAGTGCTTGAACTCCTTGGGGTCGATTTCGCCCAGCCCCTTGAAGCGGGTGATTTCGGGGTTCGCGCCCAGGCGTTCGATGGCGGCGCGGCGTTCTTCCTCCGAATAGCAGTACACGGTCTCCTTCTTGTTGCGCACGCGGAAGAGAGGCGTTTGCAGGATGTAGACGTGCCCCTTGCGCACCAGCTCGGGAAAGAACTGGAGGAAGAAAGTGAGCAGCAGCAGGCGGATGTGCATGCCGTCCACGTCGGCATCGGTGGCTATGATGACCTTGTTGTAGCGCAGCCCCTCCAGCCCGTCCTCGATGTTGAGGGCGGCTTGCAGCAGGTTGAATTCCTCGTTTTCGTACACCACGCGCTTGGTTTTGCCGTAGCTGTTGTACGGTTTCCCCCGCAGGCTGAACACGGCCTGTGTCTCCACGTTGCGGCATTGGGTGATGGAGCCGCTGGCCGAGTCGCCTTCGGTGATGAAGATGGAACTGTCATCGCGCGGGTCGGGGTCGTCGGGGCTTTTGCCGCCCTTCGTGTCGTTGTAGTGGATGCGGCAGTCGCGCAGCTTGCGGTTGTTGATGCTCACCTTTTTCGCCCTTTCGCGTGCCAGCTTGGTCACGCCCGCGATGGCCTTGCGTTCCTTCTCGGAGGCGAGTATTTTTTGAAGCATCGCGTCGGACACGTCTTGGTTGCGGTGCAGGTAATTGTCCAGTTCCTTTTTCAGGAAGTCGTTGATGAACTTGTTCACCGTGGGTCCATCCTTGCCCATGTCGCGCGAGCCGAGTTTCGTTTTCGTCTGGCTCTCGAACACGGGCTCTTCCACGCCGATGGCGATGGCTGCCACCATGCCGTTGCGTATGTCGGCCACCTCCATGTTCTTGTTGTAGTATTCCTTGATGGTGCGTGCCACGGCTTCGCGGAAAGCGCTTTGGTGCGTGCCTCCGTCCTTGGTGTGCTGGCCGTTGACGAAGGAGTAGAACTCCTCGCCGTACTGGTCGCTGTGGGTGATGGCCACCTCGATGTCGTCGCCTTTCAAGTGGATGATGGGGTAGAGCGGTTCGCCGGTGAGGTTTTCGGTGAGCAGGTCGAGCAGGCCGTTGCGCGAGTAGAAACGCTTGCCGTTGAACGTGAGGGTGAGTCCCGTGTTGAGGTAGGCGTAGTTGCGCAGCATGGTCTCGATGATGTCTTCCTTGTAGGCGTAGCTGGGGAAGAGCGTGTTGTCGGGCGTGAAGGACACGTAGGTGCCGTTCTTCTCGCCCGAGGAGTCGGGCACGATGCCCGTGTCCGCCGTCAGCTGTCCCCGCTCGAAGGTGGCGCGGCGCGTCTGCCCGTCGCGGAAGGCCTGTACCGTGAAGGTGGAGGAGAGGGCGTTGACGGCCTTCGTGCCCACACCGTTCAGCCCGACGGACTTCTTGAACGCCTTGTCGTCGAATTTGCCGCCGGTGTTCGGGATGGAGACGGCCTCGATCATCGCGCCCAGCGGGATGCCGCGTCCGTAGTCGCGCACTTCCATGGTGTCCTCGTGCAGGCGCACGTCGATGCTGCGCCCTATCCCCATGCGGTACTCATCGATGGAGTTGTCTATCACTTCCTTGAGCAGCACATAGATGCCGTCGTCGGCGTGCGAGCCGTCGCCCAGCTTGCCGATGTACATGCCCGGGCGCAGGCGTATGTGCTCCAGCCCCTCGATGGTGCGTATGTTGCTTTCGTCGTATGCCGTGGCGGTGGTGTTGTTGATTAAATCGTCCATGGGTGTCCTCCTGTCGTTTTTTTCCAGATGCCTTGCAAAGTTAGTGAATTTGCCTGCTCCAGCCAAATGGACGGCAGTCGCATCAGAAAGACTTGCTTTCGATATAAGATGTTTTCCAAATCATGAGCAGATGTTTTCCCAAACGTGAGCACAAGTTTTACTGCCCACAGTTATGGGTTATACGACCCACAGTTATGGGTTGTACGACCCACAGTTATGGGTTATATAACCCACAACTGTGGGCTGTAAAACTTCTCAGCAGAATTAGGAAAAGTCATGCTGACAAACCGGAAAAGTTATGCTGACAAAGCGGAAAAATCATGCAAGGGAAATGCGAAAATGGGCATTGGAACGGCATCCATCCGTGCAGCCCATGTGCGGAAGCACTCAGAAGCCGAACCGCAGCCCGAAGCAGAAACGCCCGGCATCCACGCCTTCGTAGTGGTGGGTGAAGCGGTAGTTGTATTGGAACGAAAAGATGCCCAGCAGGTTGGTCACGCCGATGCTGCCTTCCACGTAGGGTACGCGCATGGGACGCAGGTAGCCGGGCAGCGCGGGGAAGTCCAGGGCGGAGCGGTGACGGTCGGACAGCCCGCCCCACACGGTCTTGAGGGAGACCATCTCGCGCAGGTTGAGGTGCTTGATGAGGGGGATGCGGTTGAAGATAAGCCCGTTGAAGACAAACTCGGTGTTCGCCTGCACGTAGCGGTCGTGGGCGAACTCCAGGTAGTTCATCCTGTTGAACTGGTAAAAGGCTATGCCGTTAGGTTCGTTGCCGGGGGATATCTCCAGGAAGGGGTAAGGCACACGCCCGGCGATGCATCCGGCCTCGGCCAGGTAACGCCACGTGCCGAGGGCGGTGGGCACGCGCTGCTTCACCGAGGCGGTAAAGCGGCCGTACCACCCCGAGCGGAGGCCCGTGTCGTAGCGTCCCCCTTCGGCCACGAGGTAGACCACGGGGCGGGAAGTGCCGGTGTACAGGCGGCGCAGGTGGTCGTCGTATTTGCTTTCGTCCCACGACAGGCGGGCGGCCACCGTGAGCGACTGGCGGTGCAGGGCTTCGATGCGCGTGCCGTCGAAGGTCAGGGGCAGGCAGTCGCCGTAGAGCAGGGTGTGGGCGCGGGCGTAGGCGGACAGTTCCGCGCGGGGACCCAGGTCGCGGGCATAGCTCAGCTCCCATTCGTGGCGGCGGCTCACGCGCCGGGCGGAGTAGAAGGAGAGGAGGGTGGACACGATGTCCTCATCGCCCAAATCCCACACGTCTTCGCGTCGGCTGAAGTCGTTGTAGTCGTAGTCGATGCGCCGGTTGTCGTCCGTGTAGCTCAGTCCGATGACTTGCCGCTGCGTCCCTGGCAGCCGCACCTGTCCGAAGGCTTGCCATCCCACGGAATGGTCGCGGAAGCCGTATCCGGCATATCCGCCGAGGGAGATGTTGCGCCACAACCGTTCGTTGGTGCGCAGGGGGATGGCCAGGCGGAACCCTTCCTGGTCTGTGAGGCGCATCACCTGTTGCAGCGGCCCGAAGTCCACCCATCCGGCGCGTGCGTAGGAGGTGAGGGCGGCATCGGCTATCCAGCGGGCGGTGCGCATCAGGGGCGAGCCGTCCACGGCCTGGAGCTTTTGTTCCAATGCTTCCACGGTGTAGGGCGTGCCGGCAAACGAGTCCGGGGGCAGGGTGGGGGCGTGCGTGTGGTGCAGGGAGAGGCGTTGGCGCACGAGCAGCTCGGCGGGCAGCGTGATGGAGTCGTGCAGGGCGGCATAGCCCATGGCCACGGCGAGGGTGGACGAGGCGGGTGCCCATGCACCGCCCGCCACGGTGTCGAACGTCTGGCGGGTGGTCATGCCGTGCACGTAGTTTATGTTGGCCTGCCGGGGCAGGGTGGCTTCCAAGTAGGTGAGGGCAAGGGTGGCGGAGTCCAGCCGCAGCCGCCCGTCGAAGGCGGGGTTCTTCGGGTTCTTGGTGCGGAAATGCACTTCATACTGCTTGCCCCCTGCGCCCATGAGGCTGTCGGCCAGGAAGTAGTCGTAGTACGAGTTGCCCACGTTGGCCATCGGGCTGACGAGGTTCTTGCCGAAGAGGGTGACGGCGTTGTGGTAGAAGTTCATGCGGGGTGCGAGGCCTTCGGTGAGCTGCATCACCGTGCGGTCGGTTTCCTCGGGGGTGGAGTGCAGTCGGCGGTCGGTTTCGTCCATACCCTGGTCGGTCACCGTGTAGTCGGTCTCGGCGATGTAGAGGGGCACGAGCAGCAGGCTATCGCTTTCGGACAGGTTGCCTGCCCGCAGTTGCTCCACAAGCCTGCGCCCCAGCCGCGCGTCGCCTTCGCGGCTCAGCATCACCGCGCTTTGGGTGGTGGCGGTGGCGCGGTAGCCGGGGCGGGCGGTGAGGTCGTTGGCCTTGCGCATGAGCCTGGCCCGCTTCATCAGGGGCAGGGCGGGGTTGGAACCGGGCAACACCAATATCTCGTCCAAGGCGGTGAACTGCTCGCGCAGGGGCATGTCCACGTAGGCCGTGCCTCCGCCCTTGATGCGCACCTGTTCCGTGCGGAAGCCCACGGCGGAAACCACGAGACGGCCTCCTTCGTCGCCCGTGCGCAGGAGGAAGTACCCGGCATCGTCCGTGGCCGTGCCGTCGTCCGTACCTTTGAAATAGACGTTGGCCGAGGCAATGGGTGTGCCGTCGGCTTGGTCCGTTACCCGCCCGATGACGACGGTCTCACCCCCTAACCCCCTGAAGGGGGCAATGGTAAAGAGGCAAAGGAGACCTATCCGCCACCCCACCCCCAACCCCCTAAAAGGGGCTTTGGCCATGCGGGCAAGGAGTATATATATATAATGTATAGCGCTCATAGCTCTGCTTGGTTAGCCCCCTTTAGGGGGTTGGGGGTGGTGGGTTCGTGCTGTGACAACGGGTGGTACTTGAGCAGGGTATCTTGCAGGTAGTGCATGTCAACGTGGGTGTAGAGTTCGGTGGTGACGATGCTCTCGTGCCCTAAGAGCTGCTGGATGGCGCGGAGGTTGGCTCCGTTTTCCAACAGATGGGTGGCAAACGAGTGGCGGAACGTGTGGGGACTTACCGGCCTGCCGATGCCAGCCGCCTCGGCCAGCCGTTTCACTATCTCGAATATCATGGCGCGGGTGAGTTTCGCCCCTCGCCGGTTGAGGAACACGTAGTCCTCGTTGCCGCGCTTTATCTGCAACTCGCTCCTGTCCACGAACCACAACTCCATCTGCTTTATCGAGGTGGGCGAGAGGGGGACGAGCCGTTGCTTGCTGCCTTTGCCTTCCACCAGCATGTAGCCTTCGGCCAGGTAGAGGTTGGACAGCCGCAGCCCCACCAGCTCGGACACCCGCACGCCCGAGCCGTAGAGCACCTCCAGCATGGCGCGGTTGCGGTGGCCTTCGGGCTTGGACAAGTCGATGGCAGCCATCATCGCGTCTATCTCCTCCACGGACAACACGTCGGGCAGTTTCATCAGCCACTGCGGGGTCTCCACCAGTTCGGTGGGGTCGCGGTCGATGAGGTCGCGGTACAACAGGAAGCGGTAGAAAGACTTCACGCCCGACAGGATGCGCGATTGCGAGCGGGGATGGATGCCCATCTCGCCCAGCGTCACCATGAAGTCGCGCACGTGGTCGGTCTCCGCCTCGCGCGGCTCGACATCGGCATCCTTCAAGTAGTCGAGCCACTTCTGCAAGTCGCGCATGTAGGCATCCACCGTGTGGGGCGACATGGCCCGCTCCAGCTTGAGGTACAGGCGGTATTCTTCCTCCAACTTCATCATACGGGCGCAAAGGTACGGAAAAAACAATGGAGGAACAAAGGAATGTGACACAGCAGGACAACCGACCAAAATATAAATACAATAGACACAATAGCATAGCAGGAGGAATAGCGCGGCTTGTCCCACGCAGACAAGGGAAGTTCACAATAGTTTGTCCCGATGCTACACCTCGGGACGGTGGATGGCAACGGTTGCTGCTGTCTGTCAAGCTGGAAAGCTATGTGTGCTCCCCGGAGACGGGGCACGCCCTGTCTCTACTGAAGCTGTGTAAAAAAGTACCATTTTCATGCCGTCCTCGTCATTTCGAGCGCAGCGAGAAATCTCACAGTGGCTTTGGAAGCGTTGTAGAAGGGGATTTCTCCCTACGGTCGAAATGACGGCAGGTTTGTTTCGTGGTTTTCATACAGCCTCTACTACGCATGGGTGATAAACTTCCTATTGTATCTATTGTGTTTTATATTTTGGTACGGTTGTCCTGTCCCGATGCAGGTTTATTCAATGAAATAATGTACTTTTGCCCCTTGAAACAAAACACAATAGGCACAATGGATTGATAGAAGGGACGGCACGGCTCATCCTGCGTGTATAAGCAGTTCACAATAGTTTGGCCCCGATGCCATGCATCGGGACGGTGGTCATCCTTTTCCGCTGCATATCAGACTGGAAAGCTATGTGTGCTCCCTGGAGACGGGGATACCCCGTCTCCATCGCGTGCTGAGTGAGCTGACTTCCTATTGTGCCTATTGTGTTTTATATTTTGGTGTGGTGTCTTACTTTGAAACAACGGCGGGAAGATGGTACTCAACTACATTTGGATAAGTTTCATACTGGTAGCGTTCATCGTGGCGTGCGTGCAGCTGGTGGCGTTCGGCAACGCGCAGGCGTTTACCGACATCGTGAACTCCACTTTCACCTCGGCACGCACGGGCTTCGAGGTGTCCCTGGGGCTGACGGGCGTGCTGGCCTTGTGGATGGGCATCATGAAGATAGGCGAACGGGGCGGCATGATACAGCTGTTTGCCCGCGCCGTGCACCCGCTGTTCCGCCGCCTCTTCCCCGACATTCCGAAAGACCACCCTGCCGCAGGTTCCATCCTGCTTAACCTCTCGGCCAATATCTTGGGGCTGGACAACGCCGCCACCCCGGCCGGGTTGCAGGCCATGCGCGAGTTGCAGGAACTGAACCCCGACAAGTCGCGTGCCTCGAACGCCATGATTATGTTCTTGGTGCTCAATGCTTCTGGACTGACGCTCATCCCCGTCTCCATCATGACCATCCGGGCGCAGATGGGGGCTTCGAACCCCGCCGACGTGTTCATCCCCATCATGATAGCCACCTTTGCCTCCACCGCCGTGGGCGTGCTGGCCTTGTGCATCAAGCAGCGCATCCGCATAGACGGGGTCATCCTTGGCACGTTCGGCAGCGTGGCCTTGCTCATCGCGGGCGTGGTATGGGCGTTCAGCCGCATGGAGCAGGACGAGGTGCAGCGCGTGTCGGCAGCGGCGGCCTCCATCATCCTGTTTACCATCATCGTGCTGTTCATCCTGAGTGGGGTGCGCAAGCGCATCAACGTGTACGACGCTTTCATCGAAGGGGCGAAGGACGGCTTCGGCACCGCCATCCGCATCATTCCCTACCTGGTGGCCATCCTGGTGGCCGTGGGCATGTTGCGGGCATCGGGCACGCTCGACTTCCTGGTGGACGGGCTGAAGTCGCTCGTGGCCGCCTTGGGACTGGACACCCGCTGGGTGGACGGTATGCCCACCGCCCTGATGAAGCCCCTGAGCGGCAGCGGTGCACGCGGCATGATGGTGGAGGCGATGAACACGTTCGGTGCCGACTCGTTTGCCGGGCGGCTGTCAGGCATCCTGCAAGGCGCATCGGACACCACCTTCTACGTAGTGGCCGTGTACTACGGGGCGGTCAACATCAAGAACAGCCGCTACACCGTGCCCTACGCCCTGCTGGCCGATCTGGCCGGGGTGATAACCGCCGTGGCCGTGGCGTATGTGTTCTTTTAGTGCCTCCCCAAGCCCCTCCAAAGGAGGGGATGTGCCGATATAGTAAATAGTAAATTGTCAAATAGTAAATGATACAATTTCTCAATGAATATCCCGAAACCTTGCCGATAGACGAGCGGCGCGTGTCGGCTTGGATAAAGCGCACGGCGGCGCGTTACGGACGGCACGTGGGGCGCATCAACTACCTGTTCTGCACGGACGAACGCATCCTGGAGGTGAACCGCCAGTTCCTTGCACACGACTACTACACGGACATCATTACCTTCGACTACGGCGAGGGCGACACCGTGGCAGGCGACCTCTTCATCAGCGTGGACACCGTGCGCTCTAACGCCGAACAATATGGCGCATGCTTCGAGGACGAACTGCACCGCGTCATCATCCACGGTGTGCTGCACCTGTGCGGACAGGACGACAAAGCCCCCGCCGACCGCGCCGAAATGACAAGGAAAGAGAATCTGGCGTTGGAGGAATGGGCAGATATGCTTGCTCCTTGATGCCATCTGCGGCAGTTGTCAAGTTAACCATTGTCCGTAGGGCGTTGCCCTACGCTGAGTGCTCCAAGGCCGTTGGCCTTGGATGCCTCCTCAAAAAAACTCCTTACGTTAAATCAGGAAAATCCGTTGCTCCTTTCTTACCTCTCGCCTCTCATAGAAGGGTAGGTGAACCCTTAGGCAAAAGGGTCGTACCCCTTTGGGCAAAAGGCTCGCACCCCTTTGGGCAAAGGGTTCGTACCCCTTTGGGCAAAAGGTTCGCACCCCTTTTGGGCAAGTGGGCAAGACCCTTTTCAGAAGGGGCTGTGGGATGCTTTGGGGCTTATGATTAACCGCAAAAGGCGCAAAGGAAATGGAAACGACACGATCACTTCCATTTCCTTTGCGCCCTTTGCGCTCTCTGCGGTTAATCAAAGCCCCCTTTAGGGGGTTGGGGGTAGTAGTTTTGTTCTAAAACGGGAACAGCAGCGGCAGCACGAACACCATGACCACGCCCACGGCCAGTTGCAATGGCAGACCCACGCGGATGTAGTCGGAGAACTTGTACCGCCCGGCGGACATCACCAGGGCGTTGGGCGGGGTGGAGAAGGGGCTGGCGAAGCACATGCTTGCCGCCACCGTGACGCACAGCAGGAAGGGGTAGGGGCTTACGCCGAGGGCCAACGCCGCCTGTATGGCGATGGGGGCGAAGAGTACCGCCGTGGCCGTGTTGCTGATGAACATGGTGAGCAGGCTCGTGGCTGCGTAGATGCCCGCCAGCACCACCATGGGTCCCAGGTCGCCCAGGCCGGACACGATGCCGCTTGCCACCAGGGCCGACGCGCCCGTCTTGTCCATGGCCGTGGCCAGCGGGAACATGCCTGCGAACAGGAAGATGCTCTCCCAGTTGATGGTCTTGTAGGCGGCCTCCACGTTGCGGAAACAGCCTGTGAGTATCATAAGCAGGGCGGCCAGCAGCGTGCACATCACGGCGGGCAGCCACTCGGCCACCATGGCTACCACCATGAGTACCATGATGGCGGCTGCCACGGGGGCTTTGCGGTCCAGCGGCACCTTGGCGGCGGTCTCCATGGGGTTGCCCGCCACCACCCATTCGGCGGTCTCGCCGCTCAGCTTGGCTATGTCGCTCCACCGGCCTTGTACCAGCAGCACGTCGCCCGCTTGCATTTTCACGTCTTTGATGCCTTGCAGCAGGTATTGTTGCTTGCGTTGGATGCCCAGGATGTTGAGGTTGTACAACTGACGGAAGCCCGACTCCTTTACCGGCTTGTTCACCAGTTTGGAACTGGACAGCAGCACTACCTCGGCGATGCCTATCTCCCCGAAGTCCATGCCGCCCGCCTGCGCCACGGGGCGTGCCGCGTTGCTCTCGCTCTGGTGCACGTCCACCAGCGACAGGCCGTTGTCATCCACCAGCCGTTGCACGTCGGCGAAGTCGCCTACCACGTAGAGCATGTCGCCCTCGCGCAGTACATTGCCCGGTCCGGCCATGGTCATGTCCACCGTGCGGTGGAAGCGGTGTTGCGACACGGTGCGCCTTATCTCTACCACGCTGGTGTTGTACTTCTGGGTGATGCCCAAGGCTTGCAGCGACTGCCCGGCAAAGGGCGATCCTCCCTCCACGCGGATGCGGTACAGGTTGTCGGCCAGCCGGTACTCGCCCGCCAATTGCTTCAGGCTCTTGCCGCCCGCTTTGTCCCCGGCCTCATCGGGGCGGCCTTGGCTGCGGGTCAGCAGCTTGCTCAGCGGCCACAGCAGCGCGATGCCCAGTCCGAGCGTGACGGCACCCACGGGGAGGAATGAGAAGAAGCCCAGCGGCTCGTAGCCTCCGCCTGCCAGCGTGTCGTTGATGATGAGGTTGGGCGGGGTGCTGATGAGGGTGAACAGTCCCAAGCTGCTGGCAAAGGCCATGGGCATGAGGTAGCGGCGCGACCTGGTTTGTGCCTCGGCGGCCAGGCTCATCACGATGGGCAGCATGAGGGCTACCGTGCCCGTGTTGCTTACGAACGCGCCGATGCCGCCCGTAGTGAGCATCACCAACAGGAACAACTTGCGCTCGTTTCCCCCGGCCAAGGCCAGGATGCGGGAACTGATCATGCGGGCCAACCCCGTCTGGAAGATGCCCCCGCCCACGATGAAGAGGCAGGCCATCATGATGACCACCGAGTTGGAAAAGCCCGCCAACCCCTCTTCGGGGGTGAGGATGCCGCTAAGCACCAGCACGGTCAGGGCACACAAGGCCACGATGTCCGACCGCACCTTGCCCCATACGAAGCAGGCGGCGGAAAGTATCACCGTGGCGAATACGATGAGGATATCTGTTGTCATTGTGATGAGTTACGAGTGACGGGTTACAAGTGGCAAGCTCAAGGCCAACGGTCTTGTGGCTTTCAGCGTAGGGCAACGCCCTACGTTCTTATTTTCAATCTACCATTCCTCAAAAAAGTCTTCCGGCTCGAAGGGTTCCGTCCCTAACTGCCGCCGCAGCAAGGCCAGTTCCTGCTCCATGCGACGCATACGTCCCAGTAAGTTGTGTATGACATCGATGCCCTCGATGTTGATGCTCAGGTCGTAGTGCAGGCGGGCGAAAAGGTCCAGGTCGTGCAGTTGCGAAGCCAGGATGTAGGGCAGGTCGTCGTGCATCTCGGTGGCGATGAGGCCTTCCTCGGCCAGTTGCAACACGAAGTCGGGTTCGGCGCAGCTGTGTGCGCAGTATTCGCTTAACAATATGATGTCTTCGTTCATGATGCTGTTGTATTATGAATTTGCCAATTGTCTGAACAATTCTTTTTGCCGCTCGGTGAGGCGGGTGGGTATCTTCACGTTGTAGGTGATGATGAGGTCGCCGTGCTGCCCTTCCTGTTTGTACACGGGGAAGCCTTTTCCTTTCAGCCGCACCTTGGTGCCGTTTTGCGTTTCGGGGGCTACTTTCAGCTTCACCTTGCCGTCGAGGGTGTCGATGGTGGCCTCGCCGCCCAGCACGGCGGTGTACAGGTCGAGGTCGGCGGTGGCGTACAGGTCGTTGCCCCGGCGGGTGAACACGGGGTCGGATTCCACGACGAACGTGATGTACAGGTCGCCCGCCGGGCCTCCGTTGGCACCGGGTCCGCCCTGCCCCTTCAGTTTGATGACTTGCCCGTCGGCCATGCCGGCCGGTACGGTGATGCGGATGTTGCGCCCGTTCACGTTGAGCGTTTGCTTGTGGGTTTTGGCGGCATCGCGCAGGGTCAGGTGCAGTTCGGCGGTGTAGTCGCTGCCCTTGTACCCGGCGGTGCGGCGGCCGTGCGCGTGGCTGCCGAAGAGGTTTTCGAAGAAGTCGGAGAAGCCGCCCGTGCCGTAGTCCCCGTCGCCGAAGTCGTACCGGTAGTTGCCGCCGCCGAAGTCTGCCCCGGAGGCGAAACCGCCGTTTTGCGCCTGTTGGCGGCGGGCTTGTTCGTATTCCTCTGCGTGTTTCCAGTTTTCGCCGTACTCGTCGTATTTCTTCCGTTTTTCCGGGTCGCTCAGTACCTCGTTCGCCTCGTTGATTTGCTGGAACTTGGCGTGCGCTTCCGGGTTGTTCGGGTTCAAGTCCGGGTGGTATTGGCGCGCCAACTTGCGGTACGCCTTCTTGATGTCCTCGGGCGAGGCGTTTTTGTCGAGCCCTAAAATGCTGTAATAATCGATGAATGCCATCTTGCAATTTCTCCTTTCGTTGGTTGGGGCAAAAGTACGCAATCTTTCCGTGCGTTGTGCACGGCGGGGTATTTCTTTACACAATTTAGGGGAAAAGTTATATGAATGTCCGCATGTTGCCAACACAGAACCACAATAGACACAATAGAGATTACATGGCCCTGCGAGGGACCCCCACATATTATATAGATAGATTGAGAGAAGCACACAATAGAAGTCCCGATGCCAAAGCATCGGGACTCAGGGTTACTTCCATGTGGCCTGCCAAGTAACCTGTGTGGATGATACATGCTTTATGCCCGCTGCAAAGCGGCGGGCATTCTATTGTGCCTATTGTGTTTATCATTTGGCGCAATGCGGATATTCATAAAACTTATGACCAGCGAAACATTTTCGGAAAATAATGCGTGGTTTCTTTGGCGGATTATGAGAAAAGTACTACTTTTGCACCACGAAAAAATCGCGGAGTGGAGCAGAGGTAGCTCGCCAGGCTCATAACCTGGAGGTCATGGGTTCGAATCCTGTCTCCGCAACACAGGCAACAATCAGGCCGCTTCCTGCAAGGGAGGTGGCCTGAGTTGTTTCTTGGGACAATGGAAGCAAGCCACGTGTGCGTTCTGTGCCGGTGGCGACGGGCGGATACAAGAAACGGGAAACCCTCCAAGCGGGCTTCCCGTTTTCTTGTATCCTTTTGCCTCGTTTTTTTACGACAAGCGGGCAAATGTTTCCCCTTCTACATCGAACAATTCGATTTTTCCTTCGCGAGCCAACCAGCCCAGCGCCATGTTCAAATCCTTTTCGTTCAATTTGGTCGCTTTCTTGACGGCTTTCAAGCTGGCTTCGCCTTTTTCCAATGCTTTCCATACAAGTCCGGCATTGGTTCCGATTTTTTCGATAAACATGATGTTGTTGTTTGAATTCGGGGGCAAAAGTAGTAAAAATATGTTATACAACATATTTTTATTCTCTTTTTTGCTGGAAATTTACTAAAAAAGGCGAGTTGGAGCGCAAGTTCAAGCGGGGTTGGGTGTCCTTGTGGGTTGCCAAGTGTTTGGGCAGGGGATGGTGCATGTCATTTCCTGCCCGCTTTCTTCCTGTCTGCCATGATGGCCGCTTTGTTTTCCACTGCCCATTCTATTAGCGAATTGAGATGTGGCAGCAGCGAGTGCGTCCGAGGTGTCAGCGTATATTCGACCCTTGGGGGCACTTCGGGATAGACGGTTCGGGTGACGTAACCGTCATTTTCCAATGTCCGCAGGGTGACCGTCAGCATTTTCTGCGATATATCGGGGATTTCCCGCTGCAACTCTTTGAACCGTATTGTTTTGTTGCCCGCCTTGTCCAGCGTGTAAATGACCAGAAGCGACCATTTGTCGCAGAGTCTGGCCAGGATATTCCGTATCGGACAATCTGGGAATACGGCATCTTCTATCGTTGTCCTATCCATAATGTGATATGTTTCAAATTGCTGTGCAAAGGTAAGCAAATGCCTTTCAAGCACCAAGAAACTTTTTTTTGAAAAATATTTTGTCTGCAAGCGGCTCATCTACAGCAATGGTTACTTGAACGTAAGTATATGACGCTCAAGTGCCTACTTGTCGGGATGAAATGCTCTCTCTAATTTTGCAGCGCAAAAGAAACAAAGGTACTTTTGGTAAGCAATGCGCATTTAAATGTATTAGAACAATCAATCAAAAAACAGAAAGCAATGAAAAAGGTATTGTTTATTTTGTTCAACTTCTTAACAATTACAGTTATGGCACAAACAAAAGGACGTTTCGAGGTACACGACCTCGGCAATTTCAAACTGCATGTGTATTACACCAACGATGCGTTGGGCGATGCGAGTTACATTATCGAGGGCCAGGATGCCCTTGTCACCATGGAGCAGCCGTTGTTCAAGGACAATGTGGCGGAGTTTGACAGCTATCTCTCCAAGTTGGATAAGCCTGTGGAAAAGCGCATCACGGACTACCACGTGGGTGGCACGGGAAACCATGACGTGGTGATGGCGCAGGGTATGCCCGAATTTACCAAAGGCGAAATCTATGGCGGTATGATGCAGGGTTTTGCCCAGGCATTCGGCGATGCCTTGACAGACCTGCCCACGGGTCAGGCCACGGAAGTGGCTTTCGGCACTACGCATACGTGGGTGGGAGTGCCTTTCGAGTTCCGTCGCGGGGCATCTTCTGATTTTCCTGCGGCAAGCATTCTGATAGGAGGCAAGGCCTATTATACCCATTGGACTCCTGCCAAGGCGCATGTCAGCCATCTGCAAGTATCTTCCCCGGCGGCCATTGACGCGGAAATAGCGGAAGCGGAAAACTCGCTGGCTTCGGGCGCGACGCTGTTCATCGGCGGGCATGGAGGCGCGGCCAAGCGCGATGCGGTGGAGTTCAAAATCGCTTATCTGAAAAGGATGAAAGAGTTGCTTGCGGACAACAAGACGGCACAGGCTTTCGTGGATGCCATGAAGCGGGCTTATCCTGAATTGCCGGGAGAAGCAGGATTGGAAGAGTTAGGCAATGCGCTGTATAAATAATAAGATACGAATGTGATGTTTCGGGCGGCTCGGTACTCAGCCACAAGGCCGCCCGAAACTTTATATATCTGTGCTTTATTTGCAGGGTAGGAGGGTGTGTGGACACCAGCCGTACTTGAAACAGGATGGATGTTCCCATGAGAAAATTATTCCTCGGTCGGTTGCGGTTGTTCGATGATTTTCTCGAGGAAGTGCGGGTCGGCACACATTTTCTTGTAGGCTATTTCGGCGGCCTTTTGTTGCGACTCTTTCTTGCTGCCGCCCGTGGCCTGGCTGATGATGTGCCCTTGTATCTTCAGGCAAGTGTGGAAGGTGTGTTTGTTGCGCTGCACGGTTTCGTTCAGCAGGTCGAATTCCGGTTCGATGTGCCGCTTGTGACACCATTCGAGCACCCGCGACTTGTAGTTGATTTCCTTTTGCAGGATGTCGTTCCAGTCCAGGATGTGGCTGAAAAGCCGCTCTTCAACGAACGTCTTGCACTTGCGGTAGCCTTGGTCCAGGTAGATGGCCCCGAAGAGAGCCTCCAAGGCATTGCCGTAGATATTGCTGTTGGCGTGCAGGTTGACGTAGCGGGAGGCGATGATGGCTTTGTCCAGCCCGATTTCCTTGGCGATGTGGTTGAGCGACTCGCGGCTCACGATTTTTGAGCGCAGGTTGGTGAGGAAGCCTTCGCGTTCGTTCTGGAAGCGTTTGTAGAGGATGTCGGTGATGACCGAGTTGAGGATGGCATCGCCCAGGAACTCCAGCCGCTCGTTGCACAGGTTGCGTCCGTCCTGCGTGTGGATGGGGACGGACTTGTGGTGCAGGGCCAGCTGGTAGTAGCGGATGTCGTCGGGATAGAAGCCGAGGAGGTTGTAAAAAAGCAAATAAGGCTCCTTTCGCTTGTGGAAAAGAAGCCTTATTTGTCGAGTTATGATTTTTGACACGAGAACGATGCTTTTTCAGAGCCGTCCGGCGCAGGGACGCTATTTCACGAACTTCTTGAAAATGGCGCTTGCGTTGTGCCCGCCGAAGCCGAACGTGTTCGACAGGGCGGCGTTCACCTCGCGCTTCTGAGCATGGTTGAACGTGAAGTTCAGCCGGTAGTCGATTTCCGGATCCTCGTCGCCTTCCGCGTGGTTGATGGTGGGAGGCACAATGCCGTCGGCAATGGCCAGCACCGAGAAGATGGCTTCGATAGCACCGGCAGCTCCCAGCAAGTGTCCCGTCATGGACTTCGTGGAGCTGATGTTGAGCTTGTAAGCATGTTCGCCGAACACGGTTTCGATGGCTTTCACCTCCGAGATGTCGCCCACGGGGGTCGACGTGCCGTGCACGTTGATGTAGTCGATGTCCTCGGGCTGCATCTTCGCGTCCTTCAACGCACGGCGCATGGCCAAGATGGCACCCAGCCCTTCGGGATGCGAAGCCGTCATGTGGTACGCATCGGCCGAGAGGCCGCCGCCCGCCAGTTCGCAGTAGATTTTCGCTCCGCGAGCCAAGGCATGTTCCAGTTCCTCCAGCACGAGGCATCCGCCCCCTTCGCCAATGACGAAGCCGTCACGGCTCTTGCTGAACGGGCGCGAGGCATGCTCCATGTCATCGTTGCGGGTGGAGAGAGCCGTCATGGCGTTGAATCCGCCCACGCCCGCAGGCGTGATAGCCGCTTCCGAGCCGCCTGCCAACATCATGCTGGCCTGCCCCAGCCGGATGCAGTTGTATGCATCGATCAGGGCATTGTTGGACGAGGCGCACGCCGAGGTGGTCGAATAGTTCGGCCCCCGGAATCCGTACATGATGGAGATTTGCCCGGCAGCGATGTCCGCTATCATCTTCGGGATGAAGAAGGGGTTGAACTTCGGACCTTTGTCCTGGTTGGCATAATAATACCCCACTTCCTGCTCGAAAGTGAGGATACCGCCGATGCCGGCAGCCATGATGACGCCGATTTCATCCTTGTCGGCGGTTTCCAGGTCGATGCCGCAGTCGCTGATAGCTTCCTTGGCCGCAACCATGGCGTATTGGGTATAGATGTCCAATTTGCGTGCTTCCTTCCGGTCGAAATACAGGGAGGGGTCGAAATTCTTCACCTCGCAGGCAAATTGGGTCTTGAATTTGGATGCGTCGAAATGCGTAATGGGCTGGGCCGCGCTTACGCCCTTGATAATATTGGCCCATGTGTCGGGCACATTATTACCCAAGGGCGTAACCGCGCCTAAGCCCGTTACAACTACTCTTTTTAATTCCATAAATGATTAATTAATGGAAATTATTTCTGCAAAGCTTCGATGTGCTCGATAGCGTCGCCTACAGTTGCGATTTTTTCCGCTTCTTCATCCGGAATCGAGATGCCGAATTCCTTTTCGAATTCCATGATCAACTCAACCGTGTCCAGAGAGTCAGCTCCCAAGTCGTTCGTGAAACTTGCCGTGGGCGTTACTTCCGATTCTTCAACACCCAGCTTATCAACGATAATCGCTTTTACTTTATCTGCAACTTCTGACATAATTTTGTTGTTTTAAGTTTGTAAATAAAATTAGTTTTTGATTTGCGGTTGCAAAGAAACGACTTTTTTTTGACTTGACCACACAAAGGTGCAAAAAAAATAGGAAATATTGCGCAAATTCTCTTCGTTTGTGCACAAACAACAAGAAGAAGAAAGTCCTATTTTCCCCTTGTCGGAGAACGATTCGAAAAAATGCATACATTTTTTTCATTTTTCTTTGGCAGTGAAATAAAAAAAGCCTACATTTGTATCAGCAAACCATGTTGCTCCGAGATTGGAAAACTCAACACTAAAAAAATAACGGGGTACATCGGCATTTCAATGGCGGGCTGCGCCTTCGGGTATGTCTTCGCGACACGGCAGATTACAAAGGATACCGACACCCCAAATCCTGTTTACAGGAGTTTTCTCAACAAACGGCAACATGGTTTGTCCTTTTTCAGA
>CASFUX010000109.1 GCA_949297975.1 uncultured Bacteroidales bacterium
CAGTCCCTCGCCATGCACCTGACGAAGCACAGGTAGTAGTCCTTGAACGTGCGGTAAGAGCCGAAATGGCAGCATACCGGCACCGCCATTATCTCGCTTTCCGACACCTGTCCCTTGCGGCTTCTTCGCTGTCTTCCGTCCGTGTCCCCTGCGGGCAGGCACAGGTTCTTTGCCGGTTCTGCGTTCAAATTCTTGTCAAATTCATCGATAACACAAAAAATCTCTATAACTTTGTCCTTGGTAATCATCGCCTGTTTGTTTTGTAATGTTTTTGTTTTCAAATATAAAGATACAAAACATCGGCGAGATCATCAACTTTTTTAGACTTTCTTATCCCGAACTCGCGTAAAACTCTACGCAATTGCGCCTGTTTTACCACAGACTTATTCCGAGCTCGCGTATCTTCTTATCCCTAACTAACGTAAATATCCTGGAAAGGACATAAAAAAATCGGCTTCAAAAGTCAAAGCAAAGACTTTTGAAGCCAAACCTACTAACGACAATATTCAATTTCCTATCTCTTTACCAACCGGAAAGAAGCCGTCTTGGTTGCACATGCTACGGATAACACATATACCCCCGGCTGCAAATCCGACACATTCCAACATGTGACCCCGCTCGCATCTCGCATGAGAATACGTCCACTCAAGTCGGACAAGCGAACTTCCAAACCGGCATCCCGCACCGACTCCGCCATTTCAAGCCGCACCTCTTCTTCCACCACTTGCGAGTGGAGCGACACCCATCCATCGCTGCTAACCACGGGCTGGCCGCTTACCGCTTGCTTCACCAATTCCCATTCCATCATGTCAGCTTGCTGCACAGCCATTGTGCCGACTTGGCGTTTACCGCTTTCCAGCCCAACATACTTCAGACTATTCAATGCCATAAAATGATATGCCTCGGTTTCCTCATTACGTCCTATCAGGAAAAGTTGGTTTTCTTTCCCGGAATAAATTTTCTGAATGAACTTTTCTCCTTCATACAATTCCTCGTTCGCCACTTGGAGGGTCTTGCCGCTCCCCTTGTTGATTATCCGGTAAAGGCCATTTTCTTGTGCCTCAAATCGCCACAACATGTAATCTGTCCCGTCGTTTTCTTTCAAGCGGATGCTAAGGCCATTGGTCGGCATGTTATCGTAAGGTTTGAGATACAAGCCACTTTGCTTGTCACGGATGCAAAATTCGGTTCCGTCCAATTCGCCTATACTGTCAGCCGAGACAGCCCACGAATTGATTTCCGCATCGCCCACCACCGCAACCACATCCGGCATATCGGATGTTATAGCAAATGCATCTCCCGTATGGTCTTCGCCGGTATAAAGCGTTACCTTCACTCCCGGTACCAACTTGATCGCCTTCACATCAGCGGGACGCATCCCCTGTTCCTCTATCTGCTGCCTGTTATAAACTCCCATACCAAAATCGATTTGAGGAGCATGATAATCCTTCATGGGATAAAACCCGGCCACCCGGCGTGCCCGATAATCCACTTCACCGCCCCCGAACACTTCGTTTATCGCCGCCGCTTCCGACTTGGCATCCCGGTTGTCATTGTAATTCCAGTAAAAACCACCCACAATGCCGACTTCTTCTTTCCAACGAGCCAGCCTGTCCATGATTTCTTCCTTCGGGAAACCGCCCGACTCTATATCATAGCTGCCATAAACCGGCACTCCCTCTATGTCCCAATCGCCTGGCTGATTGCTTGCTCCCCCTCCATAGCACTGCAAATAGTTGCGGTCAACTGCTCCCGGACGGGCTTCCAACACGGCACGGACAAATGGCAGCCAGTAACTATCCTTATTCATGTAAGGGGCAATGGTGGTCTTAAAGCCGAGATCATAAAGCATGATATGAAATTGGGCATGAGGTTCCGGCTCATAATCCTGCTCCAAATCGTTGTTGATGGCAATCACGGCAGGAATGGCCTCTTTCAAGGCCTTGAAATTACGGTACAAGATGCTGTTTTCATCCGTTCCCTGTTCACGCACCAATTGAGTGATTTTTCCATAAGAACCATTACCCCACCCTCCTATGCAATATTCCAAACGGAGCAGGGAGGTGTTTCCTGTAATCAAGGAATTAACATCGTCCACAAAGCGCGGACTTGTTTCCGGCAAAACAAACACCCCGTCATGGCAAACTGTCTGTCCTTCATAAGTCAAATCGCCGTTTTCCTCTACATTAATATTGAATAATATACCGAACGTATAACCCGACTGCTTCATAGCCGGGACGGCTATTTCCGGCGAACGATTAAAATATCCGCAAATATAAATTCCGGAATCTGCCATCAGTGGTACTGTCACCAAACAGGCCAGAAGTGCCACCAGCATACACTTGCTTCTCATAATCTTTTATTTTTTTGATTACACACTATTTCACCAGCACCTTTTGAACGGATAACTGCCCATTACCATCCAACACTTTCAATACATATAAACCGACAGGAAGATTTTCTTTTATTTGTACAACCTGCTTCACATCGGCATACCGGCACAGGCAACGACCGCCCAAATCAAACAAAGCGACATGGCGCAACGACTGCCCATCGGCAACTTGCAACTGTATCGTACCATGCCCTACCTGTAGCGAATAAGCATCGGAACAGGCTGCATCCGGTAGGCCGGTGACGCTTCCTTCTTCGACAATCACAGTCAAGTCATTCAAATTGACATCAACCGTATATACCCCCGACTCCGGCACACTAAAATAAAAATCATAAGGAGAAGCGGTAAACGGCCGATAATACAAAGGATACTCTGTTTCCACCTCAACCACCACATCCGAGCCTGCCGGGTGGATGCTTCGATTTAAACGCCCTTGTTCGGTCAAGAAATAAAACACACCTGTCGACCCCGCTGAAATTTGACCGCTCCACGTAAAAATACCACCCTCCACTTCACGCATAGCCCACACATCCACACCATCCGACACCGCAGCACCGCCAATGAACAAGTCCCCACTTGTCGGCTTAGCGTAATCGAGGGACAAAATCATGGCATTCAAATCAACCAGCAGATAATACTCGCCAGCTTCCGGCACCACAAACCGGGCATCCCCCGGATCGTTTTCCCCCGGCCTGTATAACAAATCATACGTACCACCCGGCGTAAATACCACATCACGTCCTCCATCCGGCACAATCGTTTTGTTCCATGTGCCCGATTCATTCAAAAATTTGAAATTTTTCTCTCCTTTATCCGCCAAAGTACCGCTCCACACAAACACACCTTCCTCCACATAAGTCATGGCAACCCCCGCCGGATTCCAACCATTCACGGCATCCCCGACCAAATACAACTGGCTTAAATCCGGTTTGAGCACAACCACTTCACCTGCTTTTGTGCACGTCATCACCATATCATCCCCAGTCAAATCCACCCGAATGGAGTATATGGCCGTTTCCGGGACCATAAATGCGTTATCCTTTCCCTCGTTTTCCCCTTTTTGGTACAACATACACGGTTCACCAGACACAATCACTTCATGCTGCACCGTAGTGGTATTGATGTCGCACGTAAGGGAAATACTCCAACTCCGATCCACCAAGAACTTAAAACGCCGCCCGCCTTCAGATGCCGGATCATCGGGAGCTGTTAGCGCCCCTTCCCACACATAAATACCTGCACTTTCCGTCTGCATCTCAAGCGCATTATCCCTAGACCAACCAGCTTCGCAAGCATCGCCCACGACGTACAATTTTTCAGGCAATGCCCCGGAATAACTTTCTGCCCACACAACACTTGTTATCAACATGGCACAAGTGAACAAGATGTATTTTTTCATAAATCAAGCTATTAAATGTATCCTGAACAAACACTCAGAAATGTCAAAAATACAACCAGTCAAAACAGGTAATAATAAGTCTCTCCCAAAAATTCTTTTATCCGCTTTAATGCCTTTGTAATTTGTGCTTCCACCGTTTTTACCGATATCTTCAACTTTTCTGCAATTTCTTTATTAGATAAATTCTTGAAACGGCTTAAATAAAAAATTTCCTTGCATTTTTCAGGCAAAGCCAGCACAGCCTCCCTGATTAGCCGTTGCAGTTCTTCCGTATTTTCTTTGTTTAACAAAGCTGAATCAACCGCCACATCTCCCACATCTTCCAAATATAAGACGTCTCCTTTCTGACGCAACACATTCAAACAACGATTATGCGCTGACTGAAACAAATAAGCCTTAAACGAAAGATTTATCTGTAAAGTGTCCCTATGCTCCCATACATAAAGGAACACATCAAGCGCCAATTCTTCTGCAACTTCTTTATTATGGACATATATGTACATGAAACGACACAGAGGGGTGAAATAAGTCTCAAACAAATGCTTGAATGCAGACTTATCCCC
>CASFUX010000110.1 GCA_949297975.1 uncultured Bacteroidales bacterium
AAAGGAAGAAGGCACGCACGATGAGCTTATCCGAAAGGAAGGGCTTTATGCCCATTTGTGGAATATACAGGAAAGTATATCCGGGTGGAAACTGTAGATATATTTCACGTGAGTTCGGGATATAATTATCCCGAACTCGCGTATATCCATTTTATCCGTCAAACCCGTGTTCGTTTTACTTTTATCTGCCCTAAACATCATTTCTTATACCTAACTTACGATCCTGACAAGCCGAAAACCTGCTAAAGAACATATAAAAATCACAATAAAACGCGGGGCACAAAACAAAAAAGGTGTACATTTGTTGCTCCATATGCGAACAAGCAAAAACCGAATTCTTTATGAATACGAAACTGCAAGAACTGACCGATAAAATCTACCAGGAAGGGGTAGAGAAAGGCAATGTGGAAGCAAAGAAAATCGTGGACAACGCACGCTCCACGGCTTCCGGCATCGTGGCCGAAGCACAGGCCGAAGCGGAAAAAATCCTGGCCGAAGCCCGCGACAAGGCCGCCGAGCTGACCAAGAACACACAGGCGGAACTGCGCCTCTTCGCCCGCCAGTCGGTCGATGCGCTCAAAACGGAGATAACCGACCTGGTGTGCGGCACTGTAGTCTCCGATGCCGTCAAGGCCGCCACTGCCGATGCGGCTTTCATGCAAAAGGCCATCCTCACCCTGGTGAAGGACTGGGCGAAGCATGACCAGCTCACCATCGAGGCCAAGGATGCCCGGGCACTCACCGACTACTTCGCCGCCAACGCCAAGGCCGTGCTCGACAAGGGTGTGACCATCACCCAAGCCAACGGCATCGCCACCGACTTCACCATCACCTCCACCGAACAGGGCTACAAGATAGCCTTCGGCGAAGAGGAACTGGTGACCTACTTCAAGGAATTCCTGCGTCCGAAGTTGGTGGAAATGCTGTTTTAGGCCTCCCCTAACCCCTCCCGAAGGAGGGGCTTGAGCATGTCGGCATCCTAATAAAAAAACGATTTGTAACCCGAAGCCTCCCCTTGGGGGAGGTGTGGAGGGGCTTTCTTTTATGAACTACTATTATTATATAGCCGGTTTCCCCGACCTGCAACCGGACGACACGAAGAACGTGCCCGCCCTCGATGCGTTGAAGGCCGACTTGGAGGAACAGTTGTGCGACAACGATCGCACGCTGCTGCACCTCGTCTACGCGGAATACGACAACCGCAACCTGCTGCGCTACCTGCACGACAAAGGCGCGGAGCTTGACCCGCTCGGCACACTCACCGCCGACGACTGGCGGGAGGTACTCGACCTGATGGAGGAACAAGAGCACCCGCACGACCCGCGCCTGCTGCCCTACGTGCGCACCTTCTACTCTGCCTACCGCGATGAGAATTCCCCGCTGGACGGCGCATCGCACGAGGACTACCTGGCCGGATTGTACTACGACTATGCCATGCAATGCGGCAACCGCTTCCTGCGCGAATGGTTCGAATTCAACCTCAACCTGCGCAACCTGCTCACGGCCACAGCCTGCCGCCGCCACGGTTTCGACACGCAACACCTGGTGGTAGGCGGCAACGAGGTGGCCCGCGCCCTGCGCAAGAGCAACGCCCGCGACTTCGGCCTGGCGGGGCTGTTCGACGAACTGGAAACCGTGCTCCACATCGCCGACGAGCCTAACCTGCTCACCCGCGAACAGCAACTGGACGCGCTGAAATGGCAATGGCTGGACGAGCACACGTTCTTCAACTACTTCAGCGTGGAACGCATCCTCTCCCTCGTGCTGAAGTGCCAGCTGCTCAACCGCTGGAAGCCCTTGACGCAGGAACGGGGCACCGCCGTGTTCCGCGACCTGCTCGACGCGCTTAAAAAGGATATACCCCTAAAAGGAGCTTAAGCTACGGACTGCTTTTGGGGAAAGGACACTTAATTTTTAGTCAAGACTTTTGCACACAACGAACTATCCAGCTCCCCGGAGAAATGCGTGAGCACCATTTTAGGGCATTCGCATCATTTCAAACGAAATGAGAATCTCCTGTACCGAGAGATTTCTCGCTGCGCTCGAAATGACGGGCAAGGCACAAACCAAGAGTGTTTTCATCAGCGGGAAACAATCTGAAATTTGGAATTAGAAATTTGGAATTATTATATATGTCGACAAAAGGAAAAGTAAAGGGCATCATCTCCAACCTGGTCATGGTGGAAGCGGATGGTCCCGTGGCGCAAAACGAGATTTGTTACATCGACCTCAACGGCGTGCGCCTCATGGCGGAAGTACTGAAAGTGACCGGCAACAACGTATCCGTGCAAGTATTCGAAAGCACACGCGGATTGAAGGTAGGTAACGACGTGGAATTCATGGGACACATGCTCGAAGTGACCTTAGGCCCGGGCTTGCTGTCGTGCAACTTCGACGGGCTGCAAAACGATCTGAACAAGCTCACGGGCGTGTTCCTCAAACGAGGAGAATACAACTTCCCGCTGGACCGCGAACGGAAATGGCAGTTCACTCCCCTGGCTCAGCCCGGCGACCAAGTGGAAGCCGCCTCGTGGCTCGGCCAGGTGGACGAAAACGCCCAGCCGCACAAAATCATGGTGCCTTTCACTTTCAAGGGCACATACACGGTGAAAAGCATCGTGCCCGCCGGTGAATACACCATCCTGGACACCGTGGCCGTGCTCACCGATGCCGATGGACAGGACATAGAAGTAAACATGGTGCAGAAGTGGCCGGTAAAGAAGCCCATCAACGTGCATGTGGAAAAGCCACGCCCATTCAAGCTGTTGGAAACCGGCGTGCGCACCATCGACACCGCCAACCCCATCGCCGAGGGCGGAACGGGCTTCATCCCCGGCCCCTTCGGCACAGGGAAGACCGTGTTGCAGCATGCCATCTCCAAGCAGGCCGATGCCGATATCGTGATCATGGCGGCCTGCGGCGAACGCGCCAACGAGGTGGTGGAACTGTTCGTGGAGTTCCCCGAACTTATCGACCCGCACACGGGGCACAACCTCATGGAGCGCACCATCATCATCGCCAACACGTCCAGTATGCCGGTGGCCTCCCGCGAAGCCTCCGTGTACACCGCCATGACCATTGCCGAATACTACCGCGCCATGGGGCTGAAAGTGCTGCTCATGGCAGACTCCACCTCGCGCTGGGCACAGGCCTTGCGTGAAATGAGCAACCGCATGGAGGAACTGCCCGGGCAGGATGCCTTCCCCATGGACCTCTCGGCCACCATCGGCAACTTCTACAGCCGCGCCGGGTTCGTTTACCTGAAGAACGGTCAGACAGGGTCCATCACCTTCATCGGCACCGTGTCGCCAGCCGGGGGCAACCTGAAAGAGCCGGTGACCGAAGGCACCAAGAAGGTGGCACGCTGCTTCTTCGCCCTCGAACAGGCACGCGCCGACAGCAAGCGTTACCCCGCCGTGAACCCTATCGACAGCTATTCGAAATACATTGAATATCCCGAATTCGAGGAATACATCTCCGAACGCATCTCGCCCGACTGGACGCGCAAGGTGAACGACATGAAGACCATGCTGCAACGCGGCAAGGAGGTGCAGGAACAAATCAACATTCTGGGCGACGATGGCGTGCCGGTGGACTACCACGTCACCTTCTGGAAGTCGGAGGTCATCGACTTCGTCATCCTGCAACAGGACGCCTTCGACCCCATCGATGCCGTCACCCCCATCGAACGCCAGCAATACATGCTCGACCTGGTGATGGGCATTTGCCACATGGAGTTCGACTTCAACACCTTCGTGGAGGTGATGGACTACTTCAAGCACATCATCAACGTGTGCAAGCAGATGAACTATTCGGAGTTCCATTCGGACAAGTTCGAAGCCTACCGCCAAGAATTGGACAAGGTGCTGGAGGAAAGGAAGAAATAATATATATAATGTATAAGACTATGGCAACAAAAGCATTTCAAAAGATATATACGAAAATCACCCAAATCAACAAGGCTACTTGCACGCTGCGGGCTTCGGGCATCGGCAACGACGAACTGGCCACCGTGAACGGGGCATTGGCACAGGTGGTGAAGATTATGGGCGACGAAGTCACGTTGCAAGTATTCGGCGGCACGGAAGGCATCCCCACCAATGCGGAAGTCATCTTCCTCGGCAAAGCTCCTTCACTGAAGGTGAGCGACCAGCTGGCAGGACGCTTCTTCAACTCCTACGGCGAGCCTATTGACGGCGGCCCGGCCATCGAAGGGGAGGAGCGCGAGATAGGCGGCCCCTCGGTGAACCCGGTGCGCCGCAAACAGCCATCGGAACTCATTGCCACGGGCATCGCAGGCATCGACCTGAACAACACGTTGGTATCGGGACAAAAGATACCCTTCTTCGCCGACCCCGACCAGCCCTATAACCAAGTGATGGCCAACGTAGCCCTGCGTGCCCAAGCCGACAAAATCGTGCTGGGCGGAATGGGACTGACCAACGATGACTACCTGTATTTCAAGAACGTGTTCAGCAACGCCGGGGTGCTCGACCGCATCGTAAGCTTCGTGAACACCACGGAGAACCCGCCGGTGGAACGCCTCCTCATCCCCGATATGGCATTGACCGCCGCCGAGTACTTCGCCGTGGACAAGAACGAAAAGGTGCTCGTGCTGCTCACAGACATGACCTCGTATGCCGACGCACTGGCCATCGTATCCAACCGCATGGATCAAATCCCCTCCAAGGACTCCATGCCCGGTTCGCTCTACTCGGACTTGGCGAAAATCTATGAAAAGGCCGTGCAATTCCCCGAAGGAGGCTCCATCACCATCATCGCGGTGACCACCCTGTCCGGCGGCGACATCACCCACGCCATCCCGGACAACACGGGATACATCACCGAGGGGCAGCTCTTCCTGCGCCGCGACAGCGACATCGGCAAGGTCATCGTGGACCCGTTCCGCTCTCTGTCGCGTCTGAAACAACTGGTGGCGGGCAAGAAGACCCGCGAGGACCATCCGCAAGTGATGAATGCCGCCGTGCGCCTGTACTCCGATGCCGCCAATGCCAAAACGAAACTGGAAAACGGCTTCGACCTGACCGACTATGACGAACGCACGCTGGCCTTTGCCCGTGAATACTCCGACAAGCTGCTGGCTATCGACGTGAATATCGACACCACCGCCATGCTCGACACGGCGTGGAGCCTCTTCGCCGCCCACTTTACCCCGGCGGAAGTGAACATCAAGCAGGAACTGGTGGACAAGTATTGGAAGAAATGAAGTATTGGCACCCCACATTCGCCGTGCTCCTTGTCGGCCTCCTGAGTGCCTGCCACCAGGTAAGCAAGGAAGAGCGGGAAGTGTTTGAAACACCTTTCCCGCAGGAACTGTTTCTATCCTATTTCCCCAACATGAATGCGGGGGACTCGCTGCTGTACGTCACGAATGACACGCTTGACAAAAAGACGCTTGTCCTCTACGTTCAGTCTGCGAGAACCGACTTCGAGCCTTATGGAGAATATCCCGAACTCCTGTATGACATCGGTGCATTGAACGAATCGGCCGGAATAGAAGACTTTAATCACGAAGTAACATTATCCCATAATAAAAGGAACACCTACTTAATCCTTGCTGCGAACTGTTATCAAAGACAACAAATTCTTTTTAGGTGTATCAACTATCACAGCAATGGTTATTTAGAATCAACCCAAGACAAGCCGACAAATACCATCTTTTCCATGCTGACCGACACCATTCCGCTTTTGGCAGAAAAAGACACAACCGCCATATTGGTTCGCCACAAAGGGTTGGTTTGGTTTAAGGACGAGGACGGCACACGATGGTACTTGACAGCACAATGATATGATTGTAACATGGCGATAACATTTCAATATAACAAAACCTCGCTCCAGGCGTTGGAGAAGAACCTGAAGATGCGGGTGCGCACCCTCCCCACCATCAAGAACAAGGAGAGTGCCCTGCGCCTGGAGGTGAAGAAGGCCAAGGACGACATCCGCAAGCTGGAGGAGGAACTGGAGCGGCGCATCGCCTCGTATGACAAGATGCTGGCCCTGTGGGGCGAGTTCGACACTACGCTGCTACAAGTGAAGGACGTGAAGATGGGGGTCAAGAAAATAGCCGGGGTACGCATCCCGGTGCTGGAGGAGGTGGTGTACGACACGCGGCCTTTCAGCCTGTTCAATTCCCCCGCGTGGTTTGCCGACGGGCTGACCCAGCTGAAGGAACTGGCGCAAGTGGGCATCGAGCGGGAATTTTACGCCCGCAAGCTCGACCTGTTGGAATATGCCCGCAAGAAGACCACGCAAAAGGTGAACCTGTTTGAGAAAGTGCAGATACCAGGCTACGAGGATGCCATCCGCAAGATTAAACGCTTCATGGAGGACGAGGAAAACCTCTCCAAGTCATCGCAAAAGATAGTCAAATCGCGCAAGGAAAGAATGGAGGCCGAAGCATGATAGTCAAAATGAAGAAATACACCTTCCTGGTGTACCACAAGCAATACCTGGATTTCCTGGAACGCATCAAGGACATCGGGGTGCTGCACGTCATCGAGAAGCCCGAAGGCATCACCGAAAACGACGCGTTGCGGGAGAAGATGCACCTGGCCTCGCGGGTGAAGCACGTACTAAAGCAATTGGAACGCCTCCGCCCGAAGGATGCCGCGCTCTCCCCCGCCGACCCGCATCGCAACGGGTTGGACGTGCTGGCACGGGTGGAGGAAGTGCTGCACGAACAGGAACACCTGCAACAGCAACTGGCGCAGACCGGCAAGGAACGCGACCGCATGGAGGTATGGGGACGCTTCAGCCACAAGCGCATCGAGGAACTGAGACAGGCGGGCATCATCCTCACCTGCTTCAGCTGCCCCATGCGCAAGTTCGACCCGGAATGGGAAACGGCCTACCACGCCTTTGAAATAGACCAGATAGGCAGCACCCTCTACTTCGTTACCGTGACACGGCCGGGCGAAACGGTGGATATCGATGCCGACCGCATCACCCTGTCCGACCGCACCGCCGAGGAATGGATAGACGAACTGGTACGCCTGCAAGAAGCCATCGACCGCTGCCATACCCGGTTGGAACGCATGGCCGTGGCCGATTACAACACCTTGAAAGAGGCGGAGACAGACGTGCTGACCGATGTGTCGTTCAACAAGGTGCTGCTGAACACCGCCCACGAGGCCGACGACAAGGTAATGCTGCTCGAAGGCTGGGTGCCCGAGGAAGCGGTTGCGCCCCTCAACGCCTACCTCGACTCCACGGACATCTATTATGAAGTGAACGACCCTGTGCCGGGCGAGCGCGTACCCATCAAGCTGAAGAACAATCCCTTTGCCCGTCTGTTCGAGTTCATCGGCGGCCTGTACGACCTGCCGAATTACTGGGAACGCGACCTCACGGCCTATTTCGCCCCGTTCTACGTCATCTTCTTCGGGCTGTGCCTGGGCGACTTAGGCTACGGGCTGTTGCTCCTGCTGGCGGGACTGGTGGGACGCAAGAAGTTGACCGACCCGGCCATGCGTTCGGTCATGTCCCTGCTGGCTGTGCTGGGCGGGGGAGCGGTGATCATGGGCTTCATCAGCGGCACCTGCTTCGGCATCCCGCTGGCCGAGTCCACCGCCCCATGGCTGCAACGCTTCAAGGCGGTGATGCTCGACTCGAACCAACTGTTCTACAACGCCCTCATCCTTGGCGTGGTGCAGATACTTTTCGGCATGGTCATCAAATGGGTGGGCGAGGTGCAACGAGGCGGCTTCCTCTCGTCGCTCACCACGTTGGGGTGGCTGCTGGTACTCATCGGATGTGGCGGCACGCTGGCCTTGTCCACGTTCGGCCTCGTTGCCCCCGAAACGGCCAAGTGGCTGTACGTCGTCTTCGGCGGACTGGGCGGCCTGTGCATCTTCCTGTTGAACGATGTGCGGCGCAACCCCCTCATCAACATCGGGGCAGGGCTATGGGACACGTACAACATGGCCACGGGACTGTTGGGCGACGTGCTGTCGTACATCCGCCTGTTCGCCCTCGGACTGTCGGGCGGCGTGATGGGATTGGTATTCAACGAACTGGCCATCAACATGGGGGCGGATATCGGCATCCCCGTGGTGAGCCAGCTGTTCACGGTGGTCATCCTGCTGTTCGGCCACGGCATCAACATCTTCATCGCCGTGCTCGGCTCGTTCGTGCACCCCATGCGCCTCACTTTCGTGGAGTTCTACAAAAACGCGGGCTTCGAAGGCAACGGCAAACAATACAAGCCTTTCGCCCGCTACAAGGAGGAAACGAAAGTGCTTTGACAGTGACGGGTGACGAGTTACGATTATACGATTATACGATTAAACAATTAAACAACAAATCAATAAAACAATCAAAAAGTATGGAACCAATCATTTTAGCTTACATTGGTATCGGTCTGGTGCTAGGCTTGTCCTGCATCGGTAGTGCTTATGGCGTGACCATCGCCGGGAATGCCGTACTCGGCGCGTTGAAGAAGAACCCCGATGCGTTCGGTAATTACATCGTATTGAGTGCCTTGCCTGGCACACAGGGGTTGTACGGCTTCCTCGGTTTCTTCCTGTTCCAAGGGCAGCTCGTGCCCGACATGACGTGGGCGGCAGCCGCAGCCGTGTTCGGAGGCTCGCTGGCGTTGGGGCTGGCAGACTTGTTCTCGGCCATCCGCCAGGGGCAGGTGTGCGCCAACGGCATCTCCAGCATCGGATCGGGCTACGACGTATTCGGCAAGACGCTCATCCTCGCCGTGTTCCCCGAACTGTACGGCATCGTGGGCGTAGCCGCCGTGTTCCTCATCAACGGGCTGATTTAACCCCAACCCCTAAAGAGGAGTATGCGGGTGTCGCGTCTGACGATGCACAACCGCAAGGATTTTATTTTAACCGCAGAGAGCGCAAAGGGCGCAAAGGATTGATACAAGACGGTTGACCGTAGACTATCACTCTTTGCGCACTTTGTGCTTTTTGCGGTTAAATAAAACCCTCTGCGGTCAATCCTCCATTTGCATTTCTTTGATAAAATCGTTACTTTTGCGCAACCATTGCGTAAAGGCAGCACAAGGTGAGGAAAAGAGGACAGAACAACCAGGACTTTTTTGACCGGATGCGGTTTAAGTACCGCATCTCGGTGCTGGACGAGAACACGCTGGAGGAGGCATGGCATGTGCGCCTGTCGCGGCTTTCCATCTTCCTGTACGTGTGCATGTTCATCATCGTCACGTTCTTCATCCTGGCGGTGCTCATCTACATCACCCCCCTGCGCTACTACCTGCCGGGCTACGGCGACGAGGGCAACCGCGAGACGGTCATTGCCGAGTCCATGCGCGCCGACTCGCTGCAACACCAGATGGACCGGCAGATAGCCTACCTGGATGTCATCCGCGATGTCATTGCGGGCAACCTGGACACTTCCGCCATCAAGCCGCTGGACTCCATCGTCATCATCGACAAACAGGACGTGCCGGGCATCGAGCAGAGCGAACGCGAACGCCAGTTCGTCACGCAGTTCGAACAAGAGGAAAAATACAACCTCGCCATCCTGAGCAACACCCCCAAGAACGACACCTACGTATTCTTCCGCCCCGTCAAGGGCATCGTGCAACAGCACTTCGACGCTTTCGAGCAGCACTACGGGGTGTCCATCCTCACTTCGCCGGACGAAAGCGTGCTGAGCGTGCTCGACGGCACCGTCATCTACGCCGACTACAGTTTCGACCAAGGCTGGGTCATCCACGTGCAACACGAAGGCAACTACATCTCCATCTATAAAAACAACATCCGCCTGCTGAAAAAGACGGGCGACATTGTGCACGCCGGGGAGAGCATCGCCCTGACCGGGGATGCCGACCAGCGCGACAAGCAGTTCTACTTCGAATTGTGGAACAACGGCCACGCAGTCAACCCGGAAAATGTGATTTTATTCTAAAGGCTTGTTTCCCGCAGACTGCGCAGATGGTTGATTGTAGAGATGTCACACCGTGGCATCTCCAACGGGAATATTGCCTCTTATCCGTAGGGCGTTGCCCCACGCTGAACGCCACAAGGCCGTTGGCCTTGTAACGTAACCCGTTTACTTGTTTACTCGTTTACTTGTAACTGCATCATGAAGTCCATCACCATACTCGGTTCCACCGGCTCCATCGGTACGCAAGCCCTGGAGGTCATCGGGCAGCATCCCGACCGGTTCAGCGTGTACGCCCTCACGGCGGGCAACCAGGCCGACCGCCTCATCGAGCAGGCCCGCACCTTCCACCCCGAGGTAGTGGTCATCGCCAACGAACAATATTATAATAAGGTAAAAGATGCCTTGGCCGACCTGCCCATGAAGGTGTATGCCGGATCGGATGCCATCGCGCAAGTAGCGGGCATGGACGCGGCCGACATCGTGCTCACCGCCATGGTGGGCTATGCGGGACTGCAACCCACCATCCGCGCCATCCAGGCGGGCAAGCGCATCGCCTTGGCCAACAAGGAGACCTTGGTGGTGGCGGGCGACCTCGTCGGGCGGCTTGCGGCGGAATACAACGCGCCCATCGTGCCGGTGGACTCGGAGCATTCGGCCATCTTCCAATGCCTGGCGGGCGAGGCGGGCAACCCGGTGGAAAAGGTCATACTCACGGCCTCGGGCGGTCCTTTCCGCACCTGCACGATGGACGAGCTGCGCACCGCCACCCCGGCACAGGCCCTGAAACATCCCAACTGGAACATGGGGGCGAAAATCACCATCGACTCGGCCAGCATGATGAACAAGGGCTTCGAGGTCATCGAGGCTCAATGGCTCTTCGGCATGAAGCCCGAGCAAATCGAGGTGGTGGTGCATCCGCAGTCGGTCGTCCACTCCATGGTGCAGTTTGCCGACGGGGCTGTCAAGGCGCAGCTGGGCGTGCCGGACATGAAGCTGCCCATCCTCTACGCCTTCACCTACCCCGACCGCATCGCCACCTCCTTCGGGCGGCTCGACTTTGCCGCCTGCCCGCAACTCACCTTCGAGCAGCCCGACCCCGTGCGCTTCCGCAACCTGGCACTCGCCTACGAGGCCATGCGCCAGGGCGGCAACATGCCTTGCGTGCTCAACGCTGCCAACGAAGTGGCCGTGGCCGCCTTCCTGCACGGACGCATCGGCTTCCTGGCCATGTCCGACCTCATCGAGGGCGTGATGCACCAGGCACCTTTCATTCCCCACCCCGCCTACGAGGACTACATCGAGACCGACCGCCTGGCCCGGGAACTGGCCGAACACAAACTGCCATCGTGAGCACGACCACCGAGCCCCACATACCGACCGAAGGCATCAAATACACCGGCTCGAAGCTCCGGCTGCTGCCCCACATCATGGACACGGCCACCCGGCTGCGCGACGTGCACACCGTGCTCGACGGCTTCAGCGGCTCCACACGGGTGGCACAGGCCTTTGCCCGGCAAGGCTACGACACCACCGCCAACGATATCGCCCCGTGGAGCGAAGTGCTGGGCACCTGCTACCTGCTGCCCTCGCGCGACGACCGCTACTTCGCCTCCCTGCTGGACCACTTCAACGCCCTGCCCGGCTATGACGGCTGGTTCACCCAACACTACGGGGGAGGAGAAGACGAACCCACCAAACGCCCCTTCCAACGCAAAAACACCCGGCGGCTGGATGCCATACGCGACGAGATAGACCGCCTCGCCCTGCCGTGGGACGAGAAATGCGTGGTGCTCACCAGCCTCATCCTGGCATTGGACAAGGTGGACAACACGCTGGGGCACTACGCCGCCTACCTGGCGCACTGGTCGCGCCGGTCGTACAACGACTTGCAACTGATGCTGCCCCACCGCTTCCCGCTCGACAGCCACAACGAAGTGGTGCGCGGCGACGTGTTCGACCTCATTCCCCACCGCACGTTCGACCTGGCCTACCTCGACCCGCCTTATGGCTCGAACAACGAGAAAATGCCGCCCAGCCGGGTGCGCTATGCCGCCTATTACCACCTGTGGACTACCGTGGTGAACAACGACCGCCCTCCCCTGTTCGGACGCGCCAACCGCCGGGAGGACACGCGCGACGAGGTGGCCGCCTCGCCCTTCGAGGATTACCGCAAGGATGCCGACGGGCACTTCGTGGCCTTGGAAGCCCTCCGCCGCCTCATCGAGGGGACGCAGGCGCACTATCTGCTGCTGTCCTACAGTTCGGGCGGACGAGCCACCCGCGAACAACTGACCGACATCCTGACCTCGTGCGGCACGCTGAAGGAAGTCCAGAAGATTGACTACCAGCGCAACATCATGAGCCACCTGCGCTCCACCCACCACTGGACCACCGACACGGACACTCCCCATTGCGAATACCTGTTCCTGTTGGAGAAGTGAATTACCCAAACATTAACAATTGATAACGGGGTGGCGCGCATCGAACTTTTCTTAGTACATTTGTGCCTTGATTTCAAAAACAAACGTAACGTATGCCGCGTGTACATTTTATCGCCATTGGCGGGGCGGCCATGCACAGCCTGGCCATCGCCTTGTCGGAGAACCCGGACTACCGGGTGACGGGGTCCGATGATGAGATATTCGAACCTTCGCGCAGCCGCTTGCAGGCGCACGGACTGTTGCCTGCGGAGACGGGCTGGCATCCCGAACGGATAGACGGCAGCATCGATGCCGTGGTGGTGGGCATGCACGCCACGGAAGACAACCCTGAATTGCAACGGGCACGTGAACTGGGCTTGCGCATCTATTCCTTCCCCGAATATCTATACGAACACACGCGTGACAAGAAGCGCGTGGTGGTGGGGGGCAGCCACGGCAAGACTACCACGACGGCCATGATACTGCACGTGTTGCACCACGCGGGCATCGAGGCCGACTACATGGTGGGGGCGCACATCGAGGGGCTGGACAACATGGTGCGCCTGTCGCCCAGTGCGCGGGTGGCCGTGTTCGAGGGAGACGAGTACCTCACCTCACCGCTCGACCGCCGTCCGAAGTTCCACCTGTACAAGCCCCACGTGGCGGTGCTCACGGGCATCGCATGGGACCACATCAACGTGTTCCCCACGTTCGACATTTACGTGGAGCAATTCCGAAAGTTCGCTGACCTTATCGAGCCGCACGGCTGCCTGATATATTATGAAGGAGACGAGAACCTGCGCCGCATTGCCGCCGGGTTGCGGACGGACATCACCCCCCATCCATACGCTACGCCTGCTTACGAGGTGCGCCAAGGGACGACCTACCTGCGCACCGAGGACGGCGAAGTGGCGTTGCGGGTATTCGGCGAACACAATTTGCAGAACATCGAGGCGGCACGGCTGGCGTGCAGCGAGCTGGGCGTGACGGAGACGGACTTCTACCGCGCCATAGCCAGCTTCGCCGGGGCAAGCAACCGCCTGCAACGGGTGGCGCAGTCACCCACGTCGGTGGCTTACAAGGACTTCGCCCATTCGCCTTCGAAGTTGCGTGCCACGGTGCAGGCCGTGCGGAGGCAATACCCGGACAAGCGGCTGGTGGCCTGCATGGAGCTTCACACCTTCAGCAGCCTCACGGGCGACTTCCTGCCGCAGTACCGGGGCTGCATGGACGAGGCGGACGTGGCCTTCGTCTATTACAACCCGGACGTGGTACGCCACAAACGCCTGCAAGCCATCACGCCGCAGCAGGTGCGGGAGGCCTTCGGCGGCGACAACTTCACCGTGCTGACCGACCCGCAGGAGCTGCAAGACAGGCTGAGGCAATTGGACTTGCACGATACCGCCCTGCTCTTCATGTCATCGGGCAACTTCTCGGGCATCGACGTGGCGGCATTGGCACAGGAATTGATTAACGAGTAAACAAGTTGACAAGTTAACGAGTAGACGAGTAGACAAGTAAACAAGTAAACGGATTGCTTAGCCACCTTCTTCTCGTCAACTTGTTTACTTGTCAACTTATTTACTCGTTTACTCGTCAACTAAACCCAAACATATGGACAAGCAATCTTTATTGGACGAACGCTACATGCGCATGGCCCGGATATGGGCAGAGAACTCCTACTGCGAACGCCGCAAGGTGGGGGCGTTGCTGGTGAAGGACAAGATGATTATCTCCGACGGGTACAACGGCACGCCGTCCGGCTTCGAGAACCAGTGCGAGGACGAGCACAACGTATCCAAGCCCTACGTGCTCCACGCCGAGGCCAACGCCATCACCAAGGTGGCACGCTCCGGCAACAGCAGCGACGGGGCCACCCTGTACGTCACCGCGTCGCCCTGCATCGAGTGCGCCAAGCTCATCATCCAGGCGGGCATCAAGCGGGTGGTCTATGGCGAGCAGTACCGCATCATGGACGGGGTGGAGCTGCTCCAACGCGCCGGCATCGAGGTAGTCTATTTGAAGGAAGAATGATTGATTAACGGAATGATTGATTAACGCCAAGTATGAAAAAGAACATCTACGCCGCAGCCGCCCTCTTCCTGTGCATCGTGGGAGGCGTGCTGCTGGGCAACATGCTCGCCCGACGGGCGAATTTGCGGAACAACGCCACCTCCCTCTCCACCCTGGTCAAGACCCTGGGCAAAGGCAACCGCGTGGACGAACTGCTCCGCCTCATCGACACGCAGTATGTGGACACGGTGGACATGCAGCGGCTCACCGACGATGCCATGTTCGCCGTCATGGAAGACCTCGACCCGCACTCGGTCTATATCCCCGCCGACGAGCTGGAGATGGTCAACAGCGAACTGGAAGGCAGCTTCAGCGGCATCGGGGTGCAGTTCAACATCCAGAACGACACCATCATGGTGGTGGCCGTCATCAGCGGAGGCCCGGCCGAGAAGGTGGGCGTGCTGGCAGGCGACCGCGTGGTGGAGGTGAACGACACCGCCTTCGTGGGCGAGTCCATCAGCAACGAAAAGGTGATGAAGAAGCTGCGCGGTCCCAAAGGCACCCAGGTGAAGCTCGGCATCAAGCGGCACGGCACGCCCGACGTGCTCCACTTCACCGTGACGCGCGGCGACGTGCCGGTCAACTCCGTGGACATCGCCTACATGATAGAACCCGGCGTGGGCTTCATCCGCGTGAGCAAGTTCGCCGCCACCACCTACCAGGAATTCCTCAACGGGCTGGCCAGCCTGCGCAACCAAGGGGCGAAGAAGTTCATCGTGGACCTGCGCGAGAACAGCGGCGGCCTGCTCGACCAGGTGGTGATGATGGTCAACGAGTTCCTGTCGCGCGGGCAGATGATTGTCTATTCCGAAGGCAAGGCCTACCCCCGCTTCGACTCGCGTGCCGACGGCAGCGGCAGCTTCATCGGGCAACCCCTCGTGGTGCTCATCGACGAATTCTCCGCCTCGGCCAGCGAGATATTCGCCGGGGCGATACAGGACAACGACCGGGGGCTCATCGTCGGCCGCCGCTCGTTCGGCAAAGGGCTGGTGCAGCAGCAGATGGACCTCTCGGACGGTTCGGCCGTGCGGCTCACCGTGGCCCGCTACTACACCCCCACGGGGCGCAGCATCCAGAAACCCTACGAGCGCGGCAAGGGCGACGAGTACGAAATGGACCTGATGAACCGCTTCATCCACGGCGAGTTCGACAGCCAGGACAGCATCCACCTGGCCGACACCCTCGTCTATTACACCCCCGCCGGGCGCAAGGTGTATGGCGGCGGCGGCATCATGCCCGACGTGTTCGTGCCCCGCGACACCACCGGCTACACGCCCTACTTCAACCAGGTGCTCAACCACGGGTACACGTACCAGTTCGCTTTCCAATACGCCGACAAGCACCGTGACGAACTGAACCGGTACAAGACCTGGCAGGAAATGGAACGCCGCCTCACGCAGGGCGACATGCTGCGCGACTTCGTGGCCTTCGCTGAAGGCAAGGGCGTGCAGCCCGACTGGCGGGACATCGACCAGTCGCGTCCCCTGCTCGAACGCCACCTGGCGGCCTACATCACCCGCAACATCCTGGGCGACGAGGGCTTCTTCCCCCTCTTCTACCAATACGACCCCACCGTGAAGCGGGCGTTGGAGGAAATGCGCACGAACCCGCTGCTGCAATGATACACCCCCCAACCCCCTAAAGGGGGAGTGCAAACCCGCCGTCATTTCGACCGTAGGGAGAAATCTCCTGCTTGAGTATGCGGAAAGCACTCTGTGAGATTTCTCCCTACGGTCGAAATGACGGGAACGCCGAGGAAGCACTCTCATATCGGCACAAGTCACAGACTTGCGCCAACGGACGCGCGGGACACATGGCGCACATAGCTTTATTCGTTATTTACTGAAATAAAAGAGCACACATAGCTTGTCCCGGCATCGTGCCGGGACTTAAGCAACTTACGGACAGGGTAGCCTCTGTGCAACTCCGTGTAAAACAAATCAACACCACACCCCTATGAACCAGCTGAACATCCCCGCCTCGGCCCTGGCCGAGCAAGTGCCGCAACAGTACAACCGCTGCTTCCAGACGGACTGCCCGCAGCACGACGCCTGCGCCCGCTACCTGGCGGGCACGCTCGTGCGCGAAGACCAGCTGCACGGCCCCGCCGTCTATCCCACCGCCCGCCAAGGCGACACCTGCGCCATGTACCGCCCCGTGCGCGTCATCCGCGTGGCCTATGGCTTCAGCACCCTCTTCCGCAACGTGCGGCGGCGCGACGACGTGTCCCTGCGCAACTACATCAAAGGCTACCTCGGCAGCCATGCCACCTATTACCGATACCACCGGGGCGAACGGCAGCTCACGCCCGAGCAGCAGGAGTGGGTGCTCGCCCTGTTCCGCCGCTTCGGTTACGAGGGCGACGACCTGCGCTTCGACCATTACCGCGAGGTGTACGACTTCAGCCTCGACCATTGACCTCCGCCCATCTCCGTTATCTGCCGCCTGCGGGGATGCCTGCATCATCGCCGCGCCTCCCCGTGGTTCATTGCCCCGGCCTACCTATCATTGCACCCGTGCCAAAGGTTGACATGCAGTGTCTCCACGCTTGATACACCCAGTATCAAGGCTTGACACACCAAGTATCAAAGCTTGGCACACCCCGTATCAAAGCTTGGCACACCCCGTATCAAGGCTTGGTACAATACGTATCAAGGCTTGGTACAATACGTATCAAGGCTTGGTACGATGCGTATCAAGGCTTGGCACGCATCGTGCCGGCATAAGAAAAGGGGCATTGCCTGCGGTAGGCAATGCCCCTTTCATGCGTAAGACGGCCGGGTGCGCCAAGGCATCACAGCCCCCGCGCCCGCAGGTAGTTGGCCAGCGGGTTGGCGTACATTTCCAGGATTTTGGTGCGCAGGAACAGGGAGTCGCGCTGCTCGATGTCCACCTTCGCCACCTGGCGCGACACGTAGTGCTCGAAGTCGGCCCGCTCGCCGTCGGTATATTCCCCGGCAAACCGTCCCTCGCCGTGCAGCAGGTCGTAGGCGATGCGGTTCACGTTGTAGATGACGTAGTTGGCGTGTATGCGGCGGTCGATGGCCTGGGCCAGCAGGCACATCCGTTCCTTGGGGTTGTCGGTGGCGGAGGCGATGCCGTGCAGCTCGTCGGCGGTCAGTTCGCCGCTCACGGCGTAGTTCACCTGCCCCCGGAAGCCCATGATGCCCGTGGACATGTTGTCGAGGTCGTCTTGCGGTTGCTTCTTGTAGGCGGGGTCGTCGCGTTTCAACTGGAACTCCTTGGCCTTGAGGTAGTCGGTGGGGTCGTATTCGTAGGAGATGGTCAAGGGGCAGACGTGCAGGGCGGCGAGGTTGTCCTCGAAGTCGCGCCCGCCGCTGAGCATGAGCATCTTCAGCAGGCTTTCCTGGGTGCGGTCGGTGGAGTCCTTGGCGCGCCCCTCGCGCTGCGCAATCCACACGCTGCGCCCCTCCCCGGCCACGAGGTGGCGTATGTAGGCCGACAGCTCCTGCGAGGCTTCGAGTGCCTGGCGCACGCTCGGCTTCCGCTTCACCACAAAGCAGCGGTTCATCCGCACGAAGTCCTCTATCCACTGGTATATCAGCAGGTTGTCGCCGATGGCACTGCTCACCGTCTTCATGCCGTGGTCGAGCATGACGAGGCACAGCAGCACGGCATCCATGATGATGTCGCGGTGGTTGGAGATGTACAGGTAGGAGCGGCTTTTGTCTATCGCCTCCACGCCCCGGAAGGCGATGCCGCGCGTGCGTTCGCCCTCCACGCTCTTGAGGTAGGGGTAGGCGAAGCGTTGTTGGAACTCGTCGGTGGTCTTCACCGAGCGCAGCTGCTGCCGCAGGATATCCTTGGGCATCAGCGGAAAGAGGGTGGACAGCAGGTTGATGAACTGCTTGTTCCCGGTCAGGCGTTCCATCACGGCCGGGATTTCGCTGTCGCTGTACGAGCGGATGTCATCGAAGTTCATGAGCAATAATGATTAGTGATTAACGATTAGTGATTAGTGATTAACGATTAGTGATTAACGATTAGTGATTAACGATTAGTGATTAACGATTAGTGATTAGTTTGCCGCATGGACTAATCGTTAATCACTAAACACTAATCACTAACAAGAATATCAGCACCATGGGGGCGGCGAGCAACATGCTGTCGAAGCGGTCGAGCAGCCCGCCGTGCCCCGGTATGGCGTGCCCGGAGTCCTTCACGTGAAGGGTGCGCTTGAGCAGCGACTCGTTGAGGTCGCCCAGCGTGCCGCACGCCACGACTATCTCGGCGAACACGAGCCATTGCCACAGGCTCAGTTCGGGGATGAACAGGTGGAACACGTAGCCCGCCGCCAGGGCAAGCACCGCGCCGCCGACGAAGCCTTCCCACGACTTCTTGGGCGACACGCGCTCGAACATCTTGTGCCGCCCGAAGGCCATGCCGGTGAGGTAGGCCCCCGTGTCGTTCACCCAGATGGTGACGAACACCGCCAGCAGCACGAGCGGGCGGTAGCAGGGCACGAACAGGATGAAGCAGAGCGACGCAAACGGCACCGCCACCATGACCTGCCCCAGCAGGAAGTAGGCCCAGTTGTGGATGGGGTGCGCCTGCTTGCGGTACAGTTCGGCCACCATGACGGCAGCCACGTACACGACATAGGCGGCAAAGACGGTGACGGGCAGCAGCCCCGACGCGTGCAGGTAGGAGCAGGCGAAGAGCAACGCCGCGCCCGCCATGCCCGCCGCCGGGGGCACGTTGACCTCCTGGTCCTGCCGGTTGGTCAGCAGATGGAACTCGCGCACCACCCAGGCCGCCACGAGCAGGAACACGCCTCCGAATGCGTACGGATGCCACAGGATGGAACCCGCCACCACGGCCACGAATACCGCGCCGCTCAAGGTGCGCTGAAGCAGGTTATTCATTTTCTATCTTGTTAAGATGGTTGAACGTCCTTATAGGCGACAAAATTAATGAAAGTTGGGAGCATAACAATCATGTTTGCCTAAAATTGCGTTGCCGGGGCGCATTCTGCTTGCCCCAAGAGGGGGAAGATGCGCGGCACATGTCGATAAAGTTCAACCCAAACCGGGCATTAGACCATTCATCCAATGACCGATTTGGGTTGAACATGAGGGCGTACTCACCAGTACGCGGCCTCGCGGTTACTGCTTCACAATCCGCTCTGTCCGTATGCCTGCGGGCGTTTCGGCTTGCAGCAGGTAAGTACCTTGCGGCAGGCGGCCGAGGTCGAGGCGGTGGGCGGGCGTGCCGTCGGCGGCTTCATCGAGCAAGAGCGTGCCAGTGAGCGAGTAGAGGCGGACGCGGTTGATGCCCGTGCCGTCGAGCAGGTTCACCTGGTCGGTAGCGGGGTTGGGGTAGAGCATCCACTGCGTTTCAGCCGGGCTGAGCGAGGTGGGAGCGCCTTCCGCTACCGTGACGGTGTGGTGGTCGCTGCCGTCTTCCCACATGATTTGCATGGTGCCGCCATCCCACGTCGGGTAAGTGATGTACAGGTCGTACGTGCCTGCCGGTATGCCTTCCACGCGGTAGGGGATGTCTTGGAAAGCGGTCGCCTCGTAGTACAGGTCCACCACCGCAGAGGCGGTATATACCACCTGGGTCGTCCCGGCCTCGGCCAGTTCCATGCTCAGGTTCACATCGTAGAAGGAATTGTAGCTTGCGTTGTAGATGGCTACCGGCAGCGTGCCGTCTTCACCAAGGGTGATTTGGGCAGGAACGATGGTCCCCGCATCCATCACGGTGAGAGGCCATTCCAAGGTCACGTCGAACACGTTGCCCTCGGTGGCTTCGTCCATGAACTGGCCGCCGGGCAATTGGAAGTAGAGGTAATACCCGCCGGGCTCCAACGTCTCCAAGTAGCCGGCGAACGTGTACACCTTCGCTTCATCCGTGCCGAGGGTTACGGTCTGCCTGCCCAGTTCCGCGACGGACGTGAGCGTGTTGTTGCCTGCCTCCCGTCCCAGCTTGGCGGTGATTTCCCCCTCGAACGGGCTGCCGCTGTTGGCAAAGCGCACGGAGATGCTGCATTCCTGTCCGGGATAGAGCTTGCCGGTGTTGAGGTCGCTGCGGGAGAAGGTGAGGTGAGGCCCGGCGGCGGCTTCCACCGTTACCGTCCTGCTTTCCGCGTCATCCTTCAGGAGGAACGGCCACAGGTAGCCTTCGGCCGAGCGGTAGCCGATGCTGAGGTTGTACGTGCCGGCGGGCAAGTCCCACACGTTGTAGAGGAATACAACCTGGGTCGTTTCATAAGGCGAGATGCTCACGGCCTGGCGGTAGTTGGACGAATTGTAGGCAATCTGACCGCTGGCGGGGTCGGTGAGGTAGAGGCATACCTCCGTGCCGATGTAGCTGTTGGACTCGTTCGTCAAGTCCACGGTGAGCGTGCCGTCTTCATACTGCTTCAGCGTGGCGGGCAGGGGATTTTCGTCTTCCACTACCCGGGCCAAGTAGCGCACGGAAACGAGAAGCGTCGCCACCTGGCCTTGGGCATCCGACACCAACCGGTCGCCCGGCATCAAGAAGGCAAGGTAATAGAAGCCGGGAGTTGAAAAATAGGAATAGGAAACTAAATCTTGGAAATCCACCTGCTTGGTTTCGCCTTTGGCCAAGGCAAATGACGTGGCGTCCAATCTTTCGTCAATCACAAAGATGTTGCCGCCATCTCCGGCCTCTGTGTGGCCCAGCACAGGAGTAACGTTGCTTTCGAAGTTGCCGCCCGTGTTGGTAAAGGTAACTTGGAGGTCAAAGGGCACGCCCGAATAAATATCGGGCCTTTGGATGCTTTCCGACTGGATGGCCAGTGCGGGAGCTTCCGCCCCCGTTACCGTCACGGGGTGGTAGGCAGAGCCGTCGGGCAGCGTGATGTGGTAAAGCACGTTGTCACGCATCCAACCCAGTTTCAGGCGGTAATTGCCGGGTGTCAGGTCCCATATATTATAAGGAATAGTCAGTTCGACGGGATACGTCTTGCCGAAGGTGTACCCATATCCCGTGTTGGTATAGTAAACAATGCTTCCATTGTCCGTATCCTCCGTGAGGTAGAGGTACACGTCGTCCATAAATTCCTCGCCGCTGTTCTGCATGGACAGGTTGAGCGTGTCGTCCCGGTATTGCGTCAGGTTGTCGGGGAGGTTGAGCTTTTCCGCGTCTATCGTCACCTTGCGCGTTACCGTTACAGGTATCAAATTCCCCGTCCCTTCGGCATATACGGCATAGTCGCCGTTCGCCTTCTGGAAGCCGAGGTAATACGTGCCCACCATGTAGTTGTCCAATGTGCCCGTGAAGGTTACTTGCTGTTCGCCGCCTTTCGGCACGTTGCATTCCTTGGCTTCCAAGTCCAAGCAAGGTCCCTGTTCGCCGTCGGCATTGACTTTAAACAACCAGGGCTTCACCTCGCCCGCGTAGTCATCGCCGCTGTTGGTGAAAGTTACGGTCACGGTGGCCTGCTCGCCCGGATAGAGGGGCGACACGACGACTTCCGCCGGGTCGAACGCCAGCGCATCGATACCCGTCACGCGGGTCTGTACGCTTTCCACGCCGTCCGGCCACGCGAGGTCGAACAGCTGGTTTTGGATGGCATAGGCATAATGCACGTCATACAGCCCCGGTTCGACGGTCGCGGTCTCGTATCGGATATAAACGTAAGACGATGCGCCCGCTGCGATGTCCGCGTTCGCACCGGTGATATACGCCGGTTCGCCGCCCTCCTGGCCTGCCGGGGTGAGGTAGAAGTATATCGGACTTTTGAAATTGCCCTTCCCGCTGTTGAGGACGGTGGGGAACAGGGGCGTGTTTTCGCCCTGTGCCATGTCGCTGGGCTTGTAGTCTCCGGCCACGCTGAGGTGGGGATAGGTGAGCAGCACATCGATAAACCCGTCGCGCGTATCGTCCGTGCCGGTTTCATCCTCGCCGGGCACGATTTGGTTGACCGCCCACGTGATGGCCAGGAGATACTGCCCGGGCTGCACATTCGGGCTGAGCGTGCCGCTGAAGGTGAGGGTGGCCGTTTCGTCCGGATTGATGGCAACGGCGTATTCCGTGCCCAGGCGACCTCCGTCAAAGATGTAAAGCTGTCCTTCCTGAAGGACGAGCAGTTCGGCGGTGAAGTCGCTGGTGATGGGGCTGCCGCCGTTGTTCTTCAGCACGGCCTTGTATTCGTAGGCTTCCCCGGCGCACAGGTCGGACAAGGTGCATTGTCCCTCCAGGAGGGCCAATTGCGGTGCCGTGCCTTCTTCCACGGTGATGGTCTTATAGGCGGCCCCATCGGGTGCAGTCAAGTAGTACCATCCGCCTTGCCCCATGTAGCCAATATACAGGTCGTAGCTGCCTGCGGGCAAGTCCCACACGTTGTAGGGGATGCCCACCGTGCTGTTCATGCCCGCCATGATGGAAGGGGTCGTGGAGCTATAATATTGGGCAGTCATAGTGCCGGCAGGGCAAAGGAACAAGTACAAGTCGCCTTCCATCCATCCTGCCATGTTGTTTTTGATTTCCACGTTGAGCATACCGTCGGCATACTGCGTCACCTTGTCAGGCAAGTCGCTCCATGCGGTGAGCATCTCGATGTTATAGTTCACAGGAATACCATAAACGCTTCCTTGCTCCGATGGGAATAAATAGTTGATGTCAGTGAACATAAGGTAGTATTCATTACCCGGCAACACCTCGGCTCCCAGCGTGCCGGTGAACGTCAGTTCCTGCTGCTGTCCGGCGGGCAGGTCCACAGCCGTGCCGTGGGAAGAAGTATAAGGTATGTCGGTGATGTTGCCCTCACCGTCCAACGTGACCAAGGCCGCATAGAGCCACCCTGTGTAAGCGTTAGAGCCGGTGTTTTTGATGGTGGCCTTTATCTCCAGCGGGCTGCCGGGATTGGCGGGCAAAGGAGTTACGGTGAAACCTTCATCCAAATAGACCAAGCTGGGTACTTCGTCCGCTTCCCCGGCCTTCATCGATTTGGTGGCTGCCGTGCCGGGGAGCAGGGCGGAGGGCATCAAGCCCGGCTGCACTTTCACGGGCTGCATGGCCTGCGGGGCGGCGGGGGCAAGTTGCAAACCCTTTCCTTGTCCGTTGGGAGCCACGGCAAAGGGTTTCAGGTTTTGCCGGTTTTTCACCACAGGCTGTACGGAGGGTGCGACCTTCGCCTTTACCGCCTCTGCCTCAACGGTGATTTTCGTCACAAGAGGTGCTTGCGCCTGCAATGCCTTCGCTTCGGGTTTCTTGACTTGCGGAACAACCTGTATTGTCCCGCTTGGAGGTTGCACCATCGGTGCCACTTGGAGGTTCTGTGCTGCCAGACTGCTCACGGCCAGCAGGCTGCACCATACAAGATGAGAGATTTTCATAACAATATTTAATTTACTATTAGACGATTTACGATTTACGATTTACGATTTACGATTGGACGATTTACGATTTACGATTGGACGATTTGCCATTTACGATTAAGCGATGTACTCCGTCCGCTTTCTTACGGAGGCTGCAATAGCGGGTTGTGCCGGGCATCCTCACGTGCCGGCACAACGCACCCGCCAAAGGCGCAAAGGCAGCCTTCGGATAGCGGATAGATATGTGAACAAAAGTTAATGGGGGGGGGGGGGTAAGACGGCCGTGCAGCCACGTCCCGGAACGGAAGCCGGGGAGAGAAAGGCTGCTCTTATGTAGCTGGTCGTTATGCGTCATGGCCGTTGTTTTTAGGCATTCACCCCATAAGCCTTCAGGGATTGACAAGGCAAATGTATGGGAATATTTTGGTTTGTGCAACTATTTTGAGGGAAATGTGGGGAGTTTTCCTAAAAGAATAAACGGAACACACAGGAGAAAAAAGATAACTTCCTGTGCATTCCGTGTATGTTATTTCACATTGCCTGAAGCCTCGTGTGCCTATTCCGCCGATTGGGGCGTGCTTGAGGACGGGGTGGCGGTATCTTCCGCATCCGGCTGCTTCTTGCTTTCCTCGTTCATGGCCATCAGTTCGTCGCTGCGCGAGGTCCACGGGCGCGGGCCGAATATCTTTTCGAGGTCTTCGGCGAAGATGACTTCCCGCTCCATCAGCAGCTCGGCCAGGCGGTTGTGGCCTTCGGCGTTTTCTTCCAATATCTTCTTGGCGCGTTCGTATTGCTCGGCCACAATCTTCTTGGCCTCGGCATCGATGAGTTCGGCGGTCTTCTCGCTGTAGGGCTTGGTGAAGCCGTAATCCGACTGCCCGGTGGAGTCGTAGTAGCTCATGTTGGGCAGCTTCGCGCTCATGCCGAAGTAGGCTACCATGCCATAGGCACGCTTCGTCACGCGCTCCAGGTCGTTGAGCGCACCGGTCGATATCTGGTGCAGGAACAACTCCTCGGCAGCCCGCCCGCCCAAGGTGGAGCACATCTCGTCCAGCAGGTGCTCCTCGTTGGTCAACTGGCGTTCCTCGGGCAAGTACCAGGCCGCGCCGAGAGCCTCGCCGCGCGGCACGATGGTCACCTTCACCAGCGGGTTGGCGTGTTCCAACTTCCAGCTGATGGTGGCGTGCCCGGCCTCGTGGCAGGCGATGGAACGCTTTTCGGAGAGGGTCATGATTTTGTTTTTCTTCTCCAGTCCGCCCACGATGCGGTCTACCGCGTCGAGGAAGTCTTGCCTGTCCACGAACTCCTTGCTCTTGCGGGCGGCGATGAGAGCGGCCTCGTTGCACACGTTGGCGATGTCCGCCCCCGAGAAGCCCGGCGTTTGTTTGGCCAGGAAGTCCACGTCCACGCTCTCGTCAATCTTGATGGGGCGCAGGTGCACGTTGAATATCTCCTTGCGTTCCTGTATGTCGGGCAGGTCCACGTGTATCTGCCGGTCGAAGCGTCCGGCACGCAGCAGAGCCTTGTCCAGGATATCGGCGCGGTTGGTGGCGGCCAGGATGATGACCCCGCTGTTCGTGCCGAAGCCGTCCATCTCGGTCAGGAGCTGGTTGAGCGTATTCTCGCGTTCATCGTTCGCCCCCATGTTCGGATTGCGTCCACGGGCACGGCCGATAGCGTCTATTTCGTCGATGAAGATGATGCAAGGAGCTTTTTCCTTGGCCTGGCGGAAGAGGTCGCGCACCCGGGAAGCTCCCACGCCCACGAACATTTCCACGAAGTCCGACCCCGACATGGAGAAGAAAGGCACGTCCGCCTCACCCGCCACGGCTTTAGCCAGCAACGTCTTGCCCGTGCCCGGAGGACCTACAAGCAACGCGCCCTTGGGTATTTTGCCGCCCAGCTGGGTGTATTTCGAAGGATTTTTCAGGAAGGAGACGATTTCCTCCACTTCCTGCTTGGCACCTTCCAGTCCGGCCACATCCTTGAAGGTGGTCTTCTGCGCCGATGCCTTGTCGAACAGCTGCGCCTTGGACCGCCCCACGCTGAACACGCCGCCGCCCCCGCCACCTGCCTGCGACAACATGCGGCGGTTCATATATACAATGAAGAAGATGAGCAGCAGGATGGGCAGGAAACTGTAAATGAACATCTCGAAGTAGTTGCGTCCCTCCTTGTAGTCCACATCGCCGGTGTAGCCGTACTGTTCCTTGGCCTGCTGCATGAAGTCGGTAACCACCTCCACCGAGGGGATGCTCACCACGATGCTGCGGCTGCCATCGCCCATAGGGCTGCCCGTGCCCGAGTCGCCGAACAGTTCCTTGGCCGCCTCAGACGTGATCTTGGCTTCCAACGTATTGCGTGAGGTGAACACGCGGACGCGTTCCACCGCCCCGCTTTTCACGAGGTCTTCAAACTTGGAATAGGATACCTCGCGCATCGTGCCACTGTCGCCCAAGAAAAGGGAGCCGAGCAGGATGACAATGATAAGCCCGTATATCCACGAGAAATTGAACTTGAATTTGCCGGGCGTGCGCCGTTCCGGCTGGAAGGGGTTGCCCGGTTGTGGGTTTGGTCTGTTATTTTCCATTCCTAGGATGAATAACTGAAGGATTGAATGACTGATTAACTGAAAAGAGGTAAAGAGCAAGAGGTAAGAGGCAAGCAACCGGCTTGCTCCTCATCGGGTATCTCGGTGAGCTTGGCGTCTTCCCACAGGTGCTCGATGTCGTAGAAGTCGCGGGCGGCGCGGCGGAACACGTGCACGATGATTTGCTGGTAGTCCATGGCCACCCATTCGCCGTTTTCCATCCCGTCGATGGCGGCGGGTTTCACGCGTATCTCGTCGCGCACCCAGTCCTTCACCGACTCGGCGATGGCGTTCACGTGCACGCTCGAGTCGCCCTCGCATATCACGAAGTAGCTGCACGGCGCATCGTGCAACTCGCTCATATCCACGATGACGATGCGTTTCCCCTTGCGTTCCTGTATGCCTTCGACAATCTTGTCTATTGTTTTCTTGATTTCTGCCATATAATATAGTACCAATAATGAGGCACAAAGGTACGCTTAAATTGCCGAAATAGAAAATGCTCTTTCCTTATAAATGTTAATGATTGCGCATCAAAAAAAACGCATCCTGCCCCATTGCCCCTATCCGTCTGCCGCCTGCGGGTCATTCCCGTACGGCGCATCGGGTTCGGCTGCCAAGGCGGGCGGCACATCTTCTCCCTGCGGGTAGAGCGCGGGCTTCTTCACCCGGAAACGCTCCAGGTACGAATGGTTGATGTGGTATTCCATCTCAAGCAACGTCTGTTGGCGCACGGCAGGCTTCAACTGGCATTCCCAGATGGTCATCACCTTCCAACCCATCCGCTTCAGTTCAGCCTTGTTACGGGCATCGCGACGGCGGTTGCGGGCTATTTTCTCGCGCCAGAAGTCGCTGTTGGACTTCGGGATGTGGCTGTCCGCTTCGTGCCCGTGCCAGAAACATCCGTGCACGAATATCACAATGCCGTACTTGCGCAGCACGATGTCGGGCGTGCCAGGCAACCCTTTCACGTTCTTGCGGTAACGGTAGCCCCGGGCATACAGGTAGCGGCGCACGATCCACTCGGGCTTCGTGTCCTTGCTCCTGATTTTCGCCATGACGGCCGAACGTTTCTTTTTGCTCCAGATATCCATCTTGCCGACAATTCTTCCCTCACAAAAGTACAACAAATAGTTGGGAAATGTCTTGCATTTCCCCTGCCCGTTTCGTGTCTTTGAACCAGGAAAGTTGTCGTCTCACAGCCGTGGAACAGGTGTATCACAGCCGTGAGACAGGTGTGTCACGGCCGTGAGACGACAACTTCATGCCGGGAGATACAGAAAAACATGCTGACAACTGCACAACTATGAGCGCAAATATGCACGTCTTTTCAGGCTGGACTCACGCCGGGTATGCACACGTTTCCCCTTTTTCACTATCTTTGCATATCCTAATCAAGCATCATTATGTCAAGAAAGAGAAACAACGGGCAGCCCGCCGCACGGCGCACGGGCAGACAGGAGCTGACCCGGCGCATCATCGATGCGTTCAACGATAACCACGACCAGACGTTCAACTATAAACAAATGTCGGCCCTGCTGGGCATCAAGTCCGAGGCGCAACGCCTGCTCGTGGGCGACATCATGCTCGAACTGTGCGACGAGGACCTCGTCATCCGCGAGGGGCGGGGCAAGTTCAAGCTCAACCCGCGCGGCGGATACACCGAGGGCACCATCGAGCGGCACGGCGTGAAAATGTACCTGCGCCCCGACGACGGCGGCGAACCTATCTTCATTCCCGAACGCAAGACCCGCCACGCCCTGAGCGGCGACCGCGCCAAGGTGTACCTCTATGCACGCCGGAAAGGACAAGAACCCGAAGGGGAAATCGTGGAGATACTCCAACGCTCGAAGGACACGTTCGTGGGTGTGCTCGATGTGGCTCCGGGCTACGCGTTCCTCATCCTGGACAACCGGGTGATGAACAGCGACATTTTCATTCCCAAAGACAAACTCAAAGGGGCGAAGGACGGGCAGAAGGCCATCGTGAAAATCATCTCGTGGGAAGAAAGGGGCAAAAGCCCCATCGGCGAGGTGGTGGACATACTGGGCGACAAGGGACAGAACAACACCGAGATGCACGCCATCCTGGCAGAGTTCGGCCTGCCCTACTCCTACCCCGCCGACGTG
>CASFUX010000111.1 GCA_949297975.1 uncultured Bacteroidales bacterium
ATGTGGTGACAGCCTTTGAGGACTCGCTGTTGTACATACCGCCGTTTGCATTTGTGGAGGGCGGCGACACGCTATGGTCGAAATCGCTCTCGCTGAAGGTGGTGCAGCCGTTCGAAGTGGACATGGAGGCCAATTCCATCACCGACATCAAGCCGGTGTACCGCCCGCGCTTTAATTGGTTGTGTTTATTCAAAATCGTCCTACTGGTGTTGGCAGTTGCCGCCGTGGGCGCAGGCGTGTATGTGCTCGTGCGGAAGTACGTGCAGAAGAAACCCGTGTTCGAACCTGCGGCTGCCGAGCCGGAACGTCCCGCCCACGAGGTGGCGTTGGAGGCGTTGAACCGGTTGAAAGAAGAAAAGCCTTGGCAACAAGGCCGGTTGAAGGAATACTACACGCAACTCACCGACACGGTGCGCCTGTACATCGACCGCACATTCGGGGTGAATGCCTGTGAAATGACTTCCAACGAGATATTAGACGGTCTGCGGCAGATGAAGAAGGACTCCAAGGAATTGTACGGCAAGTTGGCTGACATGCTGCGCACGGCCGACTTGGCGAAGTTTGCCAAATGGCAGCCCTCGCCCTCTGAATGTGAACAAAGCTTGAAGGATGCCTTCACCTTTGTGGAGCAAACCATGCCGCACGAACCCGAACCGCCGACCGAGGAAAAGGGTGAAAGTACAAAGGAGAAAGCAGAAAGTTGAAAGTTGAAAGTAGAAAGGGAAATACCCCGAAAGCAAAGAGCAAGTGGTTAAACACTAATCATTAAACATGAACCACTAATCGTTAATCACTAATCGTTAAACGTTAATATGACCTTTCATAATCCGGAATACTTGTTGTTTCTGTTGCTGCTGATACCGGTGGTGTTCTGGTACGTGTGGGAGATGCAGCGGTCAGACGCGAGCCTGCAAATATCCTCCCAGCAGCGGTTGAAGGAATATCCCAAGACCTTGCGGCTGCGGTTGCGGCACCTGCCTTTCGTGTTGCGGGTGCTGGCCATCGCGTGCGTCATCGTGGCGGTGGCCCGTCCTCAAAAGTCGGACAGCTGGAAGACCGAGAACACCGAGGGCATCGACATCGTACTGGCGTTGGATATATCCGGCTCCATGGAACTGCCCGACTTCTCGCCTAACCGGCTGGAAGCGGCGAAATCCCTGGGAATCGAGTTCATCAAGTCGCGTCCCAACGACAACATCGGCCTGGTGGTGTTTGCCGGCGAGAGCTTCACGCAATGCCCGCTGACTACCGACCACGCCGTGCTCATCAACTTGTTCAATGCCGTGGACTTCGGCATGATAGAGGACGGTACGGCCATCGGTCTGGGATTGGCCAACGCAGTGGGGCGCATCAAGGACGGCCCGGCACGCTCCAAGGTCATCATTCTGCTGACCGACGGCACGAACAACCGGGGCGACGTGACACCCCTCACGGCGGGCGAGATAGCGCAAACCTTCGGGGTGCGGGTATATACCATCGGGGTCGGGTCGCACGGGGAGATCCGGATGCCCTACCAAACGCCGCTCGGCGTACGCTACCAGGTGGTGGACGGCAACTTTGACGAGGAACCGCTGAAGGAAATCGCCCAGATGACCGGAGGCGTGTATTTCCGTGCCACGGACAACAACTCCCTGCGCACGATATACAAGGAAATAGACGAGTTGGAAAAGACGAAGATACGGGTGCGCGAGTTCAGCAAGAAGGAAGAAGCCTACCACCTTTTCGCCTTGCTGGCGTTCGTGTTCCTGGCAGCGGAGGTGGCGTTGCGCAACACGTACCTGCGCACCAACCCGTGAACCCCTAAATCCCCTAAAGGGGACTTGTGGGGGCTAAAATTGTTCCTTGTGCCTTCCTGATGATGGCACAGTTGACTTAAGATAAAGCACCGCCAAAGCCCCCTTTAGGGGGTTGGGGGTTAGTAGATAAATTGTTTTTATGTTTAGATTTGCAGCACCGGAATACTTGTTTTTGCTCCTGTTGGTACCTGTACTGATAGGGGTGTTCTTGTATGCCGGATATAGAAAACGGCGGAACGAGCGCAAGTTCGGCAACCCCGAGTTGCTGGAGCAGCTGGCACCGAACGTGTCGCATGTGCGTCCGCATGTGAAGTTTTATTTGCAGTTGGCCGCGTTGATATTGCTCATCGTGGTGCTGGCGCAACCGCAGTTCGGCTCGAAGGAGGAGACGGTGAAGCGGCAAGGCATCGAAGTAATGATAGCGTTGGACGTGTCCAACTCCATGCTGGCGGAGGATATCCAGCCCAGCCGCCTGGACAAAGCCAAGCAAATGGTGGCCCAGTTGGTGGACGACATGCAGGACGACAAGGTGGGCATGATTGTGTTTGCGGGCGATGCCTACGTGCAGCTGCCCATCACGGTGGATTACGTGTCGGCCAAGATGTTCCTTTCGTCGGTCAACACGCAGATGGTGCCCCGCCAAGGCACGGCTATCGGCACGGCCATCGATTTGGCCATTAAGTCGTTCGGACAGAAAAGCGAGGCAGGTCGCGCCATCATCGTGATAACCGATGGCGAAAACCACGAGGACGATGCCGTGGGCGCGGCCAAACTGGCTGCCGACAACGGCATTGTGGTCAACGTGGTGGGTATGGGTCGCCCCGAGGGTTCGCCCATCCCAGTGCCCGGCACCATGAGTTTTTGGAAGGACAAGAGCGGCAACGTGGTGGTATCCAAGCTGAGCGAGGACATGTGCCGCGAGATAGCGCAGGCGGGCGGCGGCATTTATGTGCGTGCCGACAACACGAACACGGCCTTGCGTGCGGTGAGCAACGAGCTGGACAAACTGGCTACGGCGGAAATTGAGACCAAGGTGTTCACCGAACACAACGAGCAGTTCCAGTCGTTTGCGTTCTTCGCCTTGTTCCTGCTGTTGCTGGATTTCTTCGTCTTTACCCGTAAGAACAAACGCCTGGCGAAGATTCATATATTCGATTTGAAGGAAAAGATTAGCAAGTGAGATGAAACGGTTCTTATTGATTATCGGTTTGCTGTCTGCCATGTGCGGTGTGTATGCCCAACAGGAAGGGGCGGACGTGCGCACGGGTAACAAGCTGTATGAGGACGGCAAGTTTACGGAGGCGGAGGTGGAGTACCGCAAAGGCTTGCAGAAGAAGCCGACCTCGTTCGAGGCCAACTTCAACCTGGGCAACGCCCTGTTCCGTCAGGAAAAGTACGAGGAAGCCATGAAGTATTATGGCAACGCAGCGGCACAAACCCCGAATGATAAGGCGAAATTGGCTGCCGCCTACCACAACATCGGCAACTCCCTGCTAATGGGCAACCAGGTGGGGCAAAGCATCGAGGCCTACAAGCAGGCCTTGAAAAACAACCCGGCGGACGACGAGACGCGCTACAACCTGGCCTTCGCCCAGCAAATGCTGAAACAACAACAGCAGCAGCAACAACAAAATCAGCAACAAGAACAACAGCAACAAAACCAACAAGAACAACAGCAACAGGAACAACAAAACCAAGACCAGCAAGATCAGCAGAACCAGCAAGACCAGCAAGACCAGCAACAGCAGCAGCCTCAACAGCAAGAACCGCAGTTGTCCCAGGAAAATGCGCAGCAAATCCTGGATGCCTTGCTGGAAGATGAAAAAGACACGCAGGAAAAGGTGAAAGCCCAGAAAGCCCGTGGCACACGCAATGTGGAAAAGGACTGGTAATAACGATTAGTGATTAGTGATTAACGGTTAGTTGCTAATCAATCTGCGCTATCTGCGGGAAACAATACAGAGACAAGAACTAATCTGCGTAAATCTGCGAAATCTGCGGGAAACAATTTGAAATCTGCAATCCCAAACATATGACACATATATATAATAGGAATATAAAGCAAATGCTGCTCCTGCTCTTCCTGTGGGTGGCGGGAGCGGCGGTGGCTGCCGACGAAGTGAAGTTCCAAGCCACCGGTCCGTCGAAGGTGATACTCGACAAGCCGTTCCAGGTGTCGTTCAGCGTCAATGCGAAAGGCAAGGACTTCCGCCTGCCCGAAATCAAGGACTTCGACGTGCTGGCAGGCCCGTTCGAGTCGCATTTGTCGAGCAAGAGCATCATCAATGGCGAACGCACGTCCAGCGAGTCCTACAAGTACACGTACACCCTGTTGGCCAAAGGCACGGGGCGGTTTACCATCCCCTCCGCCTCCATCATGGTGAAAAACAAGAAGTACACTTCCAACGGTCTCAGAATCGAGGTGCTGCCCGCCGATGCACAGCAACCGGCTCAGCAGCCGGGCGGGTCGCAAGGAGGCAGCGCGACGCAAGGGCAATCCGGCACGAGCATCTCGGGCGACAACCTCTTTATCCGTACCATCGTGTCGAAGACGAAGGTGTACGAGCAGGAGGCCGTGCTGCTCACGTACCGGCTTTATTCCACGCTGGCCGTGGTGAATGCGGGCGTGAAGAAAATGCCCGACTTCAAAGGCTTTATGAAGAACGATCTGGAAACCCAGTCGCAGCTCACATTGGAGAATTACAACGGACGCAACTATGCCACGGCCGACTTGTACCAGACGGTGCTGTTCCCCCAGCGCAGCGGCGTGGCCGAAGTGGAACCAGCCGACTTCGAAGTGGTCATCCGCATTGAGAACACCAGTCCCCGGCGCAGCATTTTCGACAGCTTTTTCGATTCGTACACCAACGTGTCGCGCGATGTCACGGCACCAGGTGTGAAGATACAGGTGGATGCCTTGCCCACGGCCAACCGCCCGATGGCTTTCAACGGCACGGTGGGCAGCTTCCAGATGAACTCCACGCTTTCGGCGCAGGAAGTCAAGGCCAACGAGGCCGTGACCATGACCATCACGATAGAGGGGGCGGGCAACATGCGGATGCTCAAGACCCCGTCGGTGAAACTGCCCGACAGCTTCGAACGCTACGACCCGAAGGTGACCAACGACTTCAAGGTGACGGCATCCGGAGTCAACGGGAAAAAGACGGTGGAATACTTATTCATTCCCCGCCACTCGGGCGAGTTTGACATCCCACCGGTGGAATTATGCTATTTCGACACGAAAACCCGTTCGTACAAGACACTCACCACGCCTGCCTACCACCTCAACGTGTTGAAGGGTGAGGAAGGCTCTGCTCCCGCCACCGTGGTGGAAAACTATGCGGGCAAGGAGGACGTGAAACAGCTGGGCAGCGACATCCGTTACATCCACACGGACAGCATGGACATCGTGCCCGAGCAGACACCGAAGGTCGGCTCGCTCACTTCGTGGCTCATGTACCTGGTACCGCTGGCGTTGACCTTGCTCGTGTTCATCGTGCTGAGCAAGCAGGCAAAGGAAAACGCCAATGTACGTTTGGTGAAGAACAAGCGGGCGAACAAGGTGGCCCGCAAACGGCTGAAAGCGGCTCAGAAGCTCTTGAACGAAGGGAAAAAGGACTTGTTCTATGACGAAGTGCTGAAGGCCATGTGGACCTACCTGAGCGACAAGATGTCGATACCGGTTGCCTCGCTGAACAAGGACAACGTAGCCAGCGAACTGACGGCACGCGCGGTGGATGAACCGCTCATTGACCGGGTGATGACGATATTGAACACCTGCGAGTTTGCCCGCTATGCCCCGAACTCGGGACAGCAGGAAATGGGTACTCTCTTCGAGGATACTGCGCAGGCCATCAGCGACCTGGAAGGAAAGATAAAGCGGTAGGGCTGTTAGCTACAAGCTACGAGCTACGAGCTACAAGTACTACTAACCACTAACTATTAGCTACTAGCTATTAACTATTAACTACTAACTGCGGAATGAAGAAGATATTTTGTTTCATGCTCCTCTTGGGCGGTTGGTTCGCGCAGGCGGCAGCAGCCGGGGATGCGGACTTGTTGCAGAGGGCGAACCAGTTGTACAGCGAGGGCGAATACCGGCAAGCTGCCGATGCCTACGAGCAACTGCTGCAAGAGCAGGGCGTGGCTCCCGAATTGTATTACAACCTGGGCAACGCCTATTTCAAGGCGGGCGAGGTGGCGCTTTCCATCTTGAACTACGAACGGGCCTTGCGCCTCAACCCCCGCTTCGATGATGCGCGTTATAACCTGCAATTGGCACAGGAACGGGTCATCGACAACATACCACCCGCGCAAGTGTTTTTCGTCAAGCGTTGGATACAGAGCCTGGTGAGCCGTTATACATCCGACCAATGGCTGTATGCCAGCTGGGGACTGTTCCTGCTGTGCCTGGCAGGTGGTCTCACGTTCGTCTTTGCCAAGTCGCGCGGTGTGCGCAAAGCGGCTTTCGTACTGGGCATCGTCTTTCTGCTTTCCAGCGGCATCTCGCTGATATGCTCCATCACCCGCAAGAATGACTTCCAAAATCACCGCGATGCTGTGGTGATGACCGGCATCGTCACAGTGAAAAGTTCGCCCGACCGCAGCGGCACCGACCTCTTCGAATTACACGAAGGCACGAAAGTCGCGGTGAAAAGCACGTTGGGCGACTGGATGGAAATCGTCATTGGCGACGGCCGCCAAGGTTGGACCGAAGCCAAGCATTTGGAAAAAATTTAGTTGAATGAATAATGAACAATTAATAATTAACAATTTCCACTCCTGTTCCGGAGGCGAAGCATTTTTCATTGTTAACTGTTCATTATTCATTTTTCATTGTTAATTGCTGTGGACGCTTCTCTTTTCCTTTTCCTCAACGGCTTGCACGCGCCCTATTGGGACACGTTCATGTACGCTTTCAGCCAGGTGGCGGTGTGGATACCGTTTTATGCGGCCTTGTTGTGGCTGATGGTTCGCACGTGGCGCAGGGAGTCGGTGTGGGTGGTGCTGGCCGTGGTGCTTTGCATTGTGCTGGCGGACCAGGTGGCATCCGGCCTCATCAAGGAGTGGGTGCAGCGTCCGCGACCGACTCACACCGCAGGCTTGCAGGAACTGGTGCATACTGTCAATGGCTATCGCGGGGGACGGTACGGCTTTGTGTCGTCCCATGCCGCGAACACGTTCGGTCTGGCCCTGTTCTGTACCCTGCTGTTCCGCGACAAGTGGTATGCCTGGTCGCTATTCTTGTGGGCGGTGGTCACTTCTTATTCGCGCATCTACTTGGGCGTGCATTTCCCCGGCGACATCCTGGGCGGCACGTTGGTAGGACTGGGTGCGGCGTGGTTGTGCTACTACTTGCTCCGCAGTTTCCGTCCGCAAGCCGTGCAGCGCAGCGACCTCCCGCGTGCGTGGTTTCAATACCTCCCCTTGTGGGTGCTCGCCGCCACCGTGTTGGTCATAGCAGTGTACAGCGCGTTTTGACCCCCAACCCCCTAAAGGGGGCTTGTCAACTTATAACTCGTAGCTCGTAGCTCGTAGCTTGTAGCAGAATTATGTCCATCAACAAAGTCATTTTATTAGGAAATGTGGGGCGCGACCCCGAAGTGCGTTATCTGGACAAGAATGTGGCAGTAGCCACCTTTCCCCTTGCCACGACCGACCGTGGCTACACCCTGCCCAACGGCACGCAAGTGCCCGAACGCACGGAGTGGCACAACATCGTGGCATGGCGCAACCTGGCCGAACTGGCCGAGAAGTACATCCGCAAAGGACGTTTGCTTTACGTAGAAGGCAAGTTGCAGACCCGCACATGGGAGGGCAAGGACGGCGTGAAGCGCACCATGGTGGAAATCGTGGCCAGCGACATCCAGCTGCTCGACCGCCGCGAGGCAGAGGCAAGAGGCAAGGAATAAGAGGAAAAAGAGGCAAGAGGTAAGGAACGGATATGCTTGTAGGGGCGAAAAATCTTTCGCCCTCAATCTGCGTAACCTATGGGAAACCATCCGTAATAATTCTTTCTATCCGTGGAATCCGTGTGCCCCGATGCCATCCGCAGGCATCTGCGCCATCGATCCCATTTGAAATTGTAAATTGTAAATCGTAAAATAGTAAATGTCATGGCATTGATTAAATCAGTTCGGGGTTTTACCCCCGTGATAGGAAAGGACTGCTTCCTGGCGGAGAACGCCACCGTGGTGGGCGACGTGACCATGGGCGACGGGTGCAGCGTGTGGTTTGGCGCGGTGCTGCGCGGCGACGTCAACTCCATCCGCATCGGCAACCACGTGAACATACAGGATGGTTCCGTGCTGCACACCCTCTATGAGAAGTCGGTCATCGAGATAGGCGACTACGTGTCCATCGGGCACAACGTGACGGTGCACGGCGCGAAAGTATGCGATTATGCGCTCGTGGGCATGGGCAGCGTGCTGCTCGACCATGCCGAGGTGGGCGAGGGAGCCATCGTGGCCGCCGGTTCGGTGGTGCTGAGCGGCACCAAGATACCGCCCTACACCATGTGGGCGGGCGTGCCGGCCAAACAGGTCAAGGCCGTGCCACCGGAACAGACTAACGAGATAAACCGCAAGATAGCACACAACTACGCCATGTACGCCGGTTGGTACGACCAGAAATAGCGTGAGTTGAAGCGAATACACAGCATGTCCCGATGCCTTGTCACCGGGACATGCTCTTTTTTTCCATCCCATCGGCAGATGTTTTTCCTGCTTGTACCAAGGAAAAAGCGGGGTAGAGAATTAGGATGATAATTTTTTTTCAACAAGTTGATTTATATATTTGTGAAGATTTTCACTGATATGGTAAAAAAATGCTTTTTTATAGGTCAAAAATGTGGTTAGGAATGGTCTGAAAGGCTGCACGTAACGGTATAAATGCAAGGACCGCGGGTGCCGTTTTGACGGAGGTATCCGCCGTAATAAAGCACAGGTTATAACCGATTATGTGGAGGGCAGCAAACACTGAAGCAACTTACTGTCAAGTACGGGGTCAACGAGAAGCCCATCCGCTTGGATTTGAGTACGTTGTCGGATCAAAACACAATAGGCACAATAGCTTTATATAAGGGGATAACATGCCCCATCTTGCGCAGATAAGAAGCTCACAATAACTTGCCATATATCATCCTTTACTGCTGCCCATCAGGTCGCAAGGCTGTGTGTGCTTCCCGGAGACGGGGCACGCCCGTCTCTGCTGCGGACTATGTGTCCATGACGTGGCATCCGCCCGGCAAGCACGGGACTGAAGAAGCGTTTTTTTCCCGGTGTCAACATTTATCCCTACTTTTGCGTTATGAAACAAGACAAGGATTCATCCCATGCTTGAACTGGCAATAAAAGGCATCATCGTCGGGCTGTGCATCTCGGTGCCGCTGGGACCCATCGGCATGTTGTGCGTGCAGCGCACCCTGACACGCGGACGGGCACACGGCATCGTCACGGGGCTGGGTGCCACCACGTCCGACCTGGTGTACACGTTCATCACCTTGTTCTTCCTGCGGTTCGTCATCGGGTTCATCGAGGCGCACCAGGCCGTGTTCCAGTTCACGGGAGCCTTCGTGGTGGTGCTGTTCGGCGCATTCATCATCAAGAGCCGCCCCACCTCGCAGACACAGCCCCACGTGGTCTCCAAAGGCAGCCTCGTGAGCGACTATTTCACCGCCTTCGGGCTAACCTTCTCCAACCCGCTCATCCTGTTCGTGCTCATGGCGTTGTTCGCGCGGTTCGACTTCATCGCCGAGCGCAGTCCTGCCCTGCACTATCTGGTGGGTATCGGCTGCATCCTCGTGGGAGCCACGGCGTGGTGGCTGCTGCTCACCTACATCGTGAGCCATTTCAAAAACAAATTGGGATTGAGGGGACTGAGGCTCATCAACCTCATTACGGGGAGCGTCATCGTGGTGATAGGCTGCGCGGGGCTGATTGTGAGTTTCTTCTAAAAATTTCCCCGGGGTTAGCGCACCCGGCAACAAGCCGCTTTCCCCAACTCACCGGCATGATATTTCCGAACAGCCAGCATGATATTTCCGAATCATGCTCATGACTTTTATAACCCACAGCTGTGGGTCGTACAACCCATAACTGTGAGCTGTATAACCCATAATTGTGGGTTGTATAACCCATAACTGTGGGCAGTAGAATTTATGCTCACGTTTGGGAAAACATCTGCTCACGTTTGGGGAAACATCTGCTCATCGTTTGGAAAAATCAGGCGCACGAATGCGCGGGGGGATGGGGCTTCCGCTATTGCAGCGGGCTGAACAGGCGGGCGACGGATTCCTTCAAGCGGTCCCAGCGGCGGCGGTTGCTCCAAGCCTCCAAGGTGAGTTCCTCGCATTTTTCCTTGTCGCGCACAAAGAGGTCGCGCAAGCGGCAAGCGGTGGCCTCCTCGTAGATGAAGGCGTTCAGCTCGAAGTTCTGGTTGAAGCTGCGTTCGTCCATGTTGCACGACCCCACGATGGAGATGAAATCGTCTATCACGATGGCCTTGCTGTGTAGGAAGCCGTCGCCGTAGCGCAGCACGCGCACCCCCGCCTCCAGCACCTGCCCCATGTAGCTGGACGTGCTGGCATCGGTGAAGCGCGAGTCGGAACGCGCGGGTATCATCAGCTGCACATCGACCCCGCTCAGCGCGGCCATCTGCACCGCACCCAGCACCAAGTCGTTCGGGATGAAATAGGGTGTGTGGATATAGACGTACTTCGTGGCCGACATGATGGCCGCCGTGATGCCCTGCATGATGGCTTCCCAATCGGTATCGGGGCCGCTGGATACGATTTGGATGAGGTTGGGGGAGAATTGCCGGGGGGCGGGGAAATACTTCTCTGCGGTAATCAACTTGCGTTCCACGAAATGCCAGTCGAGCAGAAACTGCATCTGCAACCCGTGGATGGCCGCGCCCTCGATGCGCACCACGGTGTCGCGCCACTTGCCGAGGTAATTGCCCTTGAAATAGCGGTCGGCCACGTTGACGCCACCGGTGAAGCCCACCCGTCCGTCCACCACCACTATCTTGCGGTGGTTGCGGTAGTTTATCTTGCTGCGCCCCACCCGCAGGCGCAGCGGCAGGAACGGATGCACATATACGCCCGCCTCCTTCAGGCTGCGGATATACTTGGCCGACATGGACAGGCGGAAGCTGCCCCAATAGTCGTATATCATCCGCACGCGCACTCCCGCACGGGCCTTGCGAATGAGCAGTTCGCGCATCCGGTTGGATATCTCATCGTCGGCAAAGATGAAGAACTCGATGTGGATGTGGTCGCGCGCCTCCTCGATGGCCTCAAAGAGGGCATCGAAAGTGGCCACGCCTTCCGACAGAATGTCTATCTTGTTGAACGCATAGCCTGCCGCACCGCTGTTGCGGTACAGCAGGTTGATAAGGTTGAGCTGGTTGTTGTCCATGTAGCTCGTGTCGAGACGGTCCAAGTCGAACGAAGCCACGGGACGGTCGATGAGGTGCTGTATCGTATTCTTGTCCACGAACTTCTGCTTGCGGTAGTCCTGACCGATGGCGATGTACAACACCAGCCCCAGCCCCGGCAGGAATATCAGCACCAGTATCCACGACAGGGATTTGGCCGGATTTCTGTTCTCCAGCAATATCACCGCGATGGCCGACAGGATGAGGTAGGCGTAAAACGCCAGGAATATGATGGTCAATAGTTGCGACATGGGTTCGTGTGTGGTGGAGTTCCGCGAGGAGCGGGCTACGGTTTCCGCATCCTGCGCTTCCAGGCGGGGATGTTCTCGATGTCCTCGCGCTTGCTTTCATCGTCCAGGTCGTCCAAGCTGAACTCGGGAAGTTCTTCTTCCTGCTCTTCGGGGGCTTCCGCTGGTTCTTCGGGTTCTTCAGGCTTTTTCGGACCGGCGTAAAAGCCTTCCATCATCTGCTCTATCTTGCCATCGTGGGCATCCTTTTCGGTCACCACGGGTTCCCCATTGACCTGGAAGGGCACATGAGCCGTTG
>CASFUX010000112.1 GCA_949297975.1 uncultured Bacteroidales bacterium
AGGAGACCAACATGGCCAAGCTCATCGGGCTGTTCGGGCTGCTGGTCGTGCTCATTGCCGTGATGGGGGTGTACGGGCTGATTGTGTTCACCACCAAGCAAAAGGCGAAGGAAATAGCCATCCGCAAGGTCAACGGCTCGTCCGTGCGCGAAATCCTGCTCATGCTCAACCGCAACGTGCTGTCGCTGCTGGGCGTGGCCTTCGTCATAGCCGTGCCGGTGGCCTATTACTTCATCCAACGCTGGCTGGAGAACTTCGCTTACAAAACGCCGGTACATGCCTGGGTGTTCCTGCTCGGCGGACTGGTGGTGCTCGCCATCACGCTGGCCACCGTAAGCGGGCAGAGCTACCGCTCGGCCACCGCCAACCCCACCCGGGCGTTGAACAAGGAGTGACTATGAGCTACGAGTTACAAGCTACAAGCTACAAGCTACGAGTTACAAGTGGTAAAAAGGAAACTCCCTTATGGAGTTGACACCTCCACATCTGTGCCCATCTGCTCAATCTGCGGGAAACAACAACAGGAAACAGCAAAAACAATTATCAAAACATAACATCATGATTGAAATCAAAAACTTACGGAAAGTCTTCCGCACGGAAGAAGTAGAAACAGTAGCTTTAAACGACGTGTCCCTGCACGTGGACGACGGGGAATTTATCGCCATCATGGGGCCTTCGGGCTGCGGCAAGTCCACGTTGCTCAACATCCTCGGCTTGCTGGACAACCCCACCTCGGGCGAGTACTACCTGGCCGGGCGCGAGGTGGGGCATCTAAAAGAGAAGGAACGCACGCAAGCCCGCAAGGGCACCATCGGCTTCGTGTTCCAGAGTTTCAACCTCATTGAGGAGATGACGGTGTTCGAAAACGTGGAACTGCCCCTCATCTACATGAAGATAGGCAAGGCCGAACGCCGCCAGCGGGTGAACGATGCCTTGCGCCGCATGAACATCGGCCACCGGGCGCAGCACTTCCCCAACCAGCTTTCGGGCGGGCAGCAACAGCGTGTGGCCATCGCCCGGGCTGTGGTGGCGCAGCCCAAGCTCATCCTGGCCGACGAACCCACCGGCAACCTCGACTCGAAAAACGGCCGCGACGTGATGGACCTGCTCTCCGAGCTGAACCGCGAGGGCACCACCATCGTCATGGTGACCCACTCGCAGCACGACGCGTCGTTTGCCCACCGCATTGTCAACCTGTTCGACGGGCAAATCGTCGCCGAGGTGCAAAGCCGCATGTGATTGGGACACATAGCGCACATAGTTGGATATAGGGTGAGCGCACATAGTTTGCCCCGACATGCCGGTGCCGGGATGAAGTAACTACATGTGCTATGTGCCCCCTTTTTTCGTTAATCTTTCATGTATCAGAACAATGAAACAATTCATCCGAAACTTCCGGAAGCAGAAAGCCGTTGGCGTGCTGAACATCGCCAGCCTGTCGCTGGGTGTCATGGTGGCGTTGGTGGTGGGGCTGTGGGCCATCAACGAGCTGAGCTTCGACAATTTCCACGCCAACAAGGAACACATCTACCGGGTCGTGACGCAAGTTAATTTGGCCGGAGAGGTTACCAAGAACGGAAGTACTTTTGAGAACATCGGCGAAATAGCTCAAGATCGCATTCCGCAAGTGAAGGCAGCTTGCCGGACCATGGATTATTGGCAGAGCGACATCCGGGTTGATGGCCGCCTGTATCCGAACACCAGCATATGTGTGGTCGATGCGAACTTTTTCACGTTCTTCTCTTTTCGATTGAAGGAAGGCGACCCGTCCACCGTGCTGGCCGGTATGAGCAATGTGGTGCTGAGCGAATCCGCCGCCAAGCAATACTTTCCCGACAAAGCACCGATGGGACAGGCATTCAGCATAGGTGGGAATACATATACGGTGACCGGCATCATGGAGGACATGCCTGCCAATTCAAGTCTCGACATGGATGTGCTGTGCAATATAGACGTGTTATCCAGCGGTTGGGACGGGTCGGACGTATTCATGACGTTTTTAGACATTCCCAATGCAGCCGATGTGCCCTTTGTAACTCGTGGAATAAACGAAATCCTAAAAGAGTTCATGGAAGAGGTAATGGTCAACATAGAGATAGAACTTTTATTGGAGCCACTGACAGAAATGCATTTCAGCACAGGTTTTATAGGAAATGATGTTTCTCACAAGGGCGACAAAGCCTTGACGCTGGTATTTGTGCTGGTGGCCGTGGTCATCCTCGTCATCGCGTGCATCAACTTCACCAACCTGTTCGTCTCCACCTCGTTCATGCGGGCACGCACCATCGGCATCAAGAAGGCATTGGGCGGAGGCCGGGGGCGGCTGGTGCGCGAGTTCTACGGCGAGACGGCCCTGTACGTGTTGCTGGCCGTGGGGATAGGCGTGCTGCTGGCCTGCGTGGCCTTGCCCGTGTTTAACAGCTACACGCAGTCCGAGGTGGGCATCGACCCCGCCTCGCCCCGGCTGTACCTGTTCCTCGCCGGGCTGTTCGTGTTCACGGTGGCCGTGGCGGGTACGTTCCCCGCCTGCTACCTTACGCGCTTCGACCCGGTGGAGACCATCTTCGGGCGGTTTCGGGGCGCACGCATTTCCTTGTTCCAAAAGGCATTGCTCGTGGTGCAGTTCGCCGCCTCCATCGCGCTGCTCCTGGTGGTGACGTTCATGTACCGCCAGGTGGACTACATGATAAGCCAGGATCTGGGCTTCGACAAGGAAAACGTGGTGTATATGAGGGCACGTGGAAGTTTTGGGAAAAACTTTGACACTTTCCGGGACGAGATGATGCGCAACCCCGGCATTACGGATGTGACAAAGAAACTGGGCTTGACTTACGAATGGCGACAAGGCATGAATGTATCTAAAGAGCGTACAAGTGAAGCTATGCTAACGGAAATCTGCCATGTGTGGAACAATTACTTTGACTTCATGGGGCTGGACATCGTGCAAGGCGAAAATCCTTTCTACTTGGAAAGCCGCGACACAATTCCGTCTGTAGTAGTCAACGAGCGGGCGGTGGACTTGTTGCAACTGGGCGACCAACCGGTGGGGCAGATCATTTACAAGGGCAGCGAGCCAGTTGAAATCAAAGGTGTAGTGCGTAACGCGTGGCTGTATTCGTTTCATCAAGGCATTCACCCGCAAATATACGTCAAAATGAGACCTTGGGAATCCGATACCTACTTCTTCAAGGTGCAGGGCGACCCGCAGTCGGCCTTGGCCACCATCCGGCAGGAGTGGGAGCGGTGCAACCCCGAATACCCCTTTGAGTACCACTTTCTGGACGACACCTACGAGCAGCAATACCGCTCCGAGACCAACGCCGGGCGCGTGCTGGCATTCGCCATGGCCATCACGCTGCTCATCAGCGTGGCGGGGCTGTTTGCCATGGCGCATTACTCCACCCAGCGGCGCCGGCGCGAGATAGCCTTGCGCAAGGTCAACGGGGCTACCCTGCGCGACCTGCTGCTGTTGCTCAACCGTGACTTCCTGCTGTGGACGCTCGCGGCCTACGTGGTGGCCGTGCCCGTTTCCGTATTGTTCATGCGCAGGTGGTTACAGGCGTTTGCCGTGCAAGCCCCGCTGGCGGTGTGGGTGTTCCTGCTCGTGGGGGTGTGCGCCTTTGCTGTCACACTGCTCACCACCAGCGTGCAGACGTGGCGGGTGGCCTGTGCCAACCCGGTGGACACGCTGAAGGCGGAATGAGCCTGCGCCTCATCCGGCTATCGCGCATCCATGCGCTTGATTTTCCCAAATGATGAGCGGATGTTTCCCAAAAAGGATGCTTGTCCTCATGCCAAATTCATGTGTTGTACAGGAAGCCTTGGGGGAGGTTTTCATCCGTTACTGCGCAGCCGGATTTCCGTTGGTACGCGGCTGAAATTCCGTACGTGCGGAAAAATATTTTGTGAATATCAGCATATCGCCGATTACCTCACCCCTCCAGCGTGATGCGGAAGGTGGTGTAGCCGTCGGGCGAAAGGTGGTGCTGCAGCGTGCCGCCGTGTAGCAGCAGGATGTAACGTGACACGCTCAGCCCGACACCCGAACCGGCGGGCTTGGTGGTGAAGAAAGGGATGAACATGTTGGCCAGCACGTCGGCGGGGATGGGGCTGCCGTTGTCGGCCACGTCGATGGTGGCCGAGCCGTCGGCCTGCGCCTCCAGCCGGATGCGGATGCGCTTGTCCGCCGTGGGGTAGGGGGCTTCCATCGCGTTCTTCAGCAGGTTGACCAGCACCCGCATCAGCAGGTTGCGGTCGGCCATGAGGTGAGCGTCCTCCCCGGCCTGCCACGTGAGGGCGATGCCCCTTTGGCGCAAGGCCGGTTCGTGCAGCTTGACCAGCTGCTCTATCAACTCCCGCCCCTCGATGCGCTCCTTGCGGGGCCGGGGGATGGAGGTGAACTGGCGGTACGACTCTACGAAGGTGAGCAGCCCCGAGGCCGTGGTTTGGATGGTTTCGAACGCTTCGATGGTGTTCGCCCGCAACAGCTCCGGACTGTTGCCCGCGTCCCGGTACAGGGAGAGCAGGGTCTCGCTCAGCGAACTGACGGGGGCGATGGAGTTCATGATTTCATGCGTCAGCACCCGGATGAGGCGTATCCACGACTCGGTTTCCTTGTTTTCCAAGGCGTTGCCGATGTTGTTCAGCGTGAAGACCCGCATCAGCCCGCGCTTCAGCCGGATGTGGGACACGCCGAGGTTGATTTGCTGCACCTCGCGTTCGTTGGGCACGGCTATCTGCACGTTGTCACCGGGTTGCAGGTTTTGGAATAGGGCGGGGAAACGCTCGTCCACCGCCCGCAGCTGGTTGATGTGGGTGAACACGGGCAGGCCGAAGAGGGCTTGCGCCGAGTGGTTGGAACGCTGTACCACGCCCCGGTCGTCCAGGATAAGCACGCCGGTGGACACGCTCTCGATGATGAGGCTCAGGAACTTTTCATTCTCGACCACCTCCTTGCGGGCATTGGACAACACGTCCTTGATGCGGTTCAACGTGGCGTTGAATTCATTTTCGCGGGCGGAAAAGCGGCCTTCGGAGAAGTGGAACGAGTAGTCGCCGTTGTCCAGCGTGTTGAGCAGGAAAACCAGGTTCTGGTTGAACCGCCGGTAATGCTTGTTGAGTGCCAGGATGGTGACCGCCGCCGCAACCCCGCAGACAACGGCATAGACGTATCGCCCAGACAGCACGAGCCAGGTAGCAGCCGCCACCTCCGCCACCAGCAGGAAGGTGAGCAACGTGAGCTTGTATTGGATGGACTTGAACAAGGCGATTGACTGATTTCAAATTTCAGATTGGCACACGGAATGCACGGATACAACGGATTTACACGGATTTTGTTTGCCCGTTTTCCTCTTTTCCCTTTTTACTTTCTACTTTCTACTTTCTACTTTTTACTTTTCCCTCTCTTACAACTGGTATTTCTTGATTTTATTGTACAAGGTAGGGCGGGTGATGCCCAATTCGGCGGCAACGGCGGAGAGGTTATCCCTGTTTCGCCGCAAGGCGTGTTGTATCAGCAACTTCTCGGCTTCCTCCAAAGTCATCTTGTCGGCCAGGGTAGGGGAGGCACTGCTTTTCCTCAGGTAGAAGTCCCCGGCGTGCAAGCGGTCGCCCTCGGACAGGATGACCGCCTTTTCGATGGCGTGTTGCAGTTCGCGGATGTTGCCCGGCCACGGGTAGGCTTGCAGCGTCCTGACGGCATCGGGAGCCAGGCGTAAGGCTTCTTTGTGGTATTTAGATGCATACTTTTGGAGGAAGAACTCCGCCAGGGGCGGGATGTCTTCCGGCCGCTGGCGCAAGGGCGGTATCTCCACTTGGATGGTGTTGATGCGGTATAGCAAGTCCTCCCTAAACTCTCTCCGGTCAACGGCTTCCTGCAAGTCGCGGTTGGTAGCGGCTATGAGCCGAATGTCTATGGGGATGGGTTTGTGACTGCCTATTCGCATCACTTGGCGCGATTGCAGGGCGGTGAGCAGTTTGGCTTGCATGGGGTAACTTAAGTTGCCTATCTCGTCCAGGAACAACGTGCCGCCGTTGGCCGCCTCGAACTTGCCCGCGCGGTCAGTCTTGGCATCGGTAAAAGCCCCTTTCGTGTAGCCGAACAGCTCGCTTTCAAACAGCGTCTCGGTAATGGCACCCATGTCCACGGTTATCAGCACCTCCCGGTTGCGCAGCGAGAGGCGGTGTATTTCGCGGGCGATAAGTTCCTTGCCCGTGCCGTTTTCGCCGGTCAGCAGGATGTTGGCATCCGTCCCGGCCACCTTTTCCACCAGAGCGTGCAGGTCGGCCATGGCTTGCGAAGTGCCCCAGCAGATAGTGTGCTTGTTCAGCTCGTGGTTCAGCGCGTCCTGTTTTTCCTTCAGTATTTCCACTTCCTTGCGCGACTGGCGCAGCGAATAGGCGGCCTGCAAGGTGGCCACCAGCTTGGCATTGTCCCACGGCTTGACCACGAAGTCGCACGCACCCCGCTTCAATGCCTCTACCGCCAGCTCGATGTCGGCATAGGCCGTGAACAGCACCACGGGCAGTTCGGCATCCAGTTTCTTAATCTCGGACAGCCAAAACAGCCCCTCGTTGCCGGTGTTGAGACCTGCCGAGAAGTTCATATCGAGCAACACGACATCTGGCGACACCTCCGCAAGGGTGGCGTGCAGCTGCTTGGGCGAACTGAGCAAAGTGACTCGCTCGAAATAGCTTTGCAACAAGATACGCAAAGCCGTCAGCACGTTCTTGTTGTCATCGACCACCAGGATATTGCCTTTCTTCATTATTTGTTTCAGATTTCAAATTTCAGATTTCAGATTTCAGATTAGCACACGGAATGACACCGATTTATGCGGATAAGTTCTCATTCCTTGCCTCTTGCTCCTTACTCCTGTAACTCGTAGCTCCTAACTAAAAAAGCACACGGAGAAGCAGGTGGCATTTTTTCCATCAGTGCTTCATCCGTGTGCTTGTTGCTACCATATATAACCATATATGTATATGGTTGTCCGGTTATTGGGCCGGTTCCAGTTCTATCATCAGTGTGTCTTTGGGGATTTTTTCCCCGGCCGTCACGTTGATTTTCTTAATGCGTGCCGTGAAGGGCATGTCGATGTGGTTCTGCATTTTCATCGCTTCGAGGATGAGGAGGGGTTCGCCCTCCTTCACCACCTGTCCCTCGCTCACCAGCACCTTGATGACCGTACCGGGGATGGATGACTGCACATCGTAGGGGCTGGGGTTGGTCCACGGCTTCCGAGCCTTGTACTTGGGAGTGAGCAGCGTCTTGTACTTACGCGCCGTCACGGCAAAGTCCACCAGCTCTTCCGGGTTTATCTTTTTATCTGCCATATTTATTTTATTAAATGATTAGAATGGAGGAATGCCGTGCTTCTTGGCCGGACGGTAGTCGTATTTCTTTTCAGACACCGAAAGGGCGTGCAACAGCAATTCGCGCGTTTCCTGCGGCTCGATGACGGCATCGATGTAACCCTTGGCAGCCGCCACGAAGGGATTGGCGAATTTTTCCACATATTCCTTCACCTTTTGCTGGCGCATGGCTTCCTGGTCTTCGGCTTCCATGATTTCTTTGCGGAAGATGATGTTGGCCGCGCCTTCCGGCCCCATGACGGCAATTTCCGCTCCCGGCCAGGCAAACATGAAGTCCGCTCCCAGGTGGCGCGAGTTCATGGCGATGTAGCCCCCGCCGTAGGCCTTGCGCAGGATGACGGTCATCTTGGGCACAGTGGCTTCCGAGTAGGCGTAGAGCACTTTCGCCCCATGACGGATGACCCCCGCGTGTTCCTGGTCCACGCCCGGCAGGTAGCCCGGCATGTCTTCGAGCGTGATGATGGGGATGTTGAACGCATCGCAGTAACGGATGAAGCGTGCCGCCTTGTCCGAAGCGTCGCAGTCGAGCACACCCGCCAGGTAGAGGGGCTGGTTGGCCACGAAGCCCACCGTTTCGCCGTTCATGCGGCCGAAGCCTACCACAATGTTCGGTGCCCAAAGCTCGTGCACTTCGAGGAACTGCGAATCATCGGCCAAGGCATAGATGATGTCGCGCACATCGTAAGGTTGCTTCGGGTCGTTAGGGATGATGTTTTCTATCTTTTTCCTCGATTTGGGTTTCTTGGGTTCTATGCGGGCAGCTTTTTTGTCGTTGCTGTGCGGGATAAGCGAGATGAGGGTCTTGATTTGCTTGAAGCATTCTTCCTCGCTCAAGGCGTAGAAGTGGGCGTTGCCCGTGATTTCGGCATGAACGCGTGCCCCGCCGAGGTTTTCCTGTGAAATCTTTTCGCCAAGTACGGTTTCAATCACGTTCGGCCCGGTGATGAACATCTTCGAAATGTTTTCCACCACAAATACGAAGTCCGTGAGGGCGGGGGAGTACACCGCGCCACCGGCGCACGGGCCGAGGATGACCGATATTTGCGGGATAACCCCTGAGGCCATGGTGTTGCGGTAGAATATCTCGCCATATCCGGCCAACGCACCGATGCCTTCCTGGATACGTGCCCCGCCGGAGTCGTTGATGCCGATGCACGGCATTTTCAGCTTCAGCGCGTGATCCATGATTTTGGTTATCTTGCGGGCGTGCTTCAACCCCAGCGAACCGCCCATGACGGTGAAGTCCTGCGCATAAATGCACACCGGCGCACCGTTGATAGTACCAGTCCCCGTGATAACGCCGTCGCCCGGCAACTCTTTCCTGTCCATGCCGAAGTTGCGCTCCTCGTGTTCGACAAACATGTCATACTCATGGAACGACCCCGGATCCAACAAGGCGAGGATACGTTCGCGGGCAGGCAGTTTGCCCATGGCAATCTGCTTCTCGATGGCCTTGTCGCCACCGCCTTTTTCCACGATTGCCTTTTTCAGACGCAATGCTTCTACATTCTTCTTTAAACTCATAAAATGCTTGTTTAGTTACACATTGGCAACGAAGCTGCACGGCCCGTTGCGCATATCGGCTGCAAAAGTAACACATATTTCCTTATGTCATGCCATCCCGTGGGCAAGAATTGCTATATTTGCCGGGTACAAACCAACCAACACGACACGATATGAACACGCCTTTGACAGTCGGCATAACGGGTGGGATAGGGGGAGGAAAGTCTACCTTTGCCCGTTTGCTGCGCGAACGGGGATACCATGTGTACGACACGGACGCATCCGCCAAGCGATTGCAAAACGAAGACACAGACATTCGCAAGAGGCTCATTGAACTGTTCGGGGAGGGTGTTTATACGGCGGAAGGGCTGGACAGGAAAATGTTGGCCGGACAAGTCTTTGCCCAGCCCCGGTTGCTGAAACTGTTGAACGAAGCTGTGCATCCGGCTGTCGAACGGGACTTTCAACGATGGAAAACCCGGCATTCGCACGAACGACTGCTGTTCGTGGAGTCGGCCATTTTGTTCGAAAGCGGTTTCAACAGGCTGGTTGACAAAGTAATCCTTGTCACGGCATCGGAAGAAGTCAGGGTGGGGCGTGTGATGAAACGGGACGGGATATCCCTTGAAGCCGCCAAACGGCGCATGGCCAGCCAACTTCCCGAGGAAGAAAAGGCAAAGCAAGCCGATATCGTGATTGACAATAACAGCAAAACCGCCTTGTCAGATAACTTGGAGGCGGTTTTGAAGCAGTTGAATGCGTTTCTTTAAATAACCTTCTTGGGGATGGTGGCTTGAAACTCTTTCAGGTAGAAAGGCTCAAAGTAGGCCACATCCTCAAAATCTTTGTTCCGGTATTTTTCCCATGCCAATTCGGCCATGTTCTCAGCCAGCGGCACGATACCATCGATAAAATGCGCGTGAGGGTCAGTCAGTACCGCTTTGCATTTTTCAGCCCCATTACCGAAGAAATACACGAAATGCTCGGCAAGAATATCCTTGTAGGACTCCGCCGTGATGATATCGGCCGCTACCGGTCGGTACGTACTCAAGTCCGCCCGATAAAATGCATCGTAAACCTCCATGCGCCGGGCATCAATCATGGGGCAGAACAAATTTTCCCCTTCATTGCCAATTTGTTTTATTACCGGCAAGGCCAATATTTCGAGGGTACTGATGGCAATCAACGGGATATCCAAACCGTAGCATAATCCTTTTGCCGTTGAGACACCGATGCGCAGCCCTGTGTACGAACCTGGGCCTGAACTAACGGAAACAGCTTTCAATGCTTTTTTATCCGTTTGAGTCGTTTCCAATGCTTCTTGAATGAAGCAATTCAGCAAGGCGGCATGATTCATGCCGTTATAATCCGCTTTCTTGAATAAGATTTCCTGTTGGTTGCTCAGTGCAACAGAACACACATCGGTCGAAGTTTCTATATGTAAAATCATCCAATATAACGATTACGTTTATTTCTTATAGATTGAACAGTGTGGGGCGCGTCCGATAAACTCTATTTGACATAATGGCCGTTATCGGGATTATGGCGTAGTCGCCAAAGTCGCACAATTATTTGGGCGCACGCAAATATAAGAAGATGCCGACAACCAGGAATACCATGTTGGGCAACCACACGGCCGCTGCCGCCGACATGCTGCCATTAACGGAAAAAGACGTGGACATGGTGGAAAACAAAATGTACAAGGCACTCAACGCAATCCCGATTCCCAAATTAAGCCCCATGCCGCCACGAACCTTTCGCGACGACAACGACACGCCCATCAAGGTCATGATAAATGCCGCCAATGGCGAAGAAAACCTGCGGTAATACTCGTCCTCGAACGCTTGTATATTGCCGACCCCTCGTTTCCTTTGTTTCTCCAAATACGATTTCAGTTCGGACGTGGTCATTTGCGGAGCTTCCTGGGCCGTGATGAAAAATTCCCCCGGCTGCACCCGGATGATGGTATCCAATGTCTCTCCCTGGGTGATGTACTCGTGCATTCCCTCGAAATCACGCTTCAAGTACTTGTTTATCTTCCAGTTGAAGGCCGAGTCCCATGAAATGGTTTCTGCCGTCAAACGCGATGTAAGATGCTTGCCATCAAATTTTTCCAAGGAGAAGCGGTAGCCTTTGTTGTTCCTCATCTCATAGCGGTCGATATACAGGATAACCCCGTCTTCCACTTCCATCTGCACGTTCCGCACATTTTCCTTCTTGTAGGGCCGCACGTATTTGTTTTCAAATTCAAGCATTTGTCTGGTAGAATTGGGAATAACATACCCGCCCAGCCCGAATGAAATGATGAAAATGACCGTGGCCGAGATGAAATAAGGCACCATCAAACGTCTGAAGCTCACCCCACCAGCCAATATGGCTATGATTTCGGAATTCCCCGCCATCTTGGACGTGAAGTATATCACGGCCAAAAACGTGAACAGCGAACTGAACAAGTTCATGTAATAGGGAATGAAATTGAGGTAATAGTTGAAGACGATTTCCCGCCACGGCGCGTTATGTTCGTAGAAATCATCCAGTTTTTCGGTCAGGTCGAACACGATGCCTATGCTGAGAATGAGCACAATGGAAAAAAAATATGTGCCCAAAAACTTCGAGATGATGTACACATCCAGTCGTTTCAATCCCAATAGCCGGTAGTTAACGTGCATTCGCCTACTTTGCTTTGACGTGCAAATATGCTAATTATTTCAAAAGTATGGAAGTTATAAGAAGTTAAGGGACGCAAAAGGGGCTTCTCACAGCCTTCGTCCCAGCTTTTCCATCATGCCCGCCTTCCAGGTGGTGAAGTCGTCGGCCAGGATATGCCTGCGGGCTTCCCCCACCAGCCACAGGTAGAAAGCCAGGTTGTGGATGGAGGCTATCTGCATGGCCAGCAGTTCCTTGCTCACAAACAGGTGACGCAGGTAAGCCTTGGAATAAGCCTGGTCCACAAACGAAATGCCTTGCGCGTCCAAAGGCGAAAAGTCGTTTTTCCACTTTTCGTTCCGCATGTTCATAATGCCCTCGGAGGTGAACAACATACCGTTGCGCCCATTGCGGGTCGGCATCACGCAGTCGAACATGTCCACTCCTCTCTCGATGCCTTCCAGGATGTTTTGTGGCGTGCCCACCCCCATCAGGTAGCGGGGCTTGTCCGTGGGCAGTATCTCGTTGACCACCTCGATCATCTCATACATCTTCTCGGTCGGTTCGCCCACCGCCAGCCCGCCGATGGCGTTCCCCTCCGCGCCCTGGTCGGCCACGAAGCGGGCCGATTCGCGGCGCAAGTCCGGATATACGCAGCCTTGCACGATGGGGAAATACGCCTGTGGGTATCCGTATTTGGGTTCTGTTTCGCGGAAGTGCCTGATGCCACGGCTCAGCCAACGGTGGGTCAGTTCCATCGACTTCTTGGCATAGTGGTAATCGGCCGTGCCCGGCGTACATTCATCGAACGCCATCATGATGTCTGCCCCGATGGAGCGTTGGATGTCCACCACGTTTTCCGGCGTGAACAGGTGCTTGCTGCCATCGATGTGCGAGCGGAACACCGCCCCCTCTTCGCGCAGCTTGCGGTTTTCGGTGAGAGAGAACACCTGGAAACCACCGCTGTCGGTCAGGATGGGGCGCGTCCAGCCATTGAAGCGGTGCAGCCCGCCAGCCCGTTCCAGCGTGTCGATGCCCGGACGCAGATACAGGTGATAGGTATTGCCCAGGATGATTTGCGCCCGGATGTCGTCCTGCAATTCGCGGAAGTGTACCGCCTTGACCGATGCCACCGTGCCCACGGGCATGAAGATAGGGGTCTCTATCGTGCCGTGGGCGGTCGTGATGCGTCCTGCCCGGGCATGGCTGCGGCTGTCAGTATGTTGTAGCTCAAAGTTCATAAAGGAAGTTGGATAAGATTTTTTGCCCGTACTCGCCCGACTTTTCCGGGTGGAACTGCACGGCGTAGAAATTGTCCCGATGCAATGCCGAGCTGTATCGGAACATGTAATCAGTCTGCGCTATCGTGTGCAGGCCGCCTTCCACGTAGTAGCCGTGCACGAAGTACATGTACGCCCCCTCGGGGATGCCGTGGAACAAGGCGGATTGTAAATGGTCGATGTTGTTCCACCCTATTTGGGGAACTTTGTACGGTATCACATCGGAGGGAAACCGTTTGACCTCTTGGTCGAACAGACCCAGGCAGGCCGTGTTGCCCTCTTCCGAACGGGCGCACATCAGTTGCATACCCAGGCAAATGCCCAGCACCGGCTGTGTCAGGGAGCGGATGAGCCGGTCGAGCTTGCGTTCGCGCAGGTAGGCCATGGCCGACGATGCTTCCCCTACCCCGGGGAAAATCACCCGGTCGGCACGGCGTATTGCATCGAAATCATCGGTCACAACGGCCTCGACCCCTATCCGCTCCAGGGCGAATAGCACCGAGCGCACGTTTCCTGCATTGTATTTGATAATTGCTACGTCCATGTGAATAAACTGTAGAGACGTTACCCTGTGGTATCTCTCATATTCGTTGCCTGAGACGCCACGGAGTGACGTCTCTACCAAAACCAAAAAAGATGGAATGGATTTCCACCTTCCATCTTCTTGCCTTTTCCAGAAGTTGCCTTCTTCCTTATAATATTATAACGTCACACCAGCTTATTCGTGGCCGTGTCGGGGAAGACGACCGTAGGCTTGAACGTCTTGGCCTCCTCCGCGTCCATCAAGGCGTAGGCGATGATGATGACCACGTCACCGGGCTGCACCCGCCGTGCCGCCGCGCCGTTGAGGCACACCACCCCCGAGCCGCGTTCGCCCGGGATGACGTAGGTTTCGAACCGTTCGCCGTTGTTGTTGTCCACAATGGCGACCTTTTCGTTAGGGATGATGTTTGCCGCGTCCAGCAAGTCCTGGTCCACTGTGATGCTCCCGATGTAGTTCAAGTTGGCTTCCGTGACGGTCACCCGGTGGATTTTCGATTTCAGTATGTGAATCAGCATGATTTTTTATTTGAATGATGATATGTTAGCCGACGTGTCAGCAATACCGGATGTTGTCTATCAGCCGCACGTCGCCGCAATACACGGTGACGCAACCCACGCAGTGCCCTTCCCATTGGTCCACGGCTTGCAGGGTGGCGGCATCCACTATTTCGTAGTATTCCACCTGCAGCCCGTCCACGGCGTTGATGGCATCCACCACCCACTGTGCCACTTCCTTGACTGGCTTTGCGGGCGCAAAGTTACGACTTTCAAACAGAACTTCGGATATCCTCACCGCTTTTTTGCGTTGTTCGTCGCTCAACCGCTCGTTGCGGCTGCTCAATGCCAGTCCGCTGGCTTCACGCACGATGGGGCAATCCACAATCTCGACCGGGAAATGCATCAGTCGCACCATGCGGTGTATGATGGCCAGTTGCTGGAAGTCCTTTTCGCCGAAATAAGCCTTGTCGGGCTGTACCAAGGCAAACAGCTTACTTACCACCTGCACCACCCCGTTGAAGTGCCCGGGGCGGTACTTGCCCTCCATCACCTGGTCCAGCCCGCCGAAGTCGAAGGCGAACGGGTGCGCCATTTCTTCCGGCTCGTACATTTCCTCCGGCGTGGGGGCGAAGAGGATGGCGACACCCGCCGCACGCAGCTTTTCCTCATCGCGTTGTAGGTTGCGCGGATACTTCTCCAAGTCGACTGCGTTGTTGAACTGGGTGGGGTTGACGAACACGCTCACCATGCAGCAGTCGTTTTCCTGCACGGCACGCCCCACCAAGGCCATGTGCCCGTCATGCAACGCCCCCATCGTGGGCACGAAGCCTATCGTCTTGCCCTGTGACTTGAGCGAGGCCACCTCGGTGGCAAGCTCTTGCTTTTTCGTTATTGTTTTCATTTTGATTATCAATTTCTTTTTATTGACTACCTATTGAAAAACGGCGGCAAAATTAGCAAAACTTCTTCAAATAGCGCACGTTTATCCGGGTAAAAGCCAACGGGCACGCCATTTTCCCTCACACACATAGGAAACTGGCTGAGCTAAGGTGTGCGGATAAACAGAGAAGCCGGGAGCGGCGTGTGCAACTTTTTTGTTCACAAAGACTACATGTCCGCTATTGGTAAAATTTCTGAATTTTGGTGGTCAGTTGGTGGAGGGGGCGGTAATGCCCCTGAAATAATAAAATCCCGCTTTTTATCTGATAATGATACTTTTTCCACCTCTTTCCCACAGATAACAAGGCTGATAGTTTTAGGATCATAATCATTAGGAGCACCTATTCCTTCACAGAATTTCCATGAATGGATGCTGGAGTTTTCGATTTGGTTGTTGGAGAAATCAAACAAAAGCTCGAAAATATCCTCGTCTCCTTTGCAGAGAAATAATTTTCCTTTCCAATAAAAGGCATGTTGAAGGTCGCTTTTCTCAAACACGCATTCAGAAGGCAAAGTTTGGATAAAACTAGTGTCATTGACATTTCTGGCAAAAAGATATATCACTCCAGGGTAATAGGCCTCATTTATGTAAAATGTATCAATGGATATTTCTTCCAAAAAAGGAATTATAGCCTCATTCTTTACAAAATCCTTATGTGATGAGGTGCAATTAAATAATGCCAATAAAAACCCCAATACGGAAAAGTATGTCCACTTATTATGCATTCTTGTAAAAATTAAATTATCGTATTCGTAAGTATTGCAACATTATGATTTTTTGTTTCATAAGGAACCGCCCTTGGGTGCGAATGCAGTATCATTGTATTACAACAAAAGTTCCATCTTCCTTCCCCTTTTCTAACTCTACGCCTACAGCACTACGTAGATGCTTGATGATGGATGGGTCATAATTCGCTACGGTATTAACATCAAGAATAGATATGTTGTCAGGATCATTTATGTAATCTTGACTTTCATCTCCTGAAAAAAAACGCCAACCGCTATCAGCTTGGTCTTCTGGTGACTCTCTATACATATAGCCGATTTTTTTACCATCTACTGTTATCCTATCTGTAACCATACAATAACCCATAGGAGGTATCAACTGCTGTATGTCTTTGGATTTGATTTTGAATTTTTTATACTTCATCTATCTTCTTATCCGATGCATTATTTAACCTATTTTCTATTTGAATGGTAACGTCTATAAACAGTGCTTTTAATCTTCTGGCGCAAGTCTGCGACTTGTGCCGACAATACCCGAAGTTTGTAACTTCGATTGCACAGTCTTGGGTGTTTCAAACTATTTGGATTTTGGGTATGAGTTGTAAACTTGCACCAGCAAATAGTTTTAATACCTGTAAATTAATAGCCGGTATAATCTTCGACCGTGATAGCAAATGTATCGACTATCATCCCGTCTTTAAATATGATGCCGGACAACTTTGCGTGGTCGATATAAACCCATCTGCCATTCTTTTGCCCGTTCTTCCAGCCATCTATGGAGCCGAGCAAATAGGTATTCTTATTGCTATCATAATATCTCGTGCAATAAAACACATCACCGGTGCGTACTTTGCCTTTCATTTCTTGCAGAGACAAGATCATATCTTTCGAAATGATTTTGAAATAGGGCTTTCCATACAAATAGATCGTGTCGTTCATCACAGAAATAGTACCCTCCAGCAAGCAGTCGCCCCCAATCAAGCAATCCACTCCCCGCAAATTCTCATCATCATAATCCTCATCAACAAAAAATTGTGTCAACTTCATGCAATTGTTCTCCACGCTTAGTTGCAAGCCTGGTATGCTGTCGTGTTCAAAAGAGCCATAAAGGCTACAGTCTTGGGCAGCAAGCAAGAAACTACCCATCAAGAAAAAGAGCAATATACACTGTTTAAGGAAGTTCTTGCACATAACATTTTTATTTACTCTTCGCAAACTTGCGTCAGCGAAGAGTTCATGGTTGCAACTCCAACGGAGAACTCAAAATTTCATTTATTTTGTAGTGTTCACCAAGCTTAATGACTTTTAAACTGATGGTTTTCTGTGTTTCTACATCCATGTATCTGTATATGTAAGAGACGTGATAAATTGCATTTATGGTATCAACGGAAACCGATAAGGTATTAAGCCATTCTTTTTCGCAGAGCTGGGAGTCTAAAAACAAATCGTAATCTAAAACATCAGGATCGTTTTCATTTACTATGTTTAATAAACTATCTGTACAAAAAGCATGCTTAATTGAATCTATTTTGTTTAAATCCAAGGGCATCTTTGCATTTTCAATAATGTACTGTGTGTAAAAATCTATCAGCATTTCTTGTACAGCATTTAGACTTTGTATTGTATCCAGGCGGATCACCAAAAGAAAAGCCAAAAGGCGACAACAAAAAGACAAGTCCTACAAAATCAATATTTTGTGGGACTTTTTTTATTGCCTTTTGGCGACCTTGACCGCCAAAAAGAGGGCATTGATGGACAAAAATTAGTACCCAATTCGTACCCCCGACAAGATTTTCAAAAAAGGGGTACGATTTGTCGGAAATTGGCGGAACGCTGTCGGGATTTGGCGACCCTGCATTTATCTCATTATGAGTTAATAAAA
>CASFUX010000113.1 GCA_949297975.1 uncultured Bacteroidales bacterium
AGCAGCGGCAGGATGAAGGCGGCTGTTTTCCCCGTGCCCGTCTGCGCGCAGGCTATCACGTCTTTGCCTTGCAGCAGCACGGGTATGGCCTGTTCCTGCACGGGAGTGGCATCGGTAAAGTTCATTGCCCGAAGTCCTTCCAGCACTTCGTCGCACAAATCTAACTCGTCAAACTTCATACGTTGTCAAAATTTGGGTGCAAAGATAGTGAAAATCCACATTAATAATAGAAGCCAGTCAGAGAAGGGTAGGGCGAAAGACCATTTTCGTGCATCTCCTATAGGAAAGTTCTGCATTTGCCCGCATGAAGTTATCGTCTCACCCGGGTGGAACACCTGTTCCACCTTGGTGATACACTTGTTCCACCTTGGTGAGACGATAACTTCATGCTTGCGGGCACACAACTTCCCCCGCATAAACAGATGAGGACGTGCGTGTTTTACAAGAAAGGATGAAGGGAAAAGGGTAGGGAGGTGGATTTGTTTCAAAAAAGACGTACTTTTGCAGTGAGAACCCCTTAAAGGGGGCTTGCTAACTTGTCAACTCGTAACTCCATAACTCGTAACTGAATATGAAAAGACTGCAACTGAGCATTCTGATGCTCCTGGCGTGTGCGTTTGCCTTCGGGCAGGGGCAGTATCGCAAGCCGGTGAAGCCGGTGAAAAACGTAATCGTGATGATACCCGACGGCACGACAATAGACGTGCTGGCGGCCGCACGGTGGTACCAGGTGTACAACGGGCTGGGCACGAGCCTGCACGTGGACCCGTACCTGTGCGGGCTGGTGAAAACGCATTCGTCCAACGCGCCCATCGGCGACTCGGCACCCACCACCTCGTGCTACATGACCGGGCAGCCGCAACGCACGGGCAACGTGTCCATCTACCCGCTGGCCGACCCGGGACGCGACCTGTGCCCTGTGGACCCGGCACAAGCCTACCGGCCATTGGCCACTGTGCTGGAGGCGGCCAAGATGGAGCAGGGCAAGGCCGTGGGGCTGGTGGTGACGTGCGAGTTCCCCCACGCCACGCCCGCCGATTGCTCGGCGCACTATTACGACCGGGGCAATTATACAGCCATAGCCCCGCAGATGGCGGCTCAGAACCTCGACGTGATGTTTGGCGGGGGAAATGATTTCGTGACCGGGGACATGGAGCGGCACTTCGCCGACCACGGCATACAATATATAAAGAATGACCTGTCGGCCTTCCGCGCGGTGGAGGACGGCCCGGTATGGGCGTTGTTCGGCAGCAGGGAGTTCCCTTACGACCTGGACCGCGACACGGCGCACCTGCCTTCGTTGGAAGAAATGACCCGCAAGGCCTTGCAGGTGCTGTCGCAGGATGAGGATGGCTTCTTCCTCATGGTGGAGGGCAGCCTGGTGGACTGGGCGGCTCATGCCAACGACGCGGCGGGCATCATCCACGAGTTCCTCGCCTTTGATGCGGCGGTGGGGGCGGCCATGGACTTTGCCCGGCGCGATGGCAACACGGCCGTCGTGGTGCTGCCCGACCATGGCAACAGCGGCTTCTCCATCGGGCGCAAAGGGATAGACTATGATGTGATGAGCCTGGAACAGTTGTTTGGCGCGGTGTCGGGTTACAGGGCCACGAGCTATGGACTGGAGGCTCTGTTGAATGCCGAGCAGCCCGGGCGCATGAAGCAGTTGGTGAAGGACTACACCGGCATCGATCTGACCGATGAGGAGGAAACTGCCTTGCTACGGGCGCGGGGCATCCATGCGGACAATTACATGGAGGTGGGCGAGAGCGGCAGCCTGCAATCGGTGCTGGCGAGCATCATGAACAGCCGCACGTATTTCGGCTTCACCAGCGATGGGCACACGGGCGAGGACGTGTTCCTGGCTGCCTACCACCCGCAGGGTGATGTGCCGATGGGCTTGAACACGAACGTGGAAATCAACCGTTACCTGTGCGATGTGCTGGGATTGGACGAACCCCTGTGCAACCTCACCGGGCGGATATTCGCCAAGCACACCGAGGTGTTTGAGGGCATGAAGTGGTCGGTGCGCACGGCGGAGGACGGTTCCCCCGAGCTGGTGGTGAAGCGCGGACGGCACGAGTTGCGCGTGCCCGCCTTCTCATCGGTGGCCTACCTGGATGACACTCCCTTCGACTTGGGCAGCGTGGCGGTTTATATAGACAAGAACGACACGTTCTACCTGCCAACCGCCTTGGCGGAGAAACTGGAGAAAAGGAATCTTTAACCGATACATTTTTCTCCCATTTTATTGCTGATATTGGAAAAAGTATTACCTTTGCACCGCAATTCAATCGGGATGTGGCGCAGTTGGTAGCGCGCTACGTTCGGGACGTAGAGGTCGCAGGTTCGAGTCTTGTCATCCCGACGGAATGGATGGAGGTTTGCAAATCACCATAAAAGGGGTTTGCAAACTTTTTTGTATCATGGAGTTTGTGTTTTACTTCGTACATTGTCTAATCTCATAGCAGAGGTGTGATGCAATTGTCTTGGTGCGGGGAGGTGAGGCGGGCGTTCCGGCATTTCAATCCGCTGGAAGTGGTCACATGCGCCTACGCGGTTATCTCGGGCGTGTACATACTGTGCCTGGCGGGCCGGGTGCAAGCCCCGTTCGTGTTGTTGCTCGGCCGGGTGGGCATCATGTGCGGCATGGGCTTCCTTGCTTTGTGGCATGCGCGTTGCAGGTCGCGCATCGTGGAGTTTGTCCGTGCGGTTTTCCCGCTCATGCTCATAACGTATTGGTATCCGGAGACGTATTACTTGAACCACGGGGTATTGTTCCCGGTGCACGATGCCTTTTTCGATGGACTGGACGTGCGCTTGTTCGGCTGTCGCCCTCCGTTGGAGTTTTCCAAGGCATTGCCCGCCCCGTGGTTTGCCGAGCTGATGTCTTTCGCTTATTTCTCGTTTTTCCTTACCTATATTTATATAGGATGTCTGCTCTTCTTCAAATATCCGGGGCGGTTTTATCCATTCATGTTTGTCGTGCTGGTTTCGTTTTTCCTGCATTATGTGTTCTTTGTGCTGGTGCCGGTGGAAGGTCCCCAGTTTTATTGGCCGTATCCCGACAACCAGGTGCCCGATGGCTATTGGTTTTCCAAGCTGTTGCGGTTCGGGCAGCGTGTGGGCGAGAAGCCGACGGGGGCATTCCCCAGTTCGCATGTGAGCATGACACTGATATTCCTGTGGGTGCTGTTCCGGGTGGAACGGAAGTCGTTTTGGGCGTTGCTGCCGGTAGCTTGCCTGCTGTTTGCCTCGACGGTGTATATCAAGGCGCATTACCTGGTCGATGTGCTGGCGGGCTTTGTGGCGGCACCGGTCGTGTACTGCGTAGCACGGAAACTGTATGGCGGGCTGTGCGGCCGGTTTCCCTGGTTGGATTGCGCGGAAAGAAAATGGTCAGATTATGAACGGACAAAATAGCATAGACATTTGCCTGTCGCCTGCCTTGTACTCATATTATGCGGGGCGGCAGGATGTGTGCGTGGTGGTGGTCGACGTGTTCCGGGCCACGACTTGCATGTGTGCGGGCTTGCACGCCGGGGTGGCGGGCATCGTGCCGGTAGCCGGTGTGGCCGAGGCGGAGCGCATGAAGGCCGCCGGGCGCATCGTGGCGGCGGAACGCAACGTGGCGAAGTGCGGCTTTGCCGATTTGGGCAATTCGCCGTTCGATTATATGCAAGCCTGGTTGCGGGGGCAGGAAGTGGTGATGACCACGACCAACGGCACGCAGGCCATCGCGTTGGCCCGCGAGGCGGGGCGGCTGGTGGCGGGGGCATTTGTGAACCTATCGCGGGTAGTCGCCTTTTGCGAGGCGTGCGGGACGGACGTGCAGGTGCTGTGTGCCGGGTGGAACAACCGGGTGAACGTGGAGGACACGCTCTTTGCCGGGGCATTGGCCGGGCGGCTGTTGCAGTCGGGGCGGTTTGCCGCCACGTCGGATGCGGTGCGCATGGCCTTGTCGCTGTGGGAAGCGGGCAAGGCCGACCTCAAGACCTTCCTGCAAGGCACGGAACACCTGCAACGCCTGTTGGCCCATGGGTTGGAGCGTGACGTGGACTATTGCCTCACCCTCGATGCCGCCCCTGCGCTGCCGGTATATGACAAGCCGTCGGGCACGCTGAGGGCGTTTCAAGGTTGAATATGTCTCCGGGTGCTTGTAAATCATGATTTTTTTGTACCTTTGCGCCCGAAAATCAAGAAGGGGCGGGAAAATGCGCAGTGCGATGCCCATTTTTCTCCTGCATTGAGCAATCGAATATTAACGCGATACGTTTGCGAGTACAGTTTCCGACACACACGTGCTGCACGCATCAAGGGCAGCATCGCTCATTCCGAGGGGTACACGTTTGCATTGGCAACGAAGTAAAAGAAAGCCGGATCACTACTCTCAACGTGTACTAATTCATCAATATTGACATGACGTTTAAAGAATTGAACTTGAAGGACGAGATTCTTTCGGCTATCGAGGAACTCGGCTACGAACAGCCTATGCCTGTTCAGGAGAAAACAATCCCGTTCGTATTGGAACAATCGGCCGACGTGGTGGCTCTGGCGCAGACCGGCACGGGCAAGACGGCGGCGTTCGGCCTGCCCCTGCTCAACCTCATCGACCCCGATGCGGAGCGGGTACAGGCCTTGGTGCTGGCTCCCACCCGCGAGTTGTGCATCCAGATTACGAACGACTTGAAGAATTACGCCAAATATCTGAAGGGCGTGCGCATCGTGCCGGTGTATGGCGGCGAGGACATCCGCGTGCAGCTGCGCCAGCTTGACCGCACGCCGCAAATCGTGGTGGCCACCCCGGGACGGCTCATCGACCTGCTGAAACGCGGCAAGGTGAATCTGGAACACATCCACTTCTTGGTGCTCGACGAGGCCGACGAGATGCTGAACATGGGCTTCAAG
>CASFUX010000114.1 GCA_949297975.1 uncultured Bacteroidales bacterium
AAGTCGGGCACCAGCACTTTGCGGTCGGGACAAAGTATCTTGGCCGTCTCGCCCATGAAGTGAACGCCGCACATCACGATGATGTCCGCCGTGGTCTTGGCGGCCCATTGAGCCAGAGCCAAGCTGTCGCCCACGTAGTCGGCTATGTCCTGTATGTCGCCTGTCTGATAGTAATGCGCCATGATGACAGCGTTTTTCTCCTGACGCAGCCGTTTGATTTCGGCTATTAATGTTTCTTTTTCCATCGCCGGTCCAGTTTTAAACGAATATCAATATTAAATTTTTCTTTTTAAAAAATCTTTTGTTGGTTATGATAGGGTGTTGATAGCGTTCATAAAAAAAGTCCCTGTTATTTGCTTTTTCCGTTATTAAGATAAATAAGTGTGATATGAACATGCACGGCTTGCTCCAACTTATTGGTTTCAATAGAGCTTGCCTACTTTATCAACAGCCTGTTCATAAGCGCAAAGTTAGAAAGTTTTTTCCATCCGTCTCATGGAAAAGGTAAAAAAGAGGGTTTAAAACTCACGGGGAAAAAGATATTTCTTTCCTTGGCAGGATGGGGGAAACGTATATAAGAACATTCGTTTTTATCCTGCAAATTTATTTTCAATATTTCTTTCAATGGGTTATCAACCGTTTTCAAAAAGTTATGAAGAGTAGGGTGGGGGAGCGGAATATTTCCTAAGTTCGGTCGGAAAAGTGTGGTATTAGCCGAAAAGTTCGGTCGGAAAAATGTAGGATTGTATTGTAAGTTCGGTCGGAAAAATGTAATTTTGCGCATAAGTTTATAACTAACAATAATTTGCCATGTATAGAAATATAATAGAAAAACTCAAGGCGTGGAAGGACAGTCAAAATCGCAAGCCTCTTGTATTGGCAGGTGCTCGGCAAGTGGGTAAAACGTATATGTTGAAGAAGTTCGGCGAAGAAGAATTTGCCCATGTAGCTTACATTAATTGCGATGATAACGAACTGGTCAAGGACTTGTTCATGCAGGATTATGATGTGCAGCGCATCCTGTTGGCTGTGGGGGCTATCACGCAACAGACGATAGAAGCCGGTAAGACGTTGATTATATTCGATGAAATACAAGAATCCCCACGGGGACTTTCATCGTTGAAGTATTTTTACGAAAATGCTCCCCAATATCATGTGGCGGTGGCAGGTTCGTTGTTAGGGATAACCATGCACAGGGGGGAATCATTTCCGGTAGGAAAAGTGGATGTATTGAACATCTACCCCATGACCTTTGACGAGTTTCTCTTGGCAAAAGGGAAAAGCAATATGGTGGATATATTGTTGAAAAAAGATTGGGACACCATGAAGTTGCTTAGAAACGAATACGTAAAAAACTTGCGTGAATATTATTTCGTAGGCGGGATGCCCGAAGCGGTGAAGGAATTTGTGGAAACGAATGATGCCGTCAAAGTACGCAATATCCAGAAAAACATCCTGTATGCTTACCAAAAAGATATGTCTAAACACGTACCTGCCATGGAAGCCAACCGTATCAACATGGTGTGGCATTCCATGCCTTCCCAGTTGGTCAAGGAAAATAAGAAATTCATTTACGGGGTAGCCAAGCCGGGAGCGCGTGCCAAGGATTTTGAAACGGCTATACAGTGGTTGATGGATGCCGGGTTGGTGTATAAAGTAGAACGCATTACCCAGCCCAAGATGCCGTTGAAGTTTTATGCGGATATTTCCAGTTTTAAATTATTCTTGTTGGATGGCGGTTTGTTGGGTGCCATGAGTGAGACCCCTCCCGAAAACCTGCTTGTGGCGAACAATGGCATGGAAGAAGCCAAGGGGGCTTTTACGGAAAATTACGTGATGGACCAGTTGGCATCAATCCTTGATACCTCTGTTTTTTATTATAGCAATGATGCCAAGCTGGAAATAGATTTCGTCATACAACACAATAATCAAATAGTACCCATAGAGGCTAAAGCCGAGGAAAACCTCCGTTCCAAGTCGCTTTCCACATTTGTCAATGCCCATCCCGGGTTGCATGGATTGCGTTTCTCCATGTCCGATTACCGGGAGCAGGAGTGGATGACGAATGTGCCGCTTTATGCCATTTCCACTTATTTTAAATAGGAGTTGGAAGCCAGAAATAAGAATAAGAAAAGTAAAAATCTGCGTAATCTGCGGGAAACAATCAATACATCCTCCCCACTATCCACAACTTCAACCTGTTTGGCACAATGCGGAGTGCCAGGCATATCAGTTTATATTGCAGACCGGGTACTACGACCGGTTTCATGCGGCGGCGCGTCAGTTGGCGCACCATGGCGCGGGCGATGAATGCGGCAGACATGCCATTGCGTTCGTCCCGCTCCATTTTGCCGATGGACTTTGTCAGACGGGTGGAGTAGGGGGAAGCGGTGTCTTGCGACTGGGCGGCAAATCGGCGTGCCGAGGTGAAGCCTGTACGCGTGTCGCCCGGCAGCACGGTGCAACATTGTATGCCGAAAGGCTTCACTTCCATGCTGAGGGCTTGCAGGGACAGCAGCGCGGCTGCTTTGCTTGCCGAATAAAAAGCCTGATACGGAATGGGTACCAAGGCGGCAATGGACGAAGTGACGATAATTTTACCCCGCCTTTGCTGCCGGAAGACGGGCAGGCAGGCTTGAATGGTTTTCATCGTACCGAAGAAGTTGGTTTCCATTTGATAACGTATTTCCTCTTCCGATGTATCTTCTACAGCTCCAGCCAATCCGTTGCCCGCATTGCATATCACGGCATCGAGCCGCCCTTGCTCGTTACATATCCGATTGATGACGGCTTGCAGGTCTTCCGTTCGGTTCACATCCATCTTCACCGGGATGATTTCACCCCCGTTGTCCGTTGTCGAGGCTTCTCCTCCGCTTCGTGAGGCGGCATATACGCATGCCCCTTTCCGCATAAGTTGCTTGGCCGCTTCCAGCCCGATGCCCGAACTGGCTCCCGTGACGAGTATTATCATTCTTTGCATAGTCGTTTTTGTAGTGGTTTGCCGGGAACAAAGATAGCGAAAGTCGAGAGCAAAGCAATCAAGCGAGCTTGAAATTGCTTTGCCGAGTTATCCAAAGATGTGGGGATGTGTCAAAATGGGATTTAGCACACGGATAACACGGATTATACAGATTATCAAAGATTTCTTATTTCAACAATCCTTGACAATCAATGGTATTTAAATCCGTATAAATCCGTCTTATCTGTCTCATCCGTGTTCTCTCTTATTTTGACACACCTCCTTCTTCTTATCCTACATGCAAAAAAAGAGCCGCCACAGGAGTGACGTCTCTACCATTCACGTTGGTGCAAAGGGAGGATTGGCTTGGGCAGGGCGAAAGATTTTTCGCCCCTACCTGCATATGTATTCGCCCATGCACTTTTAATTGTCAATTATCCACTCTCAATTGAAATACCTTTACTTGTTTCCCAGTCATCGTCTTATAGTTTCTTTGTCGATTTTTTATAGTTTCTGATTTTTTCGTAGAGACATCACGGAATAACGTCTCGTTGTCTCATGAAATTTTGTTGGATGATACGTCATAGGGGGTGATTTAGCACTCAAGCAGGTTATTTTATATTGGATTTACATGCAAAATGTGAGGAATAAATGTTAAACTTAGTATTTGTGTTGCATATGTCGAATGTTATGCAATATCTTTGTGCCGATAAAATCAATTTATAAAAATAGAAAAATTATGAGAAAAATGTTACTTTTTGCGCTTGCTTCGGCAGCGTTTTTTGTTGCGAAAGGTCAAAATCCCATTGTGTTTACACAAGACGGAATGGAGTTTACGGTGACCAGTGAAAATACTGCTGGTCTGAGCGATGTCGGGGTGTTAGAAGCCAATATACCTGAAACCGTTACGTATGAAGGGAAACAATACACGGTGACAAGTATTTTGGAAGATGCTTTTAATTACAACGATTCTACCACCAAAGTGGTGATGCCTAACACGATTACCGAAATAGCCTATGCCGGCATGTATGGGGCAGAAGCGGTAGAAGAAATAGTGGTTTCTGAAAATCTGCGCACATTGGGCGATTTTGCCTTTGCTTATTGTGACAGTTTAAAGACCATTTCCTTGCCTGAAGGATTAGACCACGTACCGGGAAGTAGTTTTGCTTCCTGCATGTCGTTAAAATCGGTTAACTTGCCTTCGACTATCAAGACTATCGGAAGCGGTGCATTTTATGGTTGCGATGCGTTGACGGAATTTACCTTCCCGGCAGCCTGCGACAGCACGGGCAACAACGTGTTCCAAACTTGTGAGGGATTGCAGAAAGTGGTACTCAACCCGGCTATCCGCGTGTTGGGCGAAGGGGTATTCTGCGAATGCCCCAAGTTGGCTGAAGTGAACTTGGGCGATGCGTCCAACCTCCAGTCTTTGCCCACTTATCTATTCCTTGAGACAGCTTTGTCGGGTGAAATCACCATCCCGCAAAGCGTGGAAAGTTTTGGTAATGCGGTTTTTGGCAAAACCCAGGTATCAGCTTTCAAGCTGGCCGAAGGCAATGACAAGCTGGTCATCATCAACGAAGCGGTATATAGTGCGGACAAAGTGTTGCTGTATGCATTCCCCCCGAAATCGACCACGACCGAACTGAAGGTGGAAGATGGTTGCCGGGGTATCAGCGGCGGGGCGTTCAATGGTTGCGACATACAGAAGGTGACGTTGCCCGAAACCATGCGTGCATTTGATGAATACGCCTTCAGTGAATCGCAGTTGGCCGAAATCAATTTCCCCAGCTCGTTGGTGTATATGGGTGTGCAGGCTCTTTCTGCCACGCAATTAACCAATGTGGTGCTTCCGGAAAACTTGACCTATATCAGCGAAGGGATGCTGGCCGGTTGCAAAAAACTGACTTCCGTAACCATCCCCAGCACAGTGACGGACATTGAAATGTATGCTTTCAACACTTGTTCGGCCTTGAAGGAAGTGCATTGCCTGGCTACCGAACCTCCGGTACTTAACTATTACGAGGGATATGATCATCCGTTCTACGGTATCAGCAGTGAAGCCGTGCTGAGTGTACCCAAAGGTTGCGCGAATGCTTATGAAAACGATTATGACTGGAGCGATTCTTTCAGTTCGATAGTGGATAATGAAGTGGCCGTGTTCGTGCCCACTTCGTTTAACCCGGCCGACGGGGCGGAATTGGAGCAACTCGAAAAGGTGCTGGTTACGTTCCCGGAAGCGGTTACTATCAAGGAAACCCATCCAGAAGTGCAACTGATAAAGGGCGATGAACTCACGGGCGAACTGATAGAGCCGGACAGCTATTGGCTGGCTACCGATGAAGGTAACAACACGGTAGGCATCGTGGGGCAGGATTATGACCTGTTCAATCAGACGTTCGACCTCGAACCCGGACAGGCGTATTGCTTCGTCATCCCCGCCGGCACATTCAGCAACGCGAGCGGTGCATTGAACCAGAAAATCGTGCTGCACTTTACGGGCAAGAGCGATGGCACGGGCATTTGTGACCTCATCACCGACAACTGCGTGCTGCTGACCTACGGTGACCGCATGGAATTGCAACTCGGTTCGCTCACTGGGTGCGACGTGCGGTTGTACGACAGCACGGGCCGTCTGCTCCGCACCGTAGCTGATGCTTCGGGCATCGTGTCGCTGGACACGCCTGCTGAAGGCCTGCTGTTTGTCCAAGTAAGTTACGAGGGTACTTCGTACACGTTCAAGACGGTGAAATAACCGCAGTCTTCTGTTAAGATAAAACAAGGCGGTCGTTGGAGAAAGTCCGGCGACCGCCTTTGTTGTAGAGGGTGACGTCTCTACCATTCACGTTGGTGCAAAGGGAGGATTGGTGCCGATATGGGGCTGGGCAGGGCGAAAGATTTTTCGCCCCTACAAGTTGTAGGACGTTGCCCTGCGCTGAATGCCACAAGCACAGCGGGCTTACCTCTTACTCCTTACCTCTTACTCCTGTTACATGCCTTCTACCAGCACGTAGAGCAAGTGTACCAGCAGTCCCTCGCGGTCGGAGATGTCGAAGCGTTTGTACAGGCGGGTCATGGCCTTGTGGTAGGTTTCTGCCGTGTAGGGCATCAAGGCTTTGATGTATTCTTCCGGCGCGTCGAGCAACAGCAGGGTGCACAGGCGGGCAGTGGCATGATTTGAAGAGCGAC
>CASFUX010000115.1 GCA_949297975.1 uncultured Bacteroidales bacterium
ACCCGGCGGTGAAGGACATTTTCTCGTTCCAATACGAGGACTTCGAGCTCACCGGCTACGACCCGCACCCCCACATCAAGGGTGTCGTGGCCGTGTGACGGCACGCGCTCCCGCATCCAGGCATGAAAAAAGACAGCGGGCATGGCTTCATGTGAAGTCATGCCCGCTGCGTGTTTCAAGCGGAAAGACAGGGATTCGAACCCTGGGAACAGTTGCCCGTTCACCGCATTTCGAGTGCGGCCCGATCGACCACTCCGGCATCTTTCCGGGTGCAAAGGTAATGCATTTTCCCGTAGGTTGTATCATCTGCCTGGTGTTTTTTTCTTCCAATTGGCGGGATGGGAATGCACAATCTGCAATAAGACAAATGCTTAAACCTCTGCAAGGGTAAGGCGGGGAACGGCTTTCCAGCAAGGGCGCAGCCGCGTCAGTGCGGAATTTCGGGCGCGTTACTACGGAATTTCAAGGGCGTTACTGCGGAATTTCGTCCGCGTTATAACGGCCATCCGCCGGATACAGAAAAGGCTTCCCGCTACCAAGGCGGGAAGCCTTTCTTCAAACTTGTCATTCGTGGACCCAGTTGGGCTTGAACCAACGACCCCCTGATTATGAGTCAGGTGCTACTAACCAACTGAGCTATGGGTCCTGCATTTGCGAAAAAGTGCTATCTTTGCAAAGCGATTGCAAAGGTAGTAAAAATAGTCATACCGCAAAAGCAATCGCCCGTTTTTTTGCATCTATGGGACAAAATGCTGCCATATCGACCCTCGTGTTCGACTTCGGGGGCGTGATAGCCGACCTGGACATGGCGCGGTGCGTCGCGCGGTTTCGGGCATTGGGGTTCGAAGACATCGAGCGATACATCGGCCGGTACGGCCAGCAGGATTTCTTCCTGCAATTTGAACAGGGGAAGATTGACACCCCGCAATTCCGCGACGAAGTGCGCAGGCACGTGGGGCGGCCGCTGTCCGACGGCGACATCGACGGGGCGTGGCAGGCTTTCATTACCGGCATCCCGCAGGAGCGGGTGGACTTGCTGTTGCGGCTGCGCCCGCGCTACCGCCTGTTGTTGCTGAGCAATACCAACCCGTTGCACATCGAGGGGACGGCACGCAGCGAACTGGCCCGCTACGGGCAGACGTTCGGCTCGTTGTTCGACCATTGTTATCTGTCTTATCAACTGGGGATGACCAAGCCCCAGCCGGAGATATTCGAGTTCCTGCTGCGCCAAGAGGGGCTGCGGGCGGAGGAATGCCTTTTCCTGGACGACGGGGAGGCCAACGTCCGGCAGGCTGAGCGGCTGGGGATGCGCACGCACCTGGTCGCGCCGGGCGAGGACCTCTCGTTCCTGCTCTGAGCGGTTCATTCGTTTGCTGGTTTACCCGTCCATTCGTTTACTCGTTTTCTTGTTAATTTGTTTACTCACCCATTACGTTTCCCGTGGAAATAATCTCGTTCCGACATCATGGCGCAGGCGGCTGCGTGGCGACCATCGGCTTCTTCGACGGCGTGCACCGGGGGCACCGCTTCGTCATCGACCGGTTGCGGGCCGTGGCGGGCGAGCGGGGGATGCCCTCGCTCGTGGTCACGTTTGCCGAGCATCCGCGCCAGGTGCTGCAACCGGGCTTCCGCCCCGCGTTGCTCACCACACCGCAGGAGAAGCTCGACCTGTTGCGGCGGAGCGGGGCGGACGACTGCGCGGTGCTGCACTTCACGCCCGAGCTGTCGCACCTGTCGGCTGAAGGGTTCATGCGCGAGGTGTTGCGCGGGCAGTTGGGCGTGAGTGTGCTGCTCATGGGCTACGACCATCGCTTCGGGCACGAACGCGACGGGTGTTTCGACGATTATGTGGCGCACGGGCAACGGCTGGGCATCGAGGTGCTGAGGCTGGAGCAATACGCCGCGCCGGGGGCGGAGCACATCAGTTCGTCGGAGATAAGGCGGGCGCTCGCGGCGGGCGAGGTGGAGCGTGCCAATGCCATGCTGGGCTACCGTTACGCCCTCGAAGGTACGGTGGTGGACGGCTTCAAGGTGGGGCGCACGCTGGGCTTCCCCACGGCCAACTTGCGCCCGGGGCACGCGGACAAGCTGGTGCCCGCCGCCGGGGTGTATGCCGTGCGGGCGCGGGCGGAGGGGCGGACGTATCCGGGGATGCTCAACATCGGCACGCGCCCCACGCTGGCGGGCGACGGGCGCACGAGCATCGAGGTGCACCTCATCGGCTTCGGCGGCGACTTGTATGCGCAGACGCTGAGGGTGGAGTTCGTGGCCCGCTTGCGCGACGAGCGGCGGTTTGACACCACGGAGGCCTTGGCCGCCCAGTTGGCCCGCGACCGCGAGGAGGCCTTGCGCGTGGCGGGGTGTTAAGACCCCGACCTGGGGACGTGTGTGCGGGCAGGAGGGGCATCATTTGAAATAATAGCCCCCGACTGTTGGCTTTGCGCCCGCCTTTCATTATCTTTGCATCCTGCAAACCCAAATAAAATATCCCGTTACAATGAAAAAAGGACTTCTTATGATGATGGCCGGAACCCTGCTGGCGGGTTGCGCCGGGAGCGACAACCCCTTCTTCCAACCCTACGACACGCCCTACGGCGTACCGCCGTTCGAGCAAATCAAGACCGAGCACTACTTGCCCGCCTTCCGCGAGGGCATCGCGCGGCACGAGGCCGAGGTGCAGGCCATCGCAACGAACGCGGACGCGCCCACGTTCGACAACACCATTGCCGCCCTGGACTACAGCGGCGAGCTGCTCACGCGGGTGGGCGGCGTGTTCTTCAACCTCTACGAATCCGACGCCAACGATGCCTTACAGCAGATTGCCACCGAGATGTCGCCCATGCTGAGCGAGCACGAGGACAATATTTATATGAACGATGCCCTCTTCCGCCGCGTGGCCGCCCTCTACGAAGGACGCGACACGCTCGGTCTCACCGGCGAGCAAAACCGCCTGCTGGAGAACTACTACAAGAGCTTCATCCGCAAGGGTGCCGCTCTCGACGAGGCGGGGAAGGCACGCCTGCGCGAGATAAACAAGGAATTGTCGTTGGCCGAGCTGGAGTTCGGGCAGAACGTGCTGGCCGAGACCAACACCTACAAGCTTTTCCTGTCCGATGAGGCCGACCTCGCCGGGCTGCCCGCCAGCGTGAAGCAAGCCGCCGCCGAAGCCGCCGCTGCCGAAGGGCACGAGGGCGAGTGGCTGTTCACCACGCAGAAGTCGAGCTTCCTGCCCGTGCTGCAATACGCCGACAATCGCGATCTGCGCAAGACCTTGCAATTGGCCTACGCCAACCTGGCCAACAACGGGGGCGAGCACGACAACAAGGCCGTGGTGAACCGCATCGTGAAGTTGCGCGTGGAACAGGCGCACCTGCTGGGCTACGAGTCGCCTGCCGCCCTCATTCTCGACAACACGATGGCCAAGACGCCCGAAGCCGTGTACGCCTTCCTCGACCAGGTGTGGCAACCCTCCCTCGCCGCCGCCAAGCGCGAAGCTGCCGAGCTGCAAAAGCTGATGGACGCGGAAGGCAAGGGCGAGGAACTCGAACCTTGGGACTGGGCTTATTATGCAGAGAAGCTGCGCCAGCAACGCTACGCCCTCGACGAGGAGGAAGTGCGCGCCTACTTCCAGATGGAAAACGTGCGCCAAGGTGCGTTCGGCTTGGCCAACAAGCTCTACGGACTGCAATTCAAGAAACTCGAAGGGATGCCACTCTACCATCCTGACGTGGAAGCCTTCGAGGTGACGGATGCCGACGGTTCGCTCATCGGCGTGCTCTACACCGACTACTATCCCCGCGCCAGCAAGCGTGCCGGGGCGTGGATGAGCGAGTTCCGTGGGCAGTACAAGAAGGACGGCATCGACCACCGCCCCATCGTGGTGAACGTGGGCAACTTCACCAAGCCCACGGCCGACCGGCCCTCGCTGCTCACCATGGACGACGTGGAAACCCTCTTCCACGAGTTCGGCCACGCCTTGCACGGGTTGCTGTCCCAATGCACCTATCCCTCCATCGCCGGGACGAACGTGACCCGCGACTTCGTGGAATTGCCCTCGCAAATCATGGAGAACTGGTGTTTCGAGCCGCAGGTGCTCAAGACCTACGCTCGTCACTACCGCACGGGCGAGGTGATGCCCGACTCGCTCATCGCCAAGCTGCAAGCCACGGCCACGTTCAACCAAGGCTTCATCATGACTGAGCTGCTGTCGGCCTCGTTGCTCGACATGGACTACCACGCCCGCACCACTACCGACGACCTGGACGTGGTGGCGTTCGAGAAGGCTTCGCTCGACCGCATCGGCCTCATTCCCGAAATCATCGTGCGCTATCGCAGTACGTATTTCAACCACATCTTCTCCGGCGGATACGCGGCGGGCTATTACAGCTACACGTGGTCGGCGGTGCTCGATGCCGACGCTTTCCAAGCCTTCAAGGAAACGGGCGACATCTATAATAAGGACGTGGCCACGGCCTTCCGCACCAAGGTGCTCGAACGCGGCGGCTCCGACGACCCCATGAAGCTCTACATCGACTTCCGGGGTGCAGCCCCCGACCCCGATGCCTTGCTGCGCCGCAATGGGCTGAAGTAACGAGCGGCTTTAAGGAACACGGATGCGACGGATGGCACGGATGGATACGGATAACCTTCGGTTGTGCGGAGGACTATAGGCAGAGCGACATCCGTGCCTGTCCGTACCATCCGTTGCATCCGTGTTCTTCTTTTATCTTCCCCAATCTTATCTTATATGAAACATTACCTCCTCATCCTGCTGGCCGTGCTGGCCGTGTCAAGCCCCGCGTGGGGCAAGGTGCGGCGGGGGGATAAGGGCGACCAGCCCACCGCGCCGCGCCTCACCGAGGCAGAGGAAAAACAATTTTTCCACTATTACTACGAAGCGGTGCGTCTGCGCGACCAGGCACAGTACGACCAAGCCCTTGACGCGTTGCTGCTGTGCTACGCCATCGACTCGCTCGACCCCGGCCTCAACGCCGACCTCGGCCTGCTATACGCCTCCATCGGCTTGGTGGACGAGGCGGAGGCACGCCTGGCCAAGGCCGTGGAGTTGCAGCCGGAGAACTGGTGGTACAACCTGCGCCTCATCAACCTGCTCACCGAGCGCAAGCAATACGACCGCGCCATACGCCTCGCTGTGGCCTTGCAAAAGGTTTACCCGTACCGGGAAGACGTGTACTACATGCTGGCCTCGCTTTATGCCCAGACCGGGCAGACGGCCAAGGCGGCCGAGGCCTACAACACCATGGAGCGGATGGTGGGCATTAACGAGACCCTCTCGCTGGAGAAGTTCCGCCTGTACGCCCAGGCCCGGCAGAACAAGAAGGCCGTGGGCGAGATTGATCGCCTCATCGAAGCCTTCCCGCACGAGACGCGCTACCAGGTGCTGCGCGGCGACATCTACATGCAGCAGCATCAGCCCGACGAGGCGTTGGCCGTGTACCGCGACGTGCTGGCGAAAGACCCGCAGAACCCCTACGTGTACCTTTCCCTGTCCGACTATTACAACGCCGAGGGGCAGCCCGACCAAGCCATGGATATGATAGTGGCTGCCCTGCGCAACGAACAGCTGGACGTGGACACCAAGATGGGCATCCTGGGCAAATACATCGAGAAGCTGCTGGCCGACCAGAAGAAGATAGACGAGACGGAAGAACTCTTCAAGATGCTGATAGAGTACTACCCGCTCGAAGAACAGGTGCACGCCTACTATGCCACTTTCCTGCAATACCAGGGGCGCAAGGAGGAAATGCTCGACGAGTTGGAGGCCTTGCTCTACATCAACCCCGCCAACGAGGGGGCGTGGCTGCAACGCCTGCAAGTGTACTTGGCCGACGACGACCTGCCCCGCGTGGTGTCTGTGGCCGACCAGGCCTTGGAAAGCCTGCCCGAATCGGCCAGCCTGTGCTTCTACAAGGCGATAGCCTTGACGCAGTTGGAGGAATTCCCCGCCGCCCTGGAAGCCGTGCGCGAGGCATTGGCCCTGTTCGATGCGGGCAAGGCCAACAACAAAGTGCTGCAAAGCAACCTCTACGCGCAACTGGGCGACCTGCATTACCAGCTGGGCAACGCGCCCGAAGCCTTCGAGGCCTATGAGAACGCCTTGCGCCTCAATCCCGGCAACGTGTACACGATGAATAACTACGCCTACTACCTGTCGCTGGCAGGCGAAAACCTGCGCCGGGCCGAGCAGCTGAGCGCGAAGACGGTGGAAGCCGAGCCGAAAAACAGCACGTTCCTCGACACCTACGCTTGGATACTCTACCGGCAGGGCAGCTATTCGCTGGCCAAGTTCTACATCGAGCGTGCCATCGACAACCTCGACCCCGAGGAGGACAATTCCGTGCTGTACGACCACTACGGCGACATTCTGCTGCAATGCGGCGAGCGGGAAAAGGCCATTGAGATGTGGCGCAAGGCGCAGGAGTTAGGACTGGACACCAGTGCGAAGATACAGGAAGCCTCCCCAAGCTCTACGGCCTCCCCAAGCCCCTCCCAAGGAGGGGATGTACCCAGCCTGTAATGACATTTATAATATATATGAAAGGAAACCGCTGGTTGTTGCGCTTGCTTAAGCCCCTCCTCTGGAGGGGTTGGGGAGGCCTTGGGGTGTTTGGGACAGGCCTTGTTTTCTTCCTCGCCCTTCCCCTCTCCGCCCAAACGTCTTTCGTATGGCAGGCGGGCGTGCAGGCGTTTTTCGACAACGAGGAATACGCCCGCTCCGCCGTGCAGTCGCCGCAGACCATGGCGGGCGTGCACCTCGCCCCGCAGGTGGGCGTGAGTTGGCAGGGGCGGCACCGCATATTCGCCGGGGTGGATGCGCTGAAGGAATTCGGCACCGACCGCATCATCGACCGCGCCGACCTCATGGCCTACTACGAATTTGAAAGCTCCGCTTTCTATTTCCGCATGGGCGCGTTCCCCCGTCGCGACGTGCTCGACCGCTATCCCCGCATGTTTTTCCAGGACTCCATCGCCTACTTCCGTCCGGTGATGACGGGCATTTTCTGGGAATACCACCGTCCCCGGGGTTACGTCAATGTGTGGCTGGACTGGACGGGGCGGCAGAGCGACACCCGGCGCGAGACGTTCTTCATGGGCTGGTCGGCGCGTTACCAGTACCGGGTGTTCTACGCGCAGTATTTCGGCTATATGTACCACTTCGCCAGGAGCAAGCACCCGGTCGTGCCCGAGCACTTGCACGACAACGGCTTGCTGCTGCTCTCCGCCGGGGTGGACTTCGCCCGCCTGGCTCGCTTCGACAAGTTGGAGCTTAACGCAGGCTGGAGTGCCGGACTGGAGCGCGACCGCGACGGCGGTACGGGAGCTTGGCACGTGCCGCAGGGTTTCCTCAGCGAGCTGAAGGTGGAGTGGCGCGGCATCGGTCTGTTCAACACCTATTACCGGGGCGGGGCGCAGCAACGCTTCTACCCGCAATACGGCAGCGCACTCTATTGGGGCGACACCTTCTACCGCACGCGGGAATACAACCGCACCGACCTCTATGTGCAGTTCTTCCGCTCGCCCGTGGTCGATGTGCGGCTCACCGCTTCGTTCCACCTGGCCGAGCGGCACCTGTACCACTCGCAAAGCCTCACCGCCTCGTTCCACCTCGACAACTTTTCGAAGCACGACGGGCCACCCTTCCGCCCCTTCTGGGAAGGATGGTTCGGGAAGAACTGAACGCCCGCCATAAGGGCTGTTGAGTTTGGACACGGCGTGCGTATAGCCATCTCCTTAATTGAAAGTGCGATAGGAAGCGCACATGGCTTGTTCCGATGCTTGTCATCGGGACGGCTATGTGTGCTTTCCAAAGAGCTTTGCAGAGTGAGAGAAACTCTGTGTTGCTCTGTGTTTACATATGATGGCTTTGTGTCCGGATTGGCCTCCCGCTGCGTCAGTACGCAGTTTTATTTTCGTACCTACGCAATTTTATTTCCGCACCTACGCAATTTTTCTTCCGTCCGCACGTTGTTTTTTATGGAAGATGGCCCGGTTGGGCGCGGGATGCCGCGGATAAAAAATGTAAAAGGCGGGGAGGAGGTGCGCTCGCGTCTTTTAACAAATATTGCCGCTTCGGGCATCAAGCCGGGGAATGCGGGCGATGCGGAAGAAGGTACGGAATGGAACGGTTTGGAAAACAAACGGATGAACCCGCCCGAACCGATAGACATAAAAAAAGAAGAGGCTTTTCGCAAAGCCCCTTCCCCACTCAATAGGTACTAGTTTCTTCTAAAAGGTATAAAAAAGATTGTGTTGTTTAGTTAACAGTTGCAAAGTAACGCCTAATAATTGAGGTGAACAAATAAAAAAATATGTTGTACAACCTATTTTTGCCCCTTTCTATCCATAATCTTTGAAGCGGGAAAAATGCGCTTTTGTAACTACACTGCTTTCTTACAATTCTTTAACGCCATTTGCAAGCTTTTGCTATAAAATTATTTTTACATTGCAAAACAAAATCGCTTCTTTTTTCAAAGAAAAATTGCGTGCTTGCTGACAAATTGCACGCCCCTTTCCTCCGCAGCAAGGGGCACGCTTCCTCCTGGAGTTTTCAAATTGACACATCGGGCATACAGTCCTTCCGAAGAAATCCATTACTTTTGCAGCCACAACGACATATCCGCATGAAAAAGAAAGTCCTTTTCATTGACCGCGACGGCACGCTCATCGTCGAGCCGTCCGCCACCTACCAAATCGACACGCTGGAGCAGCTCGAATTCCTGCCGCACGCGTTGCGCAACCTCTACTTCATCCGCCACAACCTTGACTTCGAGTGGGCGATGGTGAGCAACCAGGACGGGTTGGGCACGCCTGCCTACCCGCAGGAACACTTCGACCTTGTGCAGGGCAAGATGCTCCAGGCGTTGCGCAACGAGGGTGTCACGTTCGACCGCATCTTCATCGACAAGTCCATGCCCGAGGAGGGTCTGCCCACCCGCAAGCCGGGCACGGGTCTGCTCACCGAATACATCGGCAACGAGCGGTACGACCTGCCCGGTTCGTTCGTCATAGGCGACCGCGCCACCGATGTGGAGCTGGCACGCAACCTTGGCTGCCGCGCCATCTTGCTGAATGGTGATGCCGATCTGCTGGCAGGGACGGGCTTGCAGGCATATTGTGCCCTGCAAACCACCGATTGGAACCGCGTGGCGGAATTCCTCTTTGCGGGCGAACGCCGGGCGCACATCCGCCGCACCACGCGCGAGACGGACATCGACCTCGCGCTCAACTTGGACGGCACGGGGCAATGCGCCATCAGCACGGGGCTGCACTTCCTCGACCACATGCTGGAGCAGATAGGCCGTCATGCGGGCTGCGACCTCAGCCTCACCGTGCGGGGCGACCTGGAGGTGGACGAGCACCACACCGTGGAGGATACCGCCATCGCCCTCGGCGAGGCCCTGCGGCAGGCCTTGGGCGACAAGCGGGGCACGGAGCGGTATGGCTTCGCCCTGCCTATGGACGATTGCCTGTGCACGGTGGCACTCGACTTCGGCGGGCGGCCCTGGCTGGTGTGGGAGGCCGACTTCCACCGCGAATACACGGGCGACGTACCCACGGAGATGTGGCCGCACTTCTTCAAGTCGCTGAGCGATGCCGCCCGCATGAACCTCCACATCCGCGCCGAAGGGGTGAACGAGCATCATAAGATAGAAGGCATCTTCAAGGCCCTGGCCAAAGCCATCAAGATGGCCGTGCGCCGCGACATATATAAATATGAACTGCCCAGCACGAAGGGAGTGATATGACCTACCCCCCAACCCCCT
>CASFUX010000116.1 GCA_949297975.1 uncultured Bacteroidales bacterium
CCACGAAGCGGATGCGGGTGTCGGGGAGCATGCCGACTTGTATCACGGGTTCTTCCATCGTTAGTCTGTTAAGTGGGGACGCGAAGGCGGCAAGACGCGAAGGCGAAAGCCGCTTGTCCGTACAGACCAATTATTATTGCGTGCCTTGGCGCCTTAGCGTCTTGGCGTACCATATATTATTACATCGGGTCCACGTCGAACGACAGGCGCAGCTGCCGGTATGCCGGTTCGGCCAGCAGGCGGGCGGTGAGCTGCCGCAACCGCTGTTTGGCTTCGCCGAGCGATGCGCCCGGTTCTATCTTGAGCAAAATATCCTTGATGAAGAGGTTCTGCACCCGTGCCACGGGAGGGTCGTTGGGTCCCAATACCCGGCGGCCGAACACCCCGCGCATGGCATCGCCCAGCGTGCGGGCGGCCTGCCGCAGCACCGCAGCGTCGCGGTGGCGCAGCGACAGGCGGATGAGCCTCGCGTAAGGCGGATAATGGAACTGCTGCCGCTCGGCGCACTGGGTGCGGAACAGGGCGGCGTAGTCGTTGGCCACCACCTGCCGGATGACCGGGTGCTCGGGTTGCGAGGTTTGCAGCACCACCGTGCCCTGCTTGCCCCGCCGCCCGGCACGCCCCGCCACCTGTGCCATGAGCTGGTAGGCGCGTTCGTGGGCGCGGAAGTCAGGGTAGTTAAGCATGTTGTCGGCATTGAGGATGCCCACCAGGCTTACCCGTTCGAAGTCCAGCCCCTTGGTCACCATCTGCGTGCCCACCAGTATGTCCACCCGGTGCGCTTCGAAGTCGGCCAGCATTTGCTCGTACCGCTTGCGGCTGCGGGTGGTGTCCAGGTCCATGCGGGCGGTGCGTGCCCCGGGGAAGAGTGCCTGAATTTCGTCCTCGATACGCTCCGTGCCGAAGCCCTTGGCCACCATGCCGGGGGTGTGGCACACGGGGCATTCCGTGGGGATAGGCTCAGTGTAGCCGCAATAGTGGCAGGTGAGCGAGTGGAAGGCACGGTGCACCGTGAGGCTCACGTCGCAATGGGGGCAGCGGGGCACGTAGGAGCAGGCGGGGCATTCCACCAGGGGGGCGTAGCCGCGCCGGTTTTGGAACAGGATGACCTGCTCGCCCGCCGCCAGAGCCTGCCTCACCCGGGTGACCAGCTCGGGGGTGAAGTGCTGTTCCATCTGCTTTTTGCGGTAAGCCTCCTTGAGGTCGGCCACCACGATGCGCGGCAAGGCCACGTCTTCGTGGCGGCGGGTAAGTTCGACTAAGCCGTATTTGCCCGACAGGGCGTTGCTGTAGGTCTCGATGGCGGGCGTGGCCGTGCCGAGCAGGGTGTGCGCACCGTGCAGGGAAGCCAGCACGATGGCGGTGTCGCGGGCCTGGTAGCGGGGGGCGGGGTCGAACTGCTTGTAGGAGGTCTCGTGTTCCTCGTCCACAATGACCAGCCCCAACTGGCGGAACGGCAGGAACACGGACGACCGCACCCCGATGATGACATCGTAGCCGTCGTCACGCAACACCTTGTTCCATATCTCCACGCGCTCGGCATCGGAGAACTTGGAATGGTACACGCCCAGCCGGTTGCCCAGTACCTGCCGCAGCCGGGAGGTGAGTTGGGTGGTGAGGGCTATTTCGGGCACGAGGTATAACACCTGCTTGCCCTCGGCCAGCGTGCGCAGGATGAGGTGGAGGTACAGCTCCGTCTTGCCGCTCGATGTGACCCCGTGCAGCAACACCACGGCCTTGTCGAGGAACAGGCGTTCTATCTTTTCAAACGCCTCTTGCTGGTAAGGGTTGAGCGGATGGGGCGGGCGGGTGACGATGTCGGGCGCATCAAGGCGGCCGGTTTCTTTATGGTAGATTTCCAGTATGCCCCGGTTGACCAAGGCGGTCAGCACGGCAGGCGAGGCGTGAGCCTGCTCCAGCAGATCGCGGCGACCGACTTCCTGCGGGTGCGGCGTAAGGCAACGCGACAGGTCAACATAGCGCATCAGCAAGTCGAGCTGCTTGGGGGCGCGTGCCAACAGGTCGAATGCGCGGCGCAGTCCCTCCTCTCCTTGTGCCGAGGCCGCCAGCCGCACGCATACCGTTGTTTTCGGGCGGAAACGCTGTGCCAGTTCCTCGCTCACTTCGACAGCCCCGGCCTCCATCAGTTTCTTCAGGGCGGGCAGGCTGTTGGGCACGTCGGCCAGCTTGTTCAGTTCGTCCACCGTGTGTTCCGTGCCATCCGCCAGCACGTCGAGCAGGCGTTGTTCGCGGGCGGTGAACGAGGCGTTGCCGCCTTCGAAGTCGGCATTGGCACGCACGCGGGTCTCGCTGCCGGGCTTCATGCCGGCAGGCACGGCGGCCTGGTACACATCGCCTATGGCGGACATATAATAGGAAGCCATCCATTGCCACAATTTCCATTGGAGCGGACGCAGGATGGGAGCGTTGTCCAGCAGGGCCAGCACCTCCTTGGCCTCGTAGCGGGCGGGCGGGTCGGTATGCACCCGGCAGATGATGGCGGTGTACATCTTCCGCTTGCCGAAGGGCACGACTACGCGCATACCCGCCTGCACCGTGCCGTCCCATCCGGCAGGCATGGCGTAGGTGAACACCCCGTCCAGCGGCAGGGGCACGATGACATCCACGTATGTGCGAAGCGTGTTCATATTATATAACAACCCCCAACCCCTAAAGGGGGCTACTGTCCTGACCTCGTTCGTAGGGCGTTGCCCTACGCTGAAATCCACAAGGCCGTTGGCCTTGGACGTTACTCGTTTACTTGTCTCTTACCTCTTACTTTCTCACTCCTAATACAGCAGCACCCCGGCAGCCCCGGCCAGCACGATGAGCAGGATGGGATGCATGTGGAAACGGAAGGTGAGCACGAATGCGGCGGCAAACAGCACCAGACTTTTCCAATCCACAAAGTTCTCGCGGTTGACCAACATGAGGGCGGCGGCGGCGATAAGCCCCACCACGGTGGGGCGCAAGGCGGTCAACGCGTATTCCATATACTTGTTGCCTTTCACGGCCAGCATGAAACGGCTTAGGGTGAGCATGATGATGAACGAGGGCAACGTGATGGACAGTGTGGCCACCACCGCGCCCCATACGCTGCCCGTGGCCACATAGCCCACGTAGGTTGCGCTGTTGATGCCGATGGGGCCGGGTGTCATTTGCGAGATGGCCACGATGTCGGTCAGTTCGCTTTGCGTGAGCCAGCCGCGGTCCACCACAATCTCGTGCTGGATGAGCGACAGGATGGCGTATCCGCCCCCGAAGGCGAACAGACCGATTTTGAAGAACGACAGGAAAAGTTGAAGGTATATCATGTTAGTGACAAGTTACAAGTTAGCTACAAGCTACGAGTTACGAGTGCCGTTCCGTCTTGCTCAAGGCCAACGGCCTTGTGGCTTTCAGCGTAGGGCAACGCCCTACGGACAGAGGCGAGAAAGCAAGTCTATTCTAAAAGTAGTATAAGCCCTCTTTAGGGGATTTAGGGGTCAAGTCCCCTTTAAGGGGTTGGGGGCTTCGCATGCTTGCTCATCCATACCCCGTAGCCGATGCCCCCAACGATGGCGGCGGCGATGACGATGACGGGCGACACGTGCAGCACGCCGATGAGCAACGCCGCCCCCACGGGGATGAAGGCGTTGTGCCACGTGACGTGGGCCGACTTCGCCATCTGCCATACCGGGGCGGCTATCAACGCCACGATGGCCGGGCGGATGCCCATGAACACGCGCCGCACCACCTCGTTGTGCTGTATGTCCGTGAAGGCCATCGCTACCAGCAGGATGATGAGGAACGACGGCAACGCGCATCCCAGCGAAGTGACCACGCTGCCCGGCACACCCTTGATTTTATATCCCACGAAGATGGACGTGTTGATGGCGATGACACCCGGGGCGGATTGCGCCAAGGCCAGCATGTCGATGAAGTCCTTGCCGTCAATCCACTTCTTGTTGTGCACGATTTCCCGCTCCAGCAGCGGCAGCATGGCGTAACCGCCGCCCAGCGTGAACGCGCCTATCTTGAAGAATATCCAGAACAGTTGCCAATAAATTTTCATAATACGACCCCCAAATCCCTAAATGGGGCTATTGCGTTTGCATTGATGGTTTCCGTGCGTAATCTGCGGGGAACAACCTTATCCCTTCGCTTCTGCCGCCTTGAAGGCCAGGGCGTACAGGCGCATTTGTTTCACCATGGCCAGCAGGCCGTTGGAGCGGGTGGGCGAGAGGTGCTCGTGCAGGCCGATGCGGTCGATGAAGTACAACTCGGCGCCCAGTATCTCATCGGGCGTATGGTCGGACAGCACGCTGATGAGCAGGCTCACGATGCCCTTGACCAGGATGGCGTCGCTCTCGCCCTCGAAGTGTACTTGCCCGTCGCGCAGCCCGGCGTGCAGCCACACGCGGCTCTGGCATCCCTCGATGAGGTTTTGCGGGGTCTTGTATTGCTCGTCCAGCGGCGGCAGCGAATTGCCGAAGTCGATGAGCAAGGCGTAGCGGTCCATCCAGTCGTCCAGCAGACTGAACTCGTCGATAATCTGGTCTTGTCTTTCGTTTATCGTCATATGTATGATGTTTTGTGGGCACACGGAATGCACAGAAAGTACGGATTTACACGGCTGGAGGTTTGCAGTTAACGGTGTTGCGCGGGGAAAGAGCCGTGTTAATCTGTATAATCCGTGTATTCCGTGTGCTGAAATAATTCATTGCAGCATGGCGGCGGCACGCTTCACGGCTTCCACGAAGCGGTCCACCTCGTCCATCGTGTTGTACAGGGCGAACGATGCCCGCACCGTGCCGGGTATGCCCAGCGAATCCACGAGGGGCTGGGCGCAGTGGTGCCCCGTGCGCACGGCCACGCCCTGCTTGTCGAGCAACATGCCCAGGTCGTAAGGGTGGATGCTCCCCACGAGGAACGAGACGACCGCCCCCTTCTCCCGTGCCGTGCCGATGAGGCGGATGCCGTCCACCTCCAGCAGGCGTCGGGTGGCGTGGCGCAGCAGTGCGTCCTCGTGCGCGGCGATGCGCGTCAGCCAGATGCGTTGCACGTAGCGCAGGGCTTCGGCCAGTGCCACCGAGCCGATGTAGTCGGGCGTGCCGGCTTCGAATTTGAACGGCAGTTCGTTGTACGTTGTCCGTTCGAAGGTCACCGTGCCCACCATCTCGCCGCCGCCTTGGTAAGGGGGCATGGCATCGAGCCACCGTTCCTTGCCGTACAGCACGCCGATGCCCGTGGGGCCGTACACCTTGTGGCCGGAAAAGACGTAGAAGTCGGCATCCAACGCCTCCACGTCCACCTCCATGTGGGGGGCGGATTGCGCCCCGTCCACCAGTACCGGGATGCCCCGGGCGTGTGCCTTGGCGATGATTTCCCGCACCGGGTTCACCGTGCCCAGCACGTTGGACACGTGCGCCACGGCCACCATGCGGGTGCGTTCGTTGAGCAGGGCGTACAGCGCGGGCAAGTCCAGCTCGCCCGCTTCGTTCATGGGAGCCACGCGCAGCTTCATGCCTTTGCGCTCGCACAGCATCTGCCACGGCACCAGGTTGGAGTGGTGCTCCATGACGGTGACCACCACTTCGTCGCCCTCGTGGCAGAAGGCCTCGCCGTAGCTGAACGCCACCAGGTTGATGGCTTCGGTGGCACCGCGCGTGAAGATGATTTCGTGCCGATGCCCGGCGTGCAGGAAGCGGGCCGCTTCGTCGCGTGCCTGTTCGTTAGCCTCGGTGGCCACCTGGCTCAGCCGGTGCACGCCCCGGTGTATGTTGGCGTTGTAGCGGTAGTAGGCATCCGCCATCTTCTCCACCACGCAGCGCGGTTTCTGGGTGGTGGCCGCATTGTCCAAATAAATCAAATCCTTGCCGTACACCTTCTCCGCGAGAATGGGGAAGTCGCTCCGCAAGGCTTGTAATTCGTCTTGTGTCATAGTTTTTTAGGGGCACGCAGAATATACGGATTGAACAGATAGTCGCGGATAGAGGCCTGCGGTCAACGGTGTCGCGATGGGGAAACGTCCGTGTTAATCCGTTCTGTCCATGTATTCTGTGTGCTGGATTATCCGTGTGCTTGTTATATCTGCACGCAAAGATACGGATATTTTGCCGATGCGCAACGGGCAAGGCCTGCCCGTCCCCCGCCGGAAGCCTCCCTGGAAGGGCGGAATTCCGTTACTGCGAAAATATTTTTCCGTAGTAACGCGGCCGGATTTCCGTAGTAACGCAGCCGGACTTCCGTACGTACGCGCCGGAACGCCCTTGCCGGGCGGGAAACTAAAAATGTGGAAAAAAACGGCGGCGGGCTTCGGTGGTTGTAAAAAAAGCCTTACATTTGTTCATCTTTTTATATAAAGGAAAGGGGTACGGAGACGGGAAGGCGCCAAGCATCTCCTTGGCTTTTGAAAGGGCTTTCCTTCGCGTATTTCCGCCTTTGCGTATAATGTCAACAACATAAATAATATAAGGAAAATATGAAATTCATCGCTTCAAGTACCGAATTGCTGAGCCACCTGCAAGCCATCAGCCGGGTGATAAACAGCAAAAACTCGTTGCCCATCCTGGACAACTTCCTGTTCGAACTGAACGGCAACACGCTCACCATGACCGCCTCGGACATAGAGACCACCCTCGTGACCTCCATGGAGGTGGAAAGCGTGGAGGGTGCCGGCAAGGTGGCCGTGGCCTCGCGCCTGCTGCTCGACACGCTGCGCGAATTCTCCGAACAGCCGCTGTCGTTTGACATCAACGACTCGAACCTGGCCCTGGTCATCACCTCGTCCAACGGTTCGTACAACTTCATCGGACAGAACGGCGATGAGTACCCCCGCCTGCCCGAATTGCAGGACAACGCCCGACAGCTGACGCTGGCCGTGGACACGCTGGAGAAAGGCATCGCCAAGACCCTCTTCGCCACTGCCGACGACGAGCTGCGCCCGGTGATGAACGGCATCTTCTTCGACATCGACGCGGCCGACCTCACCATGGTGGCTACCGATGCGCACAAGCTGGTGCGTTACAAGGCCAAGTATGTGGCGGCCTCCGTGCAGGGCGACGAACGCGAATCGTTCATCCTGCCCAAGAAACCGGCCAACATGCTCAAGAACCTGCTGCCGAGGGAGGCGGGCGAGGTGGCCATCGAGTTCGACAACAAGAACGCGCGGTTCCGCCTGGAGAACTACACCATGGTATGCCGCCAGGTGGAAGGCCGTTTCCCCAACTACAACGGCGTGATACCGAAGGGCAACCCTTACAAAATCATCGTGGACCGCGTGAGCATCCTCAACGCCCTGAAGCGCGTGCAGGTATTCTCCAACCAAGGCAGCAACCTCATCCGCCTGGCCTTCTCGCCCAACACCATCCACGTGTCGGCGCAGGATATCGACTTCTCCATCTCGGCCGAGGAAACGGTGAACTGCCAGTACGACGGCGAACCCATCAACATCGGCTTCAAGTCGTCGTTCCTCATCGACATACTGAACAACATCGACTCCTCGGACGTAGTGTTCGAGCTGGCCGACCCCTCCCGCGCCGGGCTGATACTGCCTTTTGAAAACGCCGAGGGCGAAGACCTGCTCATGTTGCTCATGCCCATGCTGCTCAACGAGTAAACCCCACTGACCTCCCCTGAAGGGGAGGCTTTGGGATGGCAATACATTTATATATTTATAAAAAAGAAACTGAGCCTCAGCAAGGAGGCAAAATCTCCCCCTTAGGGGAGGAAGGAGGGGTATTATGAAACAATTCCTTAAATACACGCTGGCGACGGTGGTGGGCATCCTCATCGCGTCGTTCATCAGCATGTTCATGTTCTTCGGCGTGATAGGCGCGATGATGAGTTCGGGCGAAGCCGTCACCAAGGCGAAACCCAACTCGGTGTACCGGCTCGACCTCAGCGGCGTGCTGGTGGAACGGTCGGAAGACAACCCGTTCGAGATGTTTGCCGGGCAATACGGCGGAGCCACCTCCATCGGGCTGGACGACATCCTGGCCAACATCCGCAAGGCCAAGGCCGATCCCAACATCGCGGGCATCCGGCTCGATTGCGGCGGCCTGGGCGTGGCCTACACCTCGGTCACCGAGATACGCAACGCCCTGCTCGATTTCAAGGCGAGCGGCAAGTTCATCGTGGCCTACGCCGACCAGTACACGCAACCGATGTACTACCTGGCCTCCGTGGCCGACCGCGTGCTGCTCAACCCCATCGGGGCGGTGAGCTTCCACGGGCTGGCTTCGCAGACGATGTTCTACAAAACGATGCTCGACAAGCTGGGCGTGGAAATGCAGATAGTGAAGGTGGGCACGTTCAAGTCCGCCGTGGAGCCGTCCATCCTTACCCGCATGAGCGATGCCAACCGCAAGCAGGTGACCGTCTATGTCAATTCCATCTGGCAACACCTGCTGGGCGAAGTCTCGGCCTCGCGCGGCATCCCGGCGGACAAGCTGGAGGCGTATGCCGATATGCCCCTGGACTTCTGCGAAGCGGAGGAGACCGTGCAATACGGCTTTGTGGACAGCCTGGTGTATGAATCCGAAGTGGACGATGTGATAGAAGCCCTCATGGGTGCCGAGCCTGAGATGATGTCCCACGCCGACATGACCACCGTGCTGCCCGTGGATGAAAAGTACCACAAGGACAAGGTGGGCGTGATATACGCCGTGGGCAACATCGACATGAGCGAAACGGAAGGCATCGTGTCCGACAAGTTGGTGGAAACCATCCGCGAGGTGGCCGACGATGACAACGTGAAGGCCGTGGTGTTCCGCATCAACTCGGGCGGGGGCAGCGCCTACGGCTCGGAGCAGATATGGCACGCGCTGACGCAGCTGAAGGCCAAGAAGCCCCTCATCGTCTCCATGGGCGACGTGGCGGCCTCGGGCGGGTACTACATTGCCTGCATGGCCGACCGGATTGTGGCGCAGCCCAACACGCTCACCGGTTCCATCGGGGTGTTCGGGCAAATACCGAACGCCGAAGGCCTCACGGAAAAGATAGGGCTGGACTTCGACCTGGTGAAGACCAACCGCCACAGCGAAGGCATCTCGCTGGTGCGCCCCATGTCGCCCGAGCAGCGCGACCTGTTGCAGATGAGCGTGAACCGCACCTACGAACTCTTCGTGAAGCGGTGCGCCGACGGGCGCGGCATGACCCCCGATGCCGTCAAGGCCATCGCCGAAGGACGGGTGTGGACGGGGGCGAATGCCTTGGAAATAGGATTGGTCGATACGCTGGGCGGTCTGTCCGATGCCGTGGCGTTGGCAGCCGAAGCGGCCGGACTGGCTGAATACGGCGTGGAAGAGTTCCCGGCAAAAGAAGACTTCATGACCCGCCTGATGAAGGAAATGTCCGTAGGCATGGAAGCCCGCGTGCTGCGTTCGGCCCTGGGCACGCAATACCGCCACCTCCAGACCCTCGAAACGCTGCCGCAGCAGAGCGGCGTGATGGCCTTGATGCCGTTCGAGGTGGAAGTGAGGTAAACCCCTAAATCCCCTGAAGGGGACTTGAGGCATGGGAAAATAGTAAATAGTGAATAATTGAATGGTAAATAAAACTCCCTTCAGGGGATTTAGGGGTTTATGCGCAAACAAGTCTCCGTATCGTTCATGGTGTGCGGGCTGCTGTTCACCACCTGTCTCATCGTGGCCAACATCGTGGAGCAAAAGCTCATTGCCGTCGGCCCTATAGAAGCCACGGCGGGCCTGCTCATCTTCCCCGTATCCTACATCGTCAACGACCTCATTGCCGAGGTGTGGGGTTACCGCAAGGCGCGGCTCATCATCTGGTACGGCTTCCTGATGAACTTTGTGGCGGTGGCCGTGTTCCGCCTCAGCATCCTGGTGCCGGGGTCGGGCAACTTCCACCAGCAGGAGGCGTTCGCCCTCGTGTTGGGCAACACCACGCGCATCACGGTGGCCAGCTTCGTGGCGTTCCTGTTCGGCTCGTTCCTCAACGCCTACGTGATGAGCCGCCTGAAGATACTGCAACACGGACGGGGCTTCTCCCTGCGGGCCATCGCCTCCACGGTGGTGGGCGAAGGGGCCGATTCGCTCGTGTTCTTCACCATCGCCTTCGGTGGCGTGCTGCCCGTGCACGACCTGCTCATGCTCATCCTCACGCAGATAGGCATGAAGACTGCTTACGAGGTCATCGCCCTGCCCTTGACCAACCGCCTGGTGAAATGGGTGAAGCGCAAGGAGCATACCGACGTGTACGACACCGGCATCTCCTACAAGCCGTGGAAAGTGCGGGATATTTGAACGCCCGGCAGGCTGATAGCAAAACAAAAAGCCGCCGCAAACTCATTGTTTGCGGCGGCTTTGCTCTTCCTCTTGGACTTGAACCAAGGACCCTCTGATTAACAGTCCGATGCTCTAACCGCCTGAGCTAAGGAAGAAGATGTTTTTTGCATTCGTTCCCTCAAATGCGATGCAAAAGTACGTGGTTTTCCTGAAATATACAATATCTTTGCACAGAATTTTTCATAAATATTTTCATGAAGAAAGTTATCGGCATAGGAAACGCTTTGACGGACATCCTTTTACAGATAAACAGCGATGACGCGCTGGCGCAATTGGAACTGCCCAAGGGTTCCATGCAATTGGTGGACGAGGAGCGGCAACGGAGAATTTCCGGCTACCTGGAAGCGGAGAACCGCACCATGGCCACGGGAGGCTCGGCATCGAATACCCTCAACGGCATCGCGCGGCTGGGCGGGCAGGCCGGGTTCATCGGCAAGATCGGGCGGGACGACGTGGGCGACTTTTACCTGCGCGACTCGCTGCGCAACGGCGTGCGGCCTCATCTGCTGAAAAGCGGCACGCCGTCGGGACGCTGCCTGGTGCTGGTGTCGCGCGACAGCGAACGCACCATGTGCACCTACCTGGGGGCGGCGGCCGAGCTGGAGGGCGAGGAGCTGTTGCCCGACATGTTCGAAGGCTACGACATCTTCCACATAGAGGGTTACCTGGTGCAGAACCACCGGCTGCTGCGCACCGCCATCCGCCTGGCCAAGGAGGCTGGGGCGTGGGTGGCCATCGACCTGGCCAGCTACAACGTGGTGGAGGACAACCTGGCGTTCTTGCAGGAGATACTGGCCGAGCACGTGGACATCGTGTTTGCCAACGAGGAGGAGGCGCGCGCCTTCACCGGCAAGGAGCCGCTGGAGGCGTTGGACGAACTGGCGCGGCTGGCCCGCATCGCCGTGGTGAAGGTGGGCAAGGACGGCTCGCACATCAAGGCGGGGGACGACACGTGGCACATACAGGCCGTGGAGTCGCATTGCGTGGACACCACCGGCGCGGGCGACTTGTATGCGGCGGGCTTCCTCTACGGGCTGTCGCGCGAGCTGCCCCTGGAGGTGTGCGGGCGCATCGGCTCCATCGTGGCGGGGCACGTGGTGAGCGTCGTCGGGGCCAAGATGGACGATGACAGGTGGGATGTCATCCTCCGCGAAGTGAACGGGGCGATACCCCCAACCCCCTGAATCCCGTAGGGCGTTGCCCCACGCTGAGAGCCGCAAGGCCGTTGGCCTTGGCCATCATCCGTTTAATCGCCAACTTGTTTACTCGTTTACCCGTTTACTTGTTTACTCGTTTACTCGTCAACTCGTTTACTCGCCTATGAAACGCAAACTGAACCCTTTCCTGTTATTATATGAATACCTGGTGGCCGTGCCCGTGTGGGCGGTGATTACCATCGTGGCCGCGTTGCTCACCATGCTGCTGTCGCCCATCTGGCCCGACCGGAAGATATCGTACTTCCCGGCGCGGGCATGGTCGCGGGCGGTGTGCGCCCTGTTCTTCGTCCGCGTGCGGGTGACGGGGCTGGAGCGGCTCGACCCGGGGCAGTCCTACATCTTCATGATGAACCACCAGAGCTGGTTTGACATCTTCGCCGTGTACGGCTGGCTGCCCTTTTTCTTCAAATGGATTATGAAGGCCAGCCTGCGCCGGATACCCTTCGTGGGGCGGGCGTGCGAGTCGGCGGGGCACATCTTCATCGACCGCGAAAGCCCCAAGGCCGCCCAGCGCAGCTTGGAGCGGGCGAAGGGCGTGCTGCGGCACGGCGTGTCGGTGGTCATCTTCCCCGAAGGCACCCGTTCGCGCGACGGGCGGCTGGGACGCTTCAAGCGCGGGGGCTTCAAGATTGCCACCGACCTGGGGCTGCCCATCGTGCCCGTCACGCTGCGGGGCTGCTTCGAGCGGATGCCGCGCGGCACGTTCGCCGTGAAGCCGGGCCGCATCGACATGGTGGTGCACGCGCCCATCGACGTGTCCGCCCACTCCGCCGACACCATCCCCGACCTGATGCAGGAGACGTGGGAGGCGATAAACGGGGGGATGTAGGAATGCCCCCGTGTGCCAAATCATACCCGTGTACTTGATTGTTTCATCTCTTAACCCATATCATTTATGACTTACAACCTGCCTCCCGACAACCGCACGCGCGGCTACACCATGTGCCTCAACTTTGCGTGCCCCGACCGCGAACGCTGCCTGCGCGCCCTGCTGGTGGACAAGATTCCTGCCGAGCAAGCCACCGTCCGCGTCGTCTCGCCCGCCCAATACCCCGCCCCGGGCAAGCCGTGTCCCCACCTCCGCCCCGCGCAAAAGGTGCGGATAGCCTGGGGGATGAGCCGCATGTTCGACGACATGACGCGCCTCACCGCCCCGCGCGTGCGCTCCGCCGTCGTGGGGCACTTCGGGCGCAACGGCTTCTACCGCGCCCGCCGGGGCGACCGCCCCATCCTGCCCGCCGACCAGCAGGCCATCAAGCGCATCTTCCTGGCACACGGCATCGAAGCCGACCCCGTGTACGACGGCTTCACGGAAGATTACGTGTGGTAACCAGCCCCTTGCCCCCTTCCGCACTTCGCCCGTACCGACATCGTATCGGCACTGGAGGTATCATCGCGTTGGCACCTCCAGTATCAACGTATGAGTACAGGGCGTATCAACGTATGAGTACAGGGTGTATCAACGTATGGGTACAGGGTGTATCAATGTATGAGTACAGGGTGTATCATAATATAAGCACTTCAAGTATGATGGCATGAACACTTCGGGTGACATGCTGTAAGTACTTCGGGTGACATGCGGGAAGCAGTTGGACTGATAGGCTGATATCAACCGGGCCGGCCTCGTTGAGGATGGGGGAGCGATGCGATAGACCGGCTTGGCAAGAAGACAGCATGGCGCAAACGGGTGAAGGGGAATATTTCGTCCCGCCTTGTCCCGCATTCCGAACTTTCTTTGTACTTTTGCGCTTATTTTCAGTCATCGGTCAACAATCGACCCCCAAAACCCTATCGATATGGAATTGGCAAGTAAATACAACCCCACCGACATCGAGTCGAAGTGGTACCAGTATTGGCTGGACCACCAGTTGTTCCACTCCACCCCGGACGGGCGCGAGCCGTACACCGTCGTCATCCCGCCGCCCAACGTCACGGGCGTGCTGCACATGGGGCACATGCTCAACAACACCATCCAGGACGTGCTGGTGCGCCGCGCCCGCATGATGGGCAAGAATGCCTGCTGGGTGCCCGGCACCGACCACGCCTCCATCGCCACCGAAGCCAAGGTGGTGGCCAAGCTGGCGCAGCAGGGCATCCGCAAGGCCGACCTCACCCGCGAGGAGTTCCTCAAGCACGCCTGGGCGTGGACGGAGGAGCACGGCGGCATCATCCTCAAGCAGTTGCGCCGCCTCGGCGCGTCGTGCGACTGGGACCGCACGGCCTTCACCATGGACGAGGTGCGCAGCCGCAGCGTCATCCACGTCTTCTGCGACCTCTACAACAAAGGCCTCATCTACCGGGGCGTGCGCATGGTGAACTGGGACCCCAAGGCACTCACCGCCCTCTCGGACGAGGAGGTCATCTACAAGGAAGAACACAGCAAGCTGTATTACCTAAGGTACTATCTGGCCCCCTCAACTCCCCCCGCTTGTCCCGATGTAATCGGGGAGGGGGAGCTTTCCCAACTGCTTGACCGTTACCGCACGGCCAATCCCATGACATATGCATTGTTGAAAGCAAAGGCGAAAGAAATGCGCCGCTTCTCCACCGAAGCCGAAGATGCTCTTTGGCAAATGCTGCGCAAGAAACAGTTGGGAGAGAAATTCCGCAGACAGCATGTGATAGGCGATTTCATTGCCGACTTTGTATGCCTCTCTAAAATGCTCATCGTGGAAGTAGATGGCGGTTATCACAACGAGCCGGATGTGCAAGAAGCCGACGCGCTCAGAACGGAAATCTTGGAAAAGATGGGCTACCAGATAGTCCGTTTCACCAACGAAGAAGTCCTTGCCGACACCGAACGGGTCATAAGCGATATAAAGCATTTTCTAAGCTCCCCCTCGGGGGGAGTTGAGGGGGCTTTGGGAGTTGAGGGGGCTCCCTACGCCATCGTGGCCACCACCCGCCCCGAGACCATCATGGGCGACACGGCCATGTGCATCAACCCCAACGACCCGAAGAACGCCTGGCTGCGGGGCAAGAAGGTCATCGTGCCGCTGGTGGGGAGGGTCATCCCCGTCATCGAGGACGAATACGTGGACATCGAGTTCGGCACCGGCTGCCTCAAGGTAACCCCCGCCCACGACGTGAACGACTACATGCTGGGCGAAAAGCACAACCTGCCCAGCATCGACATCTTCAACGACGACGGCACCATGAGCGAAGCCGCCGGCCTGTACGTGGGTATGGACCGCTTCGAGGTGCGCCGTCAGATAGAACAGGACCTGGCCGAGGCCGGGCTGCTGGAAAAGGTAGAGGATTACACCAACAAGGTGGGCTTCAGCGAACGCACCAACGTGCCCATCGAGCCGAAGCTCTCCATGCAATGGTTCTTGCGGATGCAGCACTTCGCCGACATGGCCCTGCCGCCCGTGATGGACGACAAGCTGAAGTTCTTCCCCGCCAAATACAAGAACACCTACCGCAACTGGCTCACCAACATCAAGGACTGGTGCATCAGCCGCCAGCTGTGGTGGGGGCACCGCATCCCGGCGTGGTATGTGGCCCCCTCCAGCTCCCCCGAGGGGGGAGAGACCGTCCTCCCGGAAGGGGAGCTTCCCAAGTACATCGTGGCCGAGAGCGAGGAAGAGGCTTGGAAGCAATTATATGAAAAATACCCGTCCCTCAAAAGCTCCCCCTCGGGGGGAGTTGAGGGGGCTGCGGCTGCCAGTCTTACCCTCCGCCAAGACCCCGACTGCCTCGACACGTGGTTCTCATCGTGGCTGTGGCCGCTGTCGCTCTTCGACGGCATCCTGCACCCGGACAACGAGGAAATCAACTACTACTACCCCACGGCCGACCTGGTGACGGGACCGGATATCATCTTCTTCTGGGTGGCGCGCATGATTATGGCGGGCTACGAATACCGGGGCGACATGCC
>CASFUX010000117.1 GCA_949297975.1 uncultured Bacteroidales bacterium
AATTATCCCAAATCGGTAATTAGAACATTTTGTGAATATCTTTGCCCGCTTTCTGTATTGTGGCGGCGTTTTTTGCTTACTTTTATCTAGACATAGCCCGATATGCCTTCGAGAAAAGACATCAAAAACCACTCGCCACAAGAACAGAAATCAGACAAAGCCTAATGACCGATTTGGGATAAAAAATTCCGTACCGACGCAATTTTTGTTGCGTCAGTACGGAATTTTTGTTGCGTTATGGCGGAAATTTGGCTGCGCAGGCACGGGGGTGTCCCGTTACCCGTCCCTTGCCCCTTGCCTCTCACTCCTCTCCCACTTCTCCCAAGGTGCTGCCCTCGTTGTACTGCTGGTTGTTGGGCAATCCCTGTAGGCCGGTGCCTTGGCGCATCAAGGCTTGCAGTTCGGGCAGGTGGTGCTGGTACACTTCGCGGGGCGTGATGCCGTAGCGGCTGCACAGCGAAGCCGCCATGCCTACCACTTCGCCCATCATGCCCGTGGTGCGCATCACGCGCACGGTGCCCAGGGCCACGTGCGTCACGCTGATGTTGCGCCCCGCCATGAAGAGGTTGTCCGTGTTGCGCGAGTATAGGCAGCGGTAGGGCACGGCGTAGGGGTGGATGGGGATGTGCCGGTCGACGGAGATGAAGCTGCCGGTGGGGAACTGCGCGGCGTTGGCCGAGTCGGGGTGGTGCAGGTCGATGGACCAGGTGGTGGCAAACGAGCCGTCTTCGTGGAACACGTGCTTGCACAGGTCGTCCTGCTTCAGCACGTAGTCGCCCAGCAGCCGGCGCGACTCGCGCTTTCCCGCCACGTAGGCCACCCAGCCCAGGCGGCGGTGTGCGAAGGCATCGTCCTTCAGCTCGTTTTTCAGGAAGCTCCAGTTGGAGTACACCACCAGCAGGCCGTAGTCGCGTATGCGTTCCGCTTCGGCTACCTGGTCGCGTCCCATGCCCGTTTCCCATGTCCATTCGCCCATGGTGACGCGGCGTGCGTTTCCGGCGTTGAAGTCCGCCCCGTAGCGGAACGGCGGGAAGCGGCTCGGGCGTTCCTCTTCCACCGAGTACCACTGCACGGATGCACCCATGGTAAGGCTGTCGGCCTCTATGGGAGCCGCCGCCTCGCCGTATTCGTGGCGTGCCTCGCGTCCCATGCGCCAGTCGGCCCCCGCCAGGTAGCCCACCGTGCCGTCGCCCGTGCCGTCGGCGAAGCACGAGCCGCGCAGGCGCATTTCCTCGCCCGTTTCCGTGTGTTGCGCCCGCAGAGCCGTTATGTGCCGTCCGTCCATCTCCACGCCCGTCACGCGGCAGTTGAGGTACAGCGTGATGCGCGGCTCGGCTTGCACGGCCTGCATCTTCTTGTCGTCCTCGTAGTAGTCGGCTGGCTGGGCGTTGCCTCCCCGCGTGGGGCCTATTTCCTTGATGAGGTTGCCCAGTTGCTTGTACCGTCCCGCCTCGATGCGCCCGCCGAGGTGCACCCTCACTTCCGAGCTGTTGCATCCGCCCAGCACGGGGCGGTCGTTGACCAGGGCTACCCGGCAGCCCAGCCGTGCGGCCGAGAGGGCGGCGCAGATGCCCGCCACGCCTCCGCCCGCCACCACCAGGTCGTAGCCCTCGTGCGTGGTCACGCGGCCGGTGGGGTTCACTTTGTCGCGGCGGAAGGCGGCCAGCGCGTCGCCACCGGCGGGCGGCAGGGTGGCGGGGTCGGTGGTGAAGTAGATGGCGTCGCATCGGCCGTCGAAGCCCGTGAGGTCGTGCAAGGCCAGCGTGGCTTCGCCTGCCCGCACGCGCACCCGTCCGGCGGGCTGCCATTGCCAGGCATCGCCCGCAGTGCCCAGTGTGCCGCCCGCGCGGTGGCCGTTGACCGACAGGGTGAATGCGCCGGGGCCTTCGCCGTCGTGCCAGGGCGAGGTCCAGTTGTACGTGCGCACGTACACGTGGTACGTGCCGCCCTGGTCGAAGCGCACCGTGGTGCGTGCGTCGGCCACGGGTTGCCCCATGCCGTGTGCCATGAGGTAGGGCGACCCCATGAGGTCCATGAACTGCTGGTCGAGCACCCAGCCGCCTTTGTCGCGGAAGCTCTCGGCTTCCACCCACACGTCGGCCCCGCGCAGCCACAGGGGCGCGAGGCACAGCAGGAGGAGGAATGGCTTTTTCATCGCAAATTTCAGATTGACAGATTTCAAATTTCAAATTGACAGATTTCAGATTAGTGAATATTCGCAATCTGTCCACTCCTTGCCATACCCCTCCGTCGCTCCGCGACACCTCCCCTATCTTAGGGGAGGAAGTAGTTACTCCGTCCGCGAGGCTCTCGCGGAAGCCTCGGCAAGCAAGGTATTTCTCATTCTCCCCCTATGTAGGGGGAGTACCGCGAAGCGGGGAGGGGGTATGACAACAGGCATGACATATATCTATTCTATAGGCGAATTGCGGATATCCATTTTCAGATTTCAAATTGACAGATTTCAAATTTCAGATTATTCTCTGCGGATGGCGCAGATGAACGCGGATATACCCGCTGCTGGCTTCGCCTGTTATTTCACCCGAAATTCGCTTTGCAGCCCTTCCGCGCTGTTGGGCGCAATCCATAGGTGGAACTTTCCGGGTTCTACCTTTTTCACCAGGTCTTTGCCGTAGAATGCCAAATCCTGCACGGGCAGGGTGAACGTCACGGCCTTGCTTTCGCCCGCTTTCAAGTGTACGCGTTGGAAGCCCTTCAGTTCCCTTACCGGGCGGGCAATGGAACCTACCAGGTCGCGTACGTACAGCTGTACCACTTCCGTGCCGTCGGTCGTGCCCACGTTCTTGATGGTGGCTGTGGCGGTTATCACGCCGGTGGGGGATGCCACCGTGTCGGACAGTCGCAGGTTGGCGTATTCAAAGCGGGTGTACGACAAGCCGTAACCGAAGGGGAAGAGCGGGTCACGTCCCGAGTCGAGGTAGAACGATGTGTTGCCGAGCGATGTCTGCTGGGCGTTGAGCGGTATCTGGTCGATGGGGGTGAACCAGTCCTGTGCGGGTCGTCCCGTGTTGTGGTGGTTGTAGTACATGGGTATCTGTCCCACTTCGCGCACGAAGGTCACGGGCAGTTTGCCGCTGGGGTTCTCCCGCCCGAACAGCAGGTCCAGGATGGCCGGGCCGCCCATGGTACCGGGATGGAAGCTGTAAAGCACGGCGTCGGCATAGGGCAGGTCGCGCTCGATGGTGAGCGGGCGGCCGGCCATGACCACCATGACCACGGGCTTGCCCACGCTCTTCACGGCTTGCAGCAGGTCGGATTGCTTGCCTATCAGGTTGATATTTGATAGCGAGTGTGCCTCGCCGGAGAGGATGGCTTCTTCGCCCACGAACACCACCGCCACGTCCGATTGGCGCACGGCACGTTTCACCGCCTGGAAGCGGTCCGTGTTCGTGTCGCGTGAGTAGCGCAGCCCGGGTTCGTAATGGTATTTCACTTGCTTGTATTCGGTTTGCAAGGCTTTCAAGGGGGTTACCGTGTGCGATTGTTCACCGTCAAAGCTCCACGTGCCCAGTTGGTCGTGCGGGGCATCGGCCATGGGACCGATGATGGCCACGGTCTGGGAGGTCTTGAGGGGCAGCACCCCGTCGTTCTTCAGCAGGATGGCCGACTGCGTGGCGGCGGTGCGGGCTTTTTGCAGATGCTCTTCCGCATAGAGGGGCGACGGCTTGTCGGTGTCGATGTACGGGTTGTCAAACAGCCCCAGGCGGTACTTGATGCGCAGGATGTTGCGCACGGCCTGGTCGATGTGTTCCATGGGCACGGCACCTTCGGCTACTAATTCGGGCAGGTAGTCCATGTAAGTGTAGCTCACCATCTCCATGTCCAGCCCGGCATTGGCCGACAGGCGTGCCACGTCTTTGCGGTCGGCAGCCACGCCGTGTGCCATCATCTCGCCCATGGAGTTCCAGTCGGACACCACGAAGCCGTCAAACCGCCATTCGTCGCGCAGCACGGTGCGCAGCAGGAAGTCGTTGCACGAGGAGGGCACGCCATCATTGTCGTTGAACGAGGTCATCACCGTGGCAGCCCCGGTCTCGATGGCACGTTGGAACGGGGGCAGGTACACGTTGCGCAGCGAGCGCAGGGGGATTTGGGTGGAGTTGTAGTCGCGTCCGCCTTCGGAGGCACCGTAGCCCACGAAGTGTTTGGCGCAGGCGGCCATGGATGTGGGGTCGTTCAGGCTGTCGCCCTGGAAGCCGCGCACCATGGCTGCACCCAGTTCGGCGGCCAGGTAGGGGTCTTCGCCGAGGCTTTCGGCGATGCGTCCCCAGCGGGCATCGCGCGACACGTCGAGCATGGGGGCGAACGTCCAGCGCATGCCTTGGCTGGTGGCTTCGATGGCCGCCACGCGTCCGCCGTCTTCCACCACTTGCGGGTTGAATGAGGCGGCTTGCCCCAGCGGGATGGGGAAGACGGTTTTGTAGCCGTGTATCACGTCGCGCCCGATGATGAGCGGTATGCCCAGGCGCGACTCTTCCATGGCGGTGCGTTGCACTTCGTTGATGATGTCCACGGGGATGTTGAGCATCGAACCTATTTCGCCGCGCCTTACCTGGGCTTTCACCGTGTCGAGCGGCTGGTCGAAGTTAAGTTGGTTCATCTGGCCTATTTTCTCTTCCAAGGTCATTTGGCTGAGCAGTTGGTCGATGAAACGGTCTTCTGCCGTTTCTGTCGTCGGCTGGCAGGCGGCCAAAGCCGTTGCGGCAACGAGGGGGATAAAGAGTTTTTTGTTCATGTTTATGGAGGTAAATGAGTTACGAATGATAAGTGGCAAGTTACGGCCTTCAATGCGGGGCAACCGCCCTGCGGGCTGAGGCTTCCCGCTACAAAGTTACGATAAAATTGTTACAGCACAACTTTGTATGCTTGGTGGTGCGAGCCGTCTTGTATGCCTAACAGGTAGATGCCGGTGGTCAGGTGGGGCATGTGGAGTTCTTCCTGTGCCGTGTCCACGCCAATTTGTCGGGCGAGGCAGGCCTGCCCGTTGGCGGTGTAGAGCGTCAGGTGGCAAGGGCGGGTGATGCCGCCGATGCGGATGGTTTTGCTTTGAGGGTCGGTCGTGATGATGAGTTCGGCGGATGCTGCCGCTTGCAGCCCGCTGCTGCCGTGGTCGGGGTAGCTGTACAGCCCGGGCTTGTGCGGGTCGGCGGCTTCGCTGGAGTAAAAGTAGAGCAGCCCGCCGGCATCGGTGTTGCCGTAGCGCAGGCGCAGGGTGACGTAGGTGTGCCCGGCTGCCACCTGTTCCTGCACCCAGGTAGTCACGTCCCAATCGATGTAGGTGTTGAGTTCGTCAGCCGTGACCATGACTTCGGTGATGGGTGTGAAATCATCGGGTCGGCCGTTCCACGTCAAGGTGGCGTAGCGCGAGGTATTGCCTGCGATTTCGATGTGGTGCGTCTCTTTGATGTTCTTGTCGTTCGGGTAGATGCAGTCGTAATAATATGTCCGTAGTGCAATCCGCTCGGCATCGGCGGGCAGGGCGGTGAGGTCGAACGAAAGGAACGCCTCGCGCGACCAGTCGGGCGTGTTGCCTTTCACCTCCAGGTGGTCGGCATCAACGTAAGCGGTGGTCGGGTTGTATTCGTGCACGAAAGCGTCGAAAGCAGGTGCGATGTGCTGGCCGCTCAGGTAAATGTCGGCTTGGCCGCTTACCTCCCCGCTTTCGTTGGTGGCGTTGCTCACGGCCACGGGCAACACGGCGGTATGGGTCGAGTCGGCGGATACGGGTATCAGCAGCGGGCTTTCCGCGATGCTGTCCAGCGTGTGTTCCTCGCCGTTCACCGTGTAGGTGAAGTCCCAAGGCGGCACGCCCGTAAACGCGGCAAAGAAGTAGGCCTTTTCGCCCGGTGTCACGATGCGGCTCTTTTCGGATACGGAGACCGACACAGGCAGTGTGCCGAAGAGTTTTTCCAACTCCGCCATGCATATCCACGCCATTTTCTTCTGGATGTATTGTCCCTTGCCCCGCAGCGGATGCCAGCCGTAGGTGACGCGGGCTATCCGCTCGGTGTCTTGTGCGTATTTCAGGCTCGGTTGGCTGCCGTCCGGGTCGGGTTGGTTGCGGGTGAAGCCGATGTTGTCGTCCCACTTTACCAAGGGCAGTCCCCACCGTTCGGCCAGTGTGCGGATGGCGGCGTTGTAGGTGGTGCGCGAGTCGTGCCAGTGCGTGCACAGGATGATGGTGGCGGGCTTGCCGTCGGCCGTGCCGTAGTAGTGCGATTCGGGGTTGTCCTTCAGGGCGCGGCAGTCGGCCTTGTATTTTTTTATCACATAGTCGTAGGCCAGGGGGTACGACTGGCGGATGTCATCGTAGGTGTAGTCCTCGTAGTTTTCCTTGATGCCGTTGGTGGCGGCCACGTCCTGGTTGTGCACGTGCATGATGATGAAGGCATCGGTGCGTTCCAGTTCTTCGGCGGTGTAGAAAGTGCCGTTGTACATGTCCATGGCGGTGTGGTAAATGGCTTCGCCGGACACGGCCTTGTTCATTGGTTCGGCGTTGAACGCCTCACACACCAGCTCGAACCACCCGTTTTCCGGAACGGCGAACGATGCGCCTGCCAACAGGAAATGGTGGTCGTAGTCCTGTGCTGCCGCGATGAAGGATGCGCTGCACAGCAGAGCGGAAATAATAGTCTTTTTCATTCGGATGTTGTTTGATTTCAAATTTCAGATTTCAAATTTCAGATTTCTGGTTCCCGCAGATTGCGCGGATTGGCGCAGATGATTGCTTGCCACTTGCTCCTTACTCCTTGCCTCTATTTTGGTTCCCGCAGATTGCGCGGATTGGCGCAGATGATTGCTTGCCACTTGCTCCTTACTCCTTGCCTCTATTTTGGTTCCCGCAGATTGCGCAGATTGGCGCAGATGATTGCTTGCCACTTGCCACTTGCTCCTTACTCCTTGCCTCTGTTTTGTTGCCCGCAGATTGCGCAGATGGACGCAGATGATTTCTTGCCTTTTGCCCCTTGCTCCTTGCCTCTTCCCTTTCTGCTTTCCCGATTTCTGCCTTTCGCTTTCTTCCTTTTCACTCCCGGTTATTTGCCGACCGGCGTTACTTGCGTTTGTTTTACCTTGATGGCGACAGTGGAACGCACGTCGGCAGACGAGGCTGCCACGTGCAGGCGGTAGGTGTCGGCTTCGAGCTTCCAGCCGCCCGATGCTTCATCGTAGAAGGCCAATGAGTTGACGGGTATTTGTACCTCCACCATCTGTTCCTCGCCGGGTTGCAGGTTCATTTTGCGGAAAGCCTTCAACTCCTTTGCCGGGCGCAGCACGGATGGATGTTGCTGGCTGGCGTACACCTGTACGGTCTCCTTGCCGGGGCGCGAGCCGGTGTTGCGCAGCGTGAAGGCGAGCGTTATGGTGTCGCCCGGCAGGTAGTCGGCGCGGTCGGTGCGTGCCTTACCGTACTTGAACGTGGTGTAGGACAGGCCGTGCCCGAAGGCGAAGCGGGGCGGGATGCGCTGCGTGTCGTGCCAGCGGTAGCCCACCAGGATGTCGTCCTTGTACTGCTGCGTGCCGTCCACGCCGGGGTACGACTCGGGACCGAAGTGGTGTGCGCTGTTGTCCTCCAACCGCATGGGGATGGTGAACGGCATTTTGCCCGAGGGGTTTGCCTCGCCGCTGATGACTGCCGCCGTAGCCGTGCCCGCCTGCGAGCCGAGATACCACGACTGGATGAGACCGTCCACGCGGTCTATCCACGGCATGTCCACGGCGTTGCCGCTGATGATTACCACGCCGGTGCGGGGGTTGGCGTCGATGATTTTGTCCAATAATTCGTCCTGCCCGAAAGGCAAAGCCATGCTGAGCCGGTCTTCGCCTTCGCAGTCCTGCCGGTAATTCTTGTTCAGACCGCCGAAGAACAGCACCACGTCGGCCTCGGCGGCCACGCGCACCGCTTCGCGCACGAGCGAGTCGGCATCCAGCCCCGAGGGCAGCTCGCGGCTGTAGTCGGGACGCCCCGAGGCGTAGCCCAGGGTGAACAGGATGTGTTCCTTGCCATATTTTTCCTGCAAGCCGCGCAGGGGCGACACCTCTTCTTGCGGTTTCAGTTCCGACGAGCCGCCGCCTTCCGTGAGCCGTTTCACGGCGTTTTCGCCTATCACGGCTATCTTCGCATAGCGTCCCGGCTCGATGGGGAAGAACCCGCCTTCGTTTTTCAACAGCACGATGCCTTCTTCGGCCACTTGGCGGGCCAAGGCCGTGTGTTCGGGCGTGAGCTTGCGCCCGAAGGGACGCTGGCGGTTCATGTTGGTGCGCAGGCACAGGCGCAGCACGCGGCGCACCTTTTCATCGAGCAGTGACTCGGGCAGTTCCCCGCTGCGTATCTTTTCCAGGAAAGGCTGTGCCAGGTAGTACGAGTCGTAGGCCGCACTGCGTCCCCAGGTGAGTCCGTTGGTCCACGAACCCATCTCGATGTCCAGCCCGTTGCGGGCGGCTTCGTCCGTGTCGTGCGCCGAGCCCCAGTCGGTTATCATCACCCCGTCGAATCCCCATTCGCCTTTCAGCACCCGGTTGACCAGGTAGTCGTTGTGCGTGCAGTACTGTCCGCGGAACTTGTTGTACGACCCCATGACCGCCCACACGCCCCCTTCCTGCACGGCGGCCTGGAAGGCGGGGAAATAGATTTCGCGCAGGGCGCGGTCGCTCACTTCCACGTTGACGTGGTCGCGGTTGTGTTCCTGGTTGTTGAGGGCGAAATGCTTCACGCAGGCCGCCACGCCGTTTTGCTGCATGCCCCGGACGTAGGGCACCACCATGCGCGAGGCCAGGCAGGGGTCTTCGCCCATGTATTCGAAGTTGCGTCCGCTCAAGGGGGTGCGGTAGATGTTGACCCCGGGACCCAGCATCACGTCCTTGCGGCGGAAGCGTGCCTCTTCGCCCACGGCGTTGCCGTATTCAAAGGCCAGCGCGGGGTTGAAGGTGGCGGCCAGGCAGGTGAGGGCGGGGTAGGCGGTGCACGAGTCGTTGGTCCACCCGGCGTGCTGCCAGTCGTCCCACGTGAATTCCATGCGTACGCCGTGGGGGCCGTCGCTGAACCAAAGTTCGGGGATGCCGAGGCGCGGGCAGCCGGGCGTGCTGAACTTGGACTGCGCGTGTATGAGCGCGATTTTCTCCTCGGTGGTCATGCGGCGGAGCGCGTCTTCGATGCGCACTTCCTCCGGTTGGTTGTCGTCCAGGTAGGGTGGGACGGGCTTTTGCGCCGGGGCTGCGCTTGCCGATGCCAGCAGGAGGGCGGCCACGGCGGCCAAATGTCTTATGGGTCGTTTCATCATGTGTGACGGTTTGTATGAAAAATTCCGTACTGACGCGGCTGAAATTCCGTAGGCACGGAAGAAAATTTCCGTCCGCACGGAAAAATATTTCCGCACGGACGTAGTTAATTGTTCATTGTTAATTATTAACTGAAATACTGTCCTTCCTCGCGCAGCCGCTTGCGTAGCAGGCCGGTATCCACCTGGTGCACGTCGGGGGCGGATTGCCGGGCGGCCAGGGCGGCGGCCAGTCCCGCCGCTTCGCCGGTGACGAGCGAGGGGGGCATCACGCGCAGGCTGCCGAGGGCTTCCTCGTCGCACGACACGCAGCGTCCTGCCGTGAGCAGGTTCTTTTTGCCCTTGGGCGTGAGGATGCGGTAGGGGATGCCGTGCGACTCGCCCTTGCCGTAATGCTTGGCTTCGTAGCCGCCGGTGTGGATGTCCACGAAGTAGCAGTTGCGCCCTATCTCGTCATCGAAGCTTTTGCGTGCCAGCCAGTCGTCGATGGTGAACACGTAGTCGCCTTCCACGCGGCGGCTTTCGCGGATGCCGAGCAGCGAGGCCGTCTTCACGATGAACGAGTTGCCGTACACCTGCGGTTGGTAATCTTTCAACATGCGCAGGTACTCGGCGGCCACCTTGCGCCCTTTGGGCATGGCGGCTGACACTTGCCAGGGGTCGGTGGTGTCGTGCAGGTCGATGTGCCCGGCGTTGAACTGCACCACGCCCGGCCCGATGAGGTTGTTGCAGCTGTGCTGGTCGATGAGCGGGTACTTGCCTGATTTCAATGCATCGTGTATGGGGCTGTCCCGGTTTTCCCAGTACAAGTTGGGGTTGGTGTTGTAGGCGTAGGTGTCCGCATTGGCCACGGAGAAGCACAGGGTGGACTTCTGCACGCGGTCGGCATCGTTGCCCATGAAGTAGTTGGCCCCGGCCCACACGGCCAGGTCGCCATCGCCCGTGCAGTCGATGAATACCTTGGCCTTGAAGGCGGTGAGACCGGCCTTGTTGGCCACGATGATGGCATCGATAGTGTCATCGCTCCGCATTTCCACGTCGGCTAGGCGCGAGAAGAACAGCACGCGCGCTCCGGCTCCGGCCACCAGGTCGTCGTACACGGTCATGAGTTGTTCGGGGTTGATGGCCACCCAGTCCGTCTTCCAGTCGGGTTCGTGGGGCACGCCTTTTTTGGCGGCGCGGAACACCTGCTCGGCCAGCCCCCGGTAGATGATTTTCTCGCCGTCGGAGAAGGGGCACCAGGCCGGAATCATGCCCGTGGTGCCCATGCCGCCCAGTTGGCCTGTGGCCTCGATGAGCAGGGTCTTGGCCCCTTCGCGGGCGGCGGCGGTGGCGGCGGTGCATCCGGCGGGTCCCCCGCCCACGACTATCACGTCCCAGCGGTCGTCCACGGCGATACGGCGGTTTTTCAACGAATAAGTTTTCTGGTTGCCCGATGTGGCGCGTCCTTGTGCGCCTATCCAGCCGGGGGCGATGGCGGCGGCAGCCATGAGCATTCCGCTTTTCTTCAGGAAATCGCGGCGGGTGGTGGTTTCGTTTGTCATATAGGATGGTTTTTTAGCGATGTTGGTTCAATTTTTTACAGGTAAGAATACCGGGCAGGTCGGCGAAGCGGGCGAAGTCCTCCTCCGCCGGATGCCCCGGCACGGGTATATAGTAATGGTTCTCCCGGTCCCAGGCGTTGCGCCAGAACAGGATGTACGACAGCTTGTATGGCGCGATGACGGGGTACAGTTGCTCGCAGAAGAAGTTGGATAGCCGGATTCCCTCCAGCCCGGCGGCGGTGATGGCAGGCAGCTTGTCGTGCTGCTCGGCGAATTGCGTCAGCGCAGCCAGGTTGCGGTTGAGCGCGGGCAGGGGCAGCTGGCCGTCCGTGCAGGCATCGAGCGGCCACAGGCAGCTCAGCCCCACGATGTCCACGTATTCGTCGCCCGGGTAGCAGGCAGCGAGCACGTCCGTGTTGTCGTCCAGGCGTACCGAGTAGGCGCACAGCAGTTGGTGCAGCTTGCGGTCGTGGCGCAGGTGGTCCACGGTGAGCATCCACAGCCGCCGGTAGTCGGCGGTCGTGCATTGCGTGGTGTTCCACCACAAGTCGAGGTTTGCGTTGGGGTCGTGGAAGAGGTGCAGGATGACGGGTATCGGTTCACCCCGCTCATCGGTGAGGGAGGCGATGAAGTCGGCCACCCGGTCGAGCGAGCGCAGGTAACTTTGCCGCATGGCGGGGTCGTCCACGATTCGCTTTACCACGTCGGGCTGCGACACGTCCGCATACCCGCCTCCGGTGAGGGGGTTGCCTGCGTGCCAGCTCAAGGTGGAGATGCCGCCCAGGCGGTGTGCCGTGCGCACGTAGGCGCGGATGGAGTCGAAGGAGACGGAGTCCACGTTGTACGCCACGCCCTGCTCGATACCTCCCAGGTCCCAGCCGAATACGGCAGGATAGTCGCCGCATACGGACTTCACGTCCGAGCGGCCTGGTTCGCCGTACCACTTGTAGCCGTAGGCCAGCGCATCCTGGTGACCGAGCATGATGCCCTGTTGCAGGCGGTCGGTCAGGTCGGTGTACAACTGTTCCGCACAGGGAGCGGCCACGGGGTCGGACGTGAGCCGCGTGGCAGGATGCACACGGCCTTCCTGCTTGCAGCCAAGCAGGAAGGCGATGCACGATAAATACAGAATGCCTTTTCTGATGATTTCCATTTTCCTTTCCGTTATGTAGAGCCGTCACTCCTGTGGCGGCTCGGTGTGGCGTTTGCCTTGTAGAACCGTCACTCCCGTGGCGGCTCGGGGTGTGTGGTGCGGGTTGCCGTGTGGTGTGTAGAGCCGCCACGGGAGTGACGGCTCTGCGAGAGGGGCACGCCAGCATGCCGCCTCCCCCTTGGGGGAAGTTAATTCAAATAATGCTCGCTTCCTTCCCAGCCGGGGTTTTGGGTGAGCACGCCGCCCGAGAGGTCTATCTGCGTCTGCGGGATGGGCACGAAGCCGCCCGTTTCGGGACGGAAGACGATGGACTTGGTTTCCGCGTTGGCATCGCCCCGGCGGTTGTACGTCACGATGTCGGTCTGGTTGATGGTGATGAGGTCTTCATCGTGCCAGCGCAGCAGGTCGTGGTAGCGCACGCCCTCGAAAGCCAGTTCGAAGCGGCGTTCGGCCTTGATGTTGTCCAGCGTGGCCGGTACGGAAGGCAATCCCACGCGGGCACGTACCCGGTCGAGGTATTGCTGTGCGTTGGGTGCGCCCAGCTCGGCACCCATCAGCAGCACGTCGGCGAAGCGGATGATGATGAGGTCCTGTATGTTGTCGCGCATGTAGTCGGTGCCGGTCATGTCGTACAGCTCGTAGCTGAAGTTGCGCACGGCGGTGTGCGTGGAGTCCGTCCACACGTTGATGGGCACGTATTTTTTCTGCCAGAAACACGTGTTGTCTTCCTGGTTGCCTTGGCGGAAGTTGTACCCAGCCACCTCATCGGTGTTGCGGGCATCGAGCACCGAGGCATCGCGGCGCAGGTCGTTGGGGTCCCAGTCCTCGTATATCTTGGGGTTCACCGTGCCCATGCCCCAACCTTGACCGAAGGGGAAAGTCTCGGTGTAGTCCTGGTCGCGGAAGCCGGAATAAAGGCATATCTGGTTGCTCTTCTGCTGCGGTGATTCCCAGTCGTTGGCCAAAGCCGAGTATTTGATGGCGAACACGGTTTCCTGCGTGCCGTCGCCCGCCCATTTCAGGCTGTTGTCCTGCACGTATTTGTAGTCCTGCACGTAGCTGTATGCCCACAGGTTACGGAAGTCTGGCAGCAGGTCGTGGCCGCTGTTCTCGATGCAGTCCACGATGTATCCGATGACTTGCTCTTTGGTCACTTCGCCCCCTTCGGCCAGCGGCAGGGAGGGCTGCTGGTAGTAGCCAGTGTAGAACAGGTACACCTTGGCCATGAGGGCTTCGGCGGCCCACTTGGTGACGCGCCCCAGGTCGTTGGCGCGGTCTATTTCCTGGAAGGTAACGTCGGGCAGCAGTTCGATGGCCTGTTTCAGGTCGCTGGCTATCTGCGCGTAGATGTCGCTGGCGGGCGATTTGGGGATGTTGACCGGCTCGGGGTCGAGTACCAACGGCACTTCGCCGAAGAGGCGTGCCAGGTCGAAGTAGAAATAGGCACGCAGGAAGTGCACTTCGCCCGTCACCTTTTCGCGCACGCCTTCGGTTTCCCACTCGATGAGGTCGAGGTTGTCGATGAGGAAGTTGCTGCGGAACACGCCGAAGTAGTGCGCCCGCCACGAGTTGTTGAAAGTGTCGTCGCCGTCTTTCAGGAACTGGTCCATGGCCTTGCAGCTGCGGTCGTCGGGGCCGCCTCCGCCGAGGCGGTCGTCGGACATCAGTTCGGAAGTGAAGAACACGCAGCCCAGGGGTTCGGGCCGTCCCAGGATGGAGTACACGCCCGTGAGCAGTTGCATGGCATCGTCTTCCGTGCGGGGGAAGTTGCTGGAGTCCTTCTTCGTCTTGTTGCTCGCGTCCAGGAAGTCCTCGCAGCCGGTGAGCAGGCAGATGCCTGCGAGGAAAAGCAATATCTTTTTCATAAACAGCATTTTTGTAAGATGTGATGAATGTCTTGAGGGTTAGAATTTGATGTTAAGTCCCACCATGTAGGTGCGTGCGCCGGGATAGTAGCCCAGGTCGATGCCCGAGGTCCAACTGTTGCCACCGCCGTAGCCCACTTCGGGGTCCATGCCCGAGTACTTGGTGAAGGTGAAGAGGTTCTGCACGCTGCCGTAGAGGCGAAGCTGCGAGATGAACTTGGATTCGAACAGCTTGCGGAAGTCGTAGCCCAGCGTCACGTTGGTGATGCGGAAGTAGTCGCCGTCCTCGATGTACAGGTCGGACACGTAGCCGTAGTTGATGCTGCTGCCGTTGATGGCGGGCAGGCGGTCGGATGTGCCTTCGCCGTGCCAGCGTCCCAGTATGTCGGTGGTGTAGTTGTCGAACGTCTTGTCCGTGTAGCTGCGGTACGACTTGGCAATCTGGTTGCCGGCCACGCCGTAGCCCGTCACCGAGAAGTCGAAGCCCTTGTAGCCCAGTGTGAGCGTCACACCGTAGGTGATGTCCGGGTGCGGGTTGCCTATGAAGGTCTTGTCGTCGTCACTGATGGTGCCGTCGTTGTTGTAGTCCACAAACCGCACGTCGCCCGGTTTGGCATCGGGTTGTATCTGCTTCGTCTCACCGGTTTCCGGGTTGGTCCATGTGTAGTCGGCAATTGCCTGTTCGTTCTGGAAGATGCCCGCCGTCTTGTACCCATGGAAGAACCCTACCGGTTGCCCCACTTCGGCGCGTGCCAGGTACGTGGTGTTGTGCGAGAGGATGTTCGACGTACCGTTGATGAAGCCTTCTTCGTTGTCGATGCTCATGACTTCGTTGCGGTTGTACGACAGGTTGCCCCGGATGCCGTAACTGAAGTCGCCGATGTGGTCGTTCCAGTCGAGCGACACTTCCACCCCGGTGTTTTTGATATCGCCCCCGTTGATGTAGGGAGCGCCCGTGCCCCAGATGCCCAGCGCGGTGGGTTGCACCAGCCAGTCGAGTGTCATCTTGCGGTACCAGTCGAACGAGAAGCCCAACCGGCTTTGCAGGAAGCGGCTGTCCAGCCCTATGTCGGTCTGCCGCGAGGTTTCCCACGTCAGGTCAGGGTTGGCTATCTTGTCGGGGTACGCGCCTATGTCGTACTGGGACTTGTCCTCGCCAAAGTAGTAAATGGCTGCATTGCCCGGGCTGCCGATGGCGATGGTGGCCAGGTAGGCCAGGCGGGTGATGTCGGCATTACCGTTCTCGCCCCAGCTGGCACGCAGTTTCAGCTGGTCGATGCCGCGCACGTTTTCCTTGAAGAAACGTTCCTCGCTGATGTTCCAGCCCGCCGATACGGAGGGGAAATAACCCCAGCGGTGGCCGCGTGCGAAGTTGGACGAACCGTCGGCGCGCATGGTGATGCTGGCCATGTACTTGCCTGCGTAGTCGTAGTTGATACGGGCGAAGAAGGAGGCGAGGCCCCCGTCGTCCCACGGCGTGCCGGTGAGGGTGGTGGTGCCGCTGGCGATGGTTTTCACGTTGCTCAGGTAGGCGTATTCGAAGGAGTCGAATTCCGAACCCTTGTTCGAGCCGTTGAGGTTTTCGCCGTAGCCCCAGCGTTCGAGCGAGTTACCGATGAGGGCGGTGAACTTGTGCCCCGTGCCTATCTCGAAGTCGTAGGTGATGGTGTTGTCCCAGCTCCATTGCAGGCCGTTCCACGCGCCTTGGCTCACCTTGTCCAGTTCGGAGAAGTCCACCGAGTTCAACTCGTAGGCGGGTATGTACTCGCGACTGGTGCCGCCGTTGTAGGCGAAGCCGAAGGTGGAGCGGTACTTCAGCCCTTTGATGGGTTCGAATACCAGGTACAGGCTGCCTCGGGTGGAGTAGTTCTTGCTGTTCACGCGTGAGCGCAGGTAGTCCATTTCGGCCAGCGGGTTCTTCGACTGGTAGTCTATTCCTTCGAGGGGACGGTGGTAGTCGCCCGTCTCGGGGTCGTACACGGGCAGCAGCGGGCTGGCCGAGAGGGCATTGCGCACATCGTTCCAGTACATGTTGCCCGTGCCCATGCCCAGCCCGGAACTGTTGACAAAACCGGCGGTGAGCGTCTGCCCGATGGTGAGGATGTTGCGGTCGTTGTGGCGTATCACGTTGTGCTCGGAGTTGATGCGCAACGTGTAGCGTTCATACTTCGATTCCACTTCCGGTTCTTTCAAGCCGATGATGGGGGCTTGCGACGTGTAGGAGAAACCGAGCGAATAAGTCGATATGTCGCTGCCGCTGGTCACGTTGATGGCGTGGCTTTGCTGCGGGGCATTCTTCAGCGTCATTTCCTGTAGCCAGTTGGTGCCGGTGAAGGTGCCGTTGTCCACCCCTTCGAGTATGTAACCCGGTATGCGGTCCACGAAGTACTGGCGGTCGTATCCCGCTTCGTTCATGATGTCGAGGTATTGCTGCGCATTGAGCGGGGTCACGGTTTTGGCGATGTTCTGCCAGCCGATGTAGCCGTCGTATTCCACGGTGGCTTTCCCCTTCTTGCCTTGCTTGGTGGTGACGAGGATAACCCCGTTGGCTGCGCGTGCACCGTAGATGGCTGCGGAGGCTGCGTCCTTGAGCACGTCCACCGACTCGATGTCCGAGGGGTTGAGCATGCCGATGTCGCCGTTGGGCACGCCGTCTATAATATATAGCGGGTCGGAGTCGCCGATGGTGCCGAGGCCGCGGATGGTCACCTTGAACCCTTCGCCGGGCTTGCCGCTTTGCTTGGTGATGTTCACCCCGGGCGTCTGGCTCTGCAAGGCACCGAGCGTGTTCACGGTGTTGAGGCGCGAGATGTCATCGCCCTTTACCTGCACGGTAGCTCCGGTGACCAGCTTTTTCTGCTGCACGCCGTACCCGATGGCCACGAACTCGTCGAGCACGTTGACCGTCTCTTCCAACTCGATACGGAGTACGGTGCGCGTGCCCACTTCCACGTCTTTCGTGTCGAAGCCGAGGTAGGACACTTCCAGCACCGCCCCTTCGGCCACGGTGAGGGCAAACCGCCCGTCCATGTCGGTGATGGTGCCGTTGTTGGTTCCTTTTTCCAGGACGCTGGCCCCGATGAGCGCTTCGCCCGCCGATGACACCGTGCCCGAGACATTTTTTGTTTGTGCAAACGCGATGCCGCTATAGCTCATGAGCAGCAGCATCAAGGGCAGGAAGCCGAATCTTGTTCGCTTCGCTGCGGAGAAATGATACTTTTTATTTCCCATGTTCAGAGATGTGTGATGAATGGATATTTGGGTTGTTTTTCCCTTCCCGGAGGTCGGGAAATTTCATGGTTCAAAAGTACTGGGATATTCTCACACGGATTTGTGTATTCAAGGACAGTGTTTTGCTTTTGCGCTTGCGGGCTTGCGCAAATGTTGCAAAGAGTTAAACATTTGTAGCTGTACCTGCGTCGCTACTCCATTTTAACAGAAAAATCTTACATTTGTGGTGCAAAACCGCCATCCCGCTTTCGGATGGCTCAGCCTTACGATTATGATGCGTAAAAAACCACTTTGCATAGTGCTTCTGTGTTGGTCGTGTTGTGCGGTCATGGCGAGTGCGGACAAGTTTTACGGCTTGCGGGAAGGGCTGTCCAATGGTCATGTGAACAACATTTACCAAGACCGCAACGGGCTGGTGTGGGTGTGCACGGACAATGGGCTGAACAGTTTCGACGGCGTGGAATTCAAGACTTTTTCGCACGTGGAGGGCGATACCGCCTCTTTGGGCAACAATTCCGTGCTCTCCATCTACGACGACAGCCGGGGCAACCTGTGGGTAGGCACGGCGGGCGGCCTCCAGTTGCTCGACCGCGCTACAGGCAAGTTTTCCACCCTGCATTTCTCTTATCCCTACATCACCGACTTCAGCTACGTGAGCTGCATCATGGAGGACAGTCGGGGCGACATTTGGATATCCACCAGCCGGGCCGGGGCCATTTGCCTGCGGGGCGACGACCACCGTCCCGTGTACTACCTGCCCGCCAACAGCAACATTTGCAGCGACAAAATCAACACCCTGTTCGAAGACCGCTTCGGCAATATCTGGATAGGCTCGCAGGACAATGGGCTGAGCGTGCTGAACACGGGCAACCACACGATGGTGAATTATGCCCACGACCCGGACGACCCTCATTCGCTGTCGAGCAACAAGGTGTTTTCCATCCTCGAATTGCCTGACGGCAACATCCTGGTAGGTACCATCGACGGCGGGGTGGACTTGTTCGATTACAGTACGAAGCGGTTCGTGCGCAACTATATCCCTTCGGTGGAGGGCATCTTCACCATGCGGAGGGGGAATGCCAACAACGTGTGGATAGGCACGGACGGCTACGGGCTGAAAAACTTCGACTTGGGTACGCGGACGCTCACTACGTACGAGTCGGACATGAACCGCTTCGACATGCGCCGGGCCAAGGTGCACGGCATTTGGGAAGACCGCCAAAGCAACTTGTGGCTGGCTCTCTACCAGAAGGGTATCATGATGGTGCCGCAGCAGGAAAGGATATTCCGCAACATGGGTTTCAACGCCTTCCGCCCCGGGTCGAGCATCGGGGTGGATTGCGTGCTGAGCATCCTGGAAGACCGCCGGGGGCGGCTGTGGGTGGGCACGGACGGCGACGGCATTTACCGCCTTGACCCGCAGCGGCGGGTGGAACGCCATTACACGGGCGGCAAGCTGTCGGCCCGCGTGGCGTTGGCCCTGTTCGAGGACAGCCGGGGACGCATTTGGGTGGGCACATATCTGAACGGCCTGTTCCTGTACGACGAAAAGGGAGATGCCTTCCGCTCCGTGCCGCTGAGCGTGGAGGGGCGCGAGGCAAAGGATATCTACACCATCACTGAGGACGGGGAAGGCACGTTGTGGATTGGCACGAACGAAAACGGCTTGTGCCTGTACCGCCCCGACGACCGCTCGCTGCGCAGTTTCACGCACGACATGCTCGCGGGCGGCAACCAGATAGCGAGCAATTCCATTCACACGGTGCTGTTCGGCCGCGACAGCCTGGTGTGGATTGGCACGAGCAATGCGGGAGTGGACTGTTACGACCTGCGCACGCGCACGTTTGCCCATTATGCCGTGGAAAACGGGCGGTTGAGCAACAACAACGTGTACGCCGTGGCGCAGGACTCCACCGGGTGCCTGTGGGTGGGCACCAAGCAGGGACTGCATTGCCTGGACTTGCGGCGCGACACGACTTTCCTTTATACCGAGCAGGACGGGCTGGCCAATGCCTCGGTGGCGGGCATCGAGGTGGACGGGCGCAATAACCTGTGGGTAAGCACGGGCTTCGGCCTTTCGTTTTTCGACACGTCCAAACGCGCGTTTTCCAATTATTACCTCTCCGATGGCTTGCAGAACAACGAGTTCCGGCGCGGGGCGCATTTCACCTCGTCTGCCACGGGCGAGCTGTTCTTCGGCGGGCTGGAGGGGCTTACCTCCTTTTTCCCTTTCACCTCCATGCAGGGGCACGAGCTGGCCAACCTCGTGTTCACCGACCTTTATTTATATAATGAAAAGATGCGGGTGCCCGAGGCCGGGTACGCCGCCTGGGGCACGAGCACGGACACTGCCGGGCCGATTGCCATCCGGTACGACATCCGCAATTTCTCCATCGGCTTTGCCGCGTTCGAGTACAACATGCCCGACAAGGTGGTGTACCAGGTGAAGATGACCGGCTTCGACACCGAGTGGCGCACGATGCCCGCCGGCAGCCGCCTGGCCACTTACACCAACCTGCCTCCGGGCGACTATGTGTTTTCCGTGCGGGCTTTCCTGCCCGGCACCGCCCCGTTGGAACGCAGCCTGCCCATCGTCATCACGCCGCCTTTCTGGTTCACGTGGTGGGCCAAGTGCCTGTATGCCTTGCTGGTGCTGGGCGTGGTGGCGTGGACCTATTACCGCATGAAGCAAGGCATCCGCCGCCGCGACGAGGAGATGCGTAGGGAGAACGAGAACCTCATCATGCAGTCCAAGCTCCAGTTCTTCACCGACATCTCGCACGAGATACGCACCCCCCTCACCCTTATCCTCTCGCCCGTGGAGACGCTCATCAGGCAGACGCCCGACGGTGCGCTGAAAAACACCTACAAGCTCATCAACCAAAACGGGCAGCGCATCCTGCGCCTCATCAACCAGGTGATGGAGATGCGCAAGCTCGACCGCGGGCAGGTGCGGTTGCTGGCCGTGCGCACCGACGTGGAGCCTTTCGTGCGCGAGGTGGCCTCGGCGTTCGACAATCTGGCCCGCGAGAAGCGCATCAGCTTTGCCGTGCAGGTGGAGCCGGGGCTGCCCCGGGTGTGGATAGACCGGGAGAAACTGGACAAGGTGATATTCAACGTGCTGTCCAATGCTTTCAAGTACACTCCCCGGGGCGGGCGCATCACCTTGGACGCGGGACGCGAAGGGGAAAACCTGGTGATACGCATTGCCGACACGGGCGAGGGCATACCGCCCGAACAGCGCGAGGTGATATTCAACCGCTTCTACCAGGCTCCCACGGCGGCCAACCGCAACAAGATGGGTACCGGCATCGGCCTGCATCTGTCGCGCAGCCTCATGGAGATACACCACGGGCGCATTTACGTGGAGGACTCGCCCGGCAAAGGGGCCGTGTTCGCCATCACGCTGCCGATGGACGGCGGCTACCTGAAGCCGGGGGAAATGCAGCAGGAGGCTTCGGAGGGCAGCCTCGCCACCCTGGTACAGCCCGCTTTGTACGATGTGGGCGACACTGCTGCCGACGTGTCGCGTCCCGCACCGCCGCCGGGCAGCACCCGCTGCAAGCTGCTCGTGGTGGAGGACGACAAGGACATCCGCCAGTACCTGCGCGACATACTGGGGCGCGAGTACCACATCCTGGAGGCCGACAACGGCCTGCACGGGCTGGAGATGGCCATCGGCGAGCAGCCCGACTGCGTGATTACCGACGTGATGATGCCGGGCATGGACGGCATCGAGATGTGCCGCAAGCTCAAGGCCAACGAACGCACCTGCCACATCCCCGTCATCATGCTCACGGCCAAGACCGCCGTGGAGCAGCGCATCGAGGGGCTGGAAGTGGGGGCGGACTCGTACATTCCCAAGCCCTTCAACGTGGAGCATCTGCGTACCCGCGTGCGCAAGCTCATCGAACTGCGGCGCACCATGCGGGACAAATATGAAGGAAAATACGAACTGCGCCGGGAAGACATCAAGATAAAGTCGGTGGACGAAAAGTTCCTTGAAAAACTGGAACAAATCGTCAAGGAACAGATATCCGACCCCGGCCTTTCCGTGGAGACCATCAGCCAGCAGATCGGCATCAGCCGCTCGCAGCTGCAACGCAAGCTGAAGCAGCTGACGAACCAGAACCCCAGCGACTACCTCAAGACGGCCCGCCTGCGCTATGCCGCCCAGTTGCTCGTGTCGAAGAACCTCACCATCTCCGAGGTGACATACGAAGCGGGATTTTCCACTTTGTCGCATTTCTCCAACAGCTTCCGCGAGTTCTACGGCATGTCGCCCACCCGCTACGTGGAGCTGTACCGCAACGGTCACCACCACGGGGATGCCGCCTCCGCCGAACCGTCCAAGGGGGATTGAGCATGTTCTGAAGCCGAAGTTTACGCAGACGAAACGGACTTTATCCCCCTCTCCCAGGAGGTTGTGTGAAAATTACGAAACAAACCTGCCGTCATTTCGACCGTAGGGAGACACGAAGTTGAGCGTAAGCTAAATCTGCTACTATAAAGCCCCCAAAGCCACTGTGAGATTTCTCGCTGCGCTCGAAATGACGAGGACGGCATGAAAATGGTACTTTTCACACAGCCTCCCGGGAGAGGGGGTAGGGGTGAGGTGCTAAAGTCAAGATAGTCAGTAATTGCAGCCGATATTTATCCCAAGTTCATGTATGTACAGACTGTTTTAGGCGGACAATAGTAACCAATGGTCCCGATGCCCTTGCGTCGGGACAAGCTCTGTGTGCTCCTTAAAGACAAAAAAGAATAAAAAACTCTGTGCCGCTCTGTGTTCCCCTCCGTGTCTTTCTGTGCAACGCAAGTTCCGTGCCTACGGAAATTCGGCTGCGTTATAACAGAAATTCAGGCGCGTTATAACGGAAATATGACTGCGTTATAACGGCGTTGCGGGCGCGATGCGACATCCGTCCAAGTATTGGCTACAAATATTCAAACGCCCGCCCATAATTTCAAACAATATCGTATTTGTTGCAACCCCTTGCCGTGCATCCGCTCTAATTTTGCAACGTATGAAAACGTCCCGCCGGGGCGTTGTGTTTAACGTTCAAATTATTTGATTACATGAAGAAGATTATTTTCCCTATCGCATTGGCCCTCTGCTCGCTGGCGGGCGCGTGGGCGCAAGTGCCCGGCGCGTTCCAATACCAGGCGGTGGTGCGCAATGCCGATGGTAGCGTGGCTTCCAACAAGCCGCTGGAGGTGCAGGTCAACATCCGCCAGGGGGCGGTTGACGGTGAGTCGGTGTACGAGGAAGTACACACCACGTCGAGCAACGCCGCCGGCATCGTGACGCTGAGGATTGGCGAGGGCAGCAACTCGTCGCGTACCAAGCTGTTTGCCGACATCGACTGGAGTGCCGCCACCTATTTTATAGATATGCAGGTGGATCGGGGCGAGGGCTTCGAGAGCATCGGCTGCCAGCAACTGCTGAGCGTGCCCTACGCCAAGTGTGCCGAGACGGCGGACAACGTGCACGTGACCTCGCCCGACGGACGGCTGTGGCGCATCCAAGTGGACAACAACGGTACCCTGTCGGCCTGGGCCGTGACGGAATAAGGAGGAGGGCGACGGTATGATGAAAAAAGCATCCTTCTTTCTTATTATGTTAGCCCTGTGCGCCACCGCGCGGGCGCAGTCGGTGGCGGGTGCCGCCGGGGGCGACAGCGAGGCCGCCACGTGGACGGTAGGCGAGGTGTTCACCGCCTCGGTGCTGCGGAGCAACGTGGTGCGCATCTCGCAAGGGTTCAACCAACCGCTCGCCGTGGAGGCTTCGGGCGTGCTGGACGTGGAGGCCGACCGCCTGTCGTTCACTGCCTGGCCCAATCCCGTGGTGGACGAGCTGCAACTGCGCTTTGCCGACGGCACGGCGTGCGAATGGAGCTTGTATGATATCAACGGGGCGCAACTTCGCACGGGCAGTTCGGCCACAGGCGATGCCCGCATCGACTTCTCCCAAGCAGTGTCGGGCGAGTATGTGCTGCGCGTGACCACCTCGGCAGGCAGCCGGGCGGTAACCATCGTGAAACGATAGGGTCAAGGCAACAAAAGTCATTTATACATCCAAATAAACAGAAAAAACCAATGAAAAAAGCATTTATAATATTGTATGCCTTGGCAGGGTTGCTCCCGGCAGTCGGGTTGCGGGCCGTCGAGGCGAGGCCGTTGCCCTACCAGGCGGTGGTGCGCGATGCCGAAGGCCAGCCCTTGGCCAACGAGGACGTGACCGTGCAGTTCTTTGTCCGCAGGCAACTTTCCTCCCGCACCGATGCCGCACCTGCCACCCTCTACAGCGAGACGCACACGGTCACGAGCGATGCCCACGGCTGGGTACGCCTGGAGGTGGGCACGGGTACGCCCCTCAGCGGCACGTATGAGGCCATCGACTGGTGGGGCAACGTGTATGTGGACGTGCAGTGGCAGCTGCCCGGCGGTGAGCAGGCGTTTACCACCACGCAGCAGTTGGGCACCGTGCCTTACGCCCTCTCGGCCGAGTCGACCCTGTTGCTCGCCTCGCCCGACGGCACGCGCTGGAGCGTGGAGGCCGATAACGAAGGCAACCTGCGCACCGTGCCCGTGCCCGCGCGGTTCACCCGCATGGTGTTCTCGGACGAGTTCGACCGGCCCGGCATGTTGGACGAAAGCAAGTGGGGGTACGAGGAAGGCTACGTGCGCAACGGCGAGGAGCAATACTACACCGTGGCACGCCGCGAGAATTGCTACGTGGGCGACGATGGTTACCTGCACATCATCTGCCGCAATGACAGCGCATTGATAGAGGATGCCCTCTATGAAAAGCCTTGGGGCGCGGGCGGGTCGCACGGCTACCGTGCCGATACCGTGATACCCATCACCTCGGCCAGTGTCAATACCAAAGGCAAGTTCGCCTTCACCTATGGGCGTGTCGAGGTGCGTGCCAAGCTGCCTGTGTGCCTCGGCTCATGGCCGGCCATCTGGATGTTTGCCCACGATCGCAGCGACTGGCCCGCCTGCGGCGAGATAGACATCATGGAGCACGTGGGTTACGGTCCTGACAAAGTGTACTTCACCCTCCACACCACGGACATGAACAGCGACAACCAGCCCAACCGCTATGCGGGCAACGCCGACTTTGACGACCCGACGGGCTGGCACGTCTTCGCCTTCGAGTGGCATCCGGACCGCATGATATGGTACGTGGACGGCGTACAGGAGTTCTCCGTCATCCGCTCGCGCGAATACTCGGACAGCAACTGGCCGTTCCATAACGACTTCTACCTCATGCTCAACCTCGCCTTCGGCGGCGGCTGGGGCGGTCGCGAGGGTATTGACGTGGAGGCACTCCCCATCGAATACCTGGTCGATTACGTGCGCATTTACCAATAAGAGGGGTGAAAGGTGAAAGGGAGAAAGTTTAAAGGATAAAGTAGAAAGGGGAAAGGTTTAAAGGATAAAGGGGAAAGGATAGAGGCGGAAAATGTCCGCTCTCCGTTCAAGGCCAACGTCCTTGTGGCTTTCAGCATAGGGCAACGCCCTATGGGCAGGAGCAAGCATCGCCTGTCCATCTACCCGTTCCCGCTGTCCGCTCCTCGCTACCGAAACGTCCGCTACAACGAATACTAACAACAAACAATAAAACAACAACAATCATGAAAAAAGCTACTCTATGGGCAGGCGCAGCCATCGTGGCGGCCCTGTGCAGCTTTCCAGCGAAAGCAGACAAAGCGTATTACGTGGACCCGGACGGCAACCAGCCCGAAGGTCTGACCGTGGATGCCGTGTACAAAACGGTGCAATCGGCAGTAAATGCGGCTCCGACCGATGAGCCGACTACGATTTATTTGAAGCCTGGACACACCTTCTCCGAAGGCGATGTGCTGTTTGAGCAACGGGCGGACATTACCATCATTGGCAACAACACGACCCTTCAAGGCGTGAAGAACAAACGCATCCTGCGCACCTCGACGGCTCGCTTGGTGCTGAAGGGCATCACTTTTACCGGCGTGGACTATACCTACGGTTCGGGCGGGGTGCTCTACTTCATGGGCGTGGCCGGTGCCAGTTCCGAACTGGTGGTGGATAGCTGTGTGTTTGCTGATAATACCGTAAGTGGTAATTCCGAATATATAATTGGTGGAACGGCTATTGCTACTGGAGCGAATGATATGAACGTCACAATCAAGAATACGGTATTTCGCAATAATACGTATGGAAAGTTTGGCGGAGAGGGCGGAATGTTGCTGCACCAAGGCAAAAACGGCAAACTCGAAGTGCTCAACTGTACCTTCGACAACAACAGGCTGACTAGTGCAACGGATGGCGGCATCGCCGTGGGGATGAGCAACTGCGCCAACGTGCAAGCTCGCTTCGTAAACAATACGTTCTTCAATAACACGGTGTCCAACATACCCCGAGGCTCGGTAGGCAACATCTTCATCCACGGCACGAACAACACGGCGGATGTGGTGAACAACACCTTCTACTTCGACCGCCGCGAGGAAGACCCCGGCGAGGGCACGAGCGACCAGGAACGCATGAAAGCGGTGTACAAGCGCACGGCTGCCGTGAACGTGAACGACGGGGGCAATACGCTGAACTTCGTGAACAATGTGGTAACGGGTACGCGGAGCGCTGTCATCTCGGCAGCTACTACGGGGCGCACCATCAACTGCCACAATAACTATTGCGTCACGATAGAACCGCACGCCAACACGGCCACCAACCTGGTGGACGGCCAACAGGGCAACGTGGTGGTTACCGCCCGTCCCGAAAATGTGGGCGACCCCTTCATCGCCGACATCGAAGCCTTGAACGGCCTGATGGCGGGCGTAGGCATTGCCTCCACCCTCACCACCGACAACTTCGTTCCCTACCTCGCCATTGACGCTACCAGCCCGCTGCGCAATGCCGGTACGGCTGAATACTTAGTAGGCGAAGCCAACGTCGTGCCCGCCGCCGACATCCGGGGTGTACTGCGCAACGACGGCTCGGTGGACATCGGGGCTTACGAATACGTCAGCGAAACGCCGGGTCCCGGCACGGGCATCCAGACCTTGCAGGCCGATGCTTGGGTGTCGGTTTACACGCAAGCCGACCGCGTGGTGATTGAAAACTGTACGGATGCCGATCTCGCCCTCACCCTCGTGGGAGCGGACGGCCGCCGCATCGCCGCCATGCCCTTGCAGCGCACGCTCTCCCTCGACCGCGCCGCCTTGCCGCAAGGCTTGCTGCTGCTCATGGTGCAGCACGGAGACGGCTGCGCCATCGAAAAAATCGTATTATAAATCAGTGAGTTCGGGATAAATATTAAGGACAAATGGTCATTATCTGCCGTTAACACCTCACCCCTAAGCCCTCTCCCCGGAGGTTGTGTGAAAAGTGCCATTTTCATGTCATCCTCGTCATTTCGAGCGCAGCGAGAAATCTCAGAGCCGCTTTTGGTGCGTTGTAGTAGCAGATTTAGCTTACGCTCAACTTCGTGTCTCCCTACGGTCGAAATGACGACGGGCTTGTTTCGTAGTTTTCACACAGCCTCCCCGGGGAGAGAGGAAAGAAGTCAGTTCCGTATGCGTAAACCTCGACTTTAAAACATGCTTAATCCCCCTCTCCCCAGGGAGAGGGCTTAGGGGTGAAGTGGTTAGAGGGCATGAATATTTTTCTTATCCCGAACTTGTGTATAAACCATAAAACAAGGAAAACGGACTGCAATCTGCGACAATCTGCGCAATCAGCGGGAAACCCATCCGTGTTAATCCGTGCAATCCGTGTATTCCGTGTGCTTATAATCAAACTTCAATAAATACCAACAAGACGTATGAACAAGAAAATCTTCTTATCGGCTCTGCTGGCCTGCGGCCTCGGGGCGGGCGCATGGGCGCAAACGAACATCTATGTAAGTGCCGGCAGTGGCAACGACGACTACAACGGCGCATCGTGGGAAACGGCTTTCAAGACCTTGAAAAAGGCCGTGGAAAGCGTGAAGGCGGGCGAGGAAACGGTGATGTACCTCGAACCCGGCGGCACTTTCGACACAGGCGGCATGATTACTTTCGGCGAAGGGCTGCAACTTACCATCGTGGGCAACAACACCACCATCCAGGCGGCAACCCAGCCGGGCAAGGACGGGGGAGAAGGCGCACGCATCTTCCGCATCAAGGGTGACCGCGTTACAGTTAAGGGTATTACGTTCCAGAACGGCCGCCAGATAGAATACTACGGCGGCGGTGCCCTCTTCAACGATGTAGGCACGCTGGAAGTGGACAGCTGCATTTTCCTGAACAACGAGGCCGGTTCGGGCGGCGGGGCCATCGCCACGCGCTGTGAGCATCTCATCGTGCGCAATTCCTATTTCGAAGGCAACTACTGCATAGGCGGCGGTGCCATGGGAGCGGCCATCAACTGCGCGGGCATAAAAGGCGGTGCTGAAGGCAATTCGATTGTGGTGGAAAACTGCACGTTCTATCAGAACGATTTGCAGGCAGGTGGTCAAGGCTCGGCTATTGCTTTTTATGACAACTCCAACGACCAAAAGTACACCAACATCACGTCCGCCCGTATCGTGAACTGCACGTTCCTGAACAACAGCACTACCACCCCGTACCAGGGAGCCATTGACATGGCCAACAACGATGCCACCCGCCTGGAGCTGGTGAACAACACTTTCTACGGGCAGGACGGTGCGTTGCAGGTGGGTGACATCTACGGCGAAGACGGCGGTGCGGTCATCATGCTCAACAACCTCATCTTCGGTGACAAGGCGGGCATCTTCGGTATGCAGAATTACACGGTGGCCGACCTGCGTGACCCCATCGTGGCTTACAACAACATCGTCATCGGCAAGGAAGGGAACAAGGGTGTGAACGAATACATCGACGACCCCTGCTTCAACGAGGACAAGGATGCGTGCAACAACGTGGTGGAACTGCTGGCCAACTACCCGCTCTCCAACGTGGCGTTGGCCACGTCCCTCTCCCGGGATAACTTCGTGCCCTACCTGCCCCTCACGGCGGCCAACAGCAACGCGGTGGATAAGGGCTACACGGGCGATGAATATGCCGACCTCATTCCCGCCACCGACGTGCGCGGCGTGGCGGCTGCCGGTACGCGCGACATCGGGGCGTATGAATATGCCGGTGCATCGGGCATCTTCGCCCCGCGTGCCGAAGTGGCCGACTTCTTCGCCCTCACCCAGTCGGCGGGCGTGGTTACCGTGGTCAATACTGCCGACCGCGCCTTGAGCCTCAACGTGCTCGATGCCACGGGCCGCACGGTGTACACGGGCGTGGTAGATGGCACGCTCTCCCTCACCCGCCAACAGGTGGGCAGCGACTTCGCCGTGTTCGTACTGAGCGACGGTGCGAGCACCCAAGCCTGCAAGGTCGTGATGCGGTAAGCAAGAGGCGGACAGTCCGCCCTATGTATGGATTAAAGTGACAGGGCCACCCCACGGGGTGCGCCCTGTTTTTTTGTCGTGTCAGACCGCCCACCGTGTCGGTGCGGCGGGGACGCAGAGCGGTGCGTAGGGGGACACAGAGATAACGGAGGGAACACAGAGATACACAGAGTTTTTACTTCCTTCCTGTCTGACTTGGGGGAGCGCACATAGCTTGTCCCGGCACATTGTGCCGGGACGTGAGGAAGATACATGGATATGGCATGAGAAAATGCTGATTGGCAGCCCGAAGGGCTGCAAGATAACAGCCCGGGGCAACGCCCCGGGAAAGGAAAAAGCGCATTCAACAAACCAGGCTGTAGGCCTGGGGGAAAGGGCTCGGCTTTTCTTTCAGGCTTACAGCCTGATGATATTCGCGTAAAAACATTCCCTGGGGCGTTGCCCCAGGCTGTTATCTCGCAGTCTTTCAGACTGCCGTATGCATGGCCTTATACCGAACTTGCGTGGGAAATCCCGTCTGGTGGCAATGGCCAAAGGTAACTCCACTTTCCCTTTTTTGACAAAGGGGAGTGGCTCGAAGAGCCGAGGGGGGCAGATGAGTGCTTGTGCTTGCTCCGAACTTAGGTTAACTCAATAGTCCCGATGCTCTGCGTCGGGACAGGCTCTGTGTGCTCTCAAAAGATTGGAAAGGAAATAAAAAAACTCTGTGCTGCTCTGTGTCCCCTTCGTGTTACTCTGTGTCCCTGCATTACTCGGTGTAAAATAAAAATTCCGTACCTACGCAATTTTCGTTGCGTTAGTACGGAATTTTTCTTGCGTGCCTACGGAAATCCGGCGCAGGCGGTCAATTGTCAATTGTCAATAGTCAAATTGTAAATGGTCTATTCCAATGCCGCCGCGCCGCCCACGATGTCGAGCAGCTCGTTGGTGATTTTCTGCTGGCGTTGCTTGTTGTACTGGATGTTGAGGTCGGAGAGCAGGTCGTCGGCGTTGTCGGTGGCTATCTGCATGGCTACCATGCGGGCGGCGTATTCGGCCAGCGAGGAGTCGAGCATGGCGAGGTACAGGCGGTTGTGCACGATGTCGGGTGCCAGGCGGCGCAGCAGCTCGTCGCGTCCCGGTTCGAGCAGGTAGTCGGGGGCGGGGTCGGGCGTTGCCGTTTCGCCGGGCTGTTCGAAGGCGAGCGGCAGCAGCTGCACGGCGGCGGGCGTCTGGTGCACGTTGTTCACGTAGTGGTTGTGCAGCAGCATCACGCGGTCGGTCTTGCCGTCCAGGAAGTCGCGCATGAGGCGGTCGGCGAGGGCTTTTGCCGTGTCGAATCCCGCGTGGGCGGTGGGGCAGGGGGCATCGTCGGCATGGCCGGGGCGGGTTTTCCGCGCGTGCTCGGCGGCCTTTTTGCCGATGGGGATGAGGGTGAGCCCGATGCCCGCCTGGCGCAGGGTGTCGGCCTGTTCGTCGAGCAGGCGGAGGATGTTGGCGTTGAACGCGCCGCACAGGCCCGAGTCGGCGGCCAGGGCCACGAGGGTGGCGTGGCGCACCTCGCGCGTGGCGGCCAGGGGCGAGTCCGTGTCGGGCGCGGAGGCGAGCAGGGCTTGCAGGATGCGGGCGTAGGCTTCCTGGTAGGGGCGGAAGGTGTTGATGCGGGTCTGCACCCGGCTGAGGTTGGCCGAGGCTACCATGCGCATGGCCGAGGTCACCTTCTGCGTGGAGGAGGTGGCGTTGATGCGGTTCTTTATTTCTTTGAGCGAAGCCATTTTTCCAGTGAATAGTTTTTTTAGCTACAAGTTACAAGCTACGAGCTACAAGTCGTTTGCTCCGAGGCTTCCGCCACATCCCGCATGGCACTTGTAGCTTGTAGCTCGTAGCTCGTAGCTTGTAGCTTACTTGTACTGCCCGGCCACGGTGGCGGCGGTTTCGCGCAGGCGTGCTTCCACGTCGTCGTCGAGGATGCCGTCGCGCAGCTTGTCGAGCACCTCGTGGCGGTATTTGGTGTCGAGCAGGTCGAGGTATTGCTGCTCGAAGTCGGCCACGCGCTCCACGGGCACCTGGGCGAGCAGGGCGCGCGTGCCGGCGTAGATGATGGCGATTTCCTTTTCCACGGGCAGGGCGTGGTATTGCTTCTGTATGAGCAAGCGGGCGTTGCGCTGCCCCTTGTCGATGATGGCCTTGGTGGCGGGGTCCATGTCGCTGCCGAACTTGGAGAAGGCTTCGAGCTCGCGGTACTGGGCCTGGTCGGTCTTCATCGTGCCGGCCACTTTCTTCATTGCTTTCAGCTGTGCGTTGCCGCCCACGCGCGACACGGAGATGCCCACGTTGATGGCCGGGCGCGTGCCCGCGTTGAAGAGTCCGGTTTCGAGGAATATCTGCCCGTCGGTGATGGAGATGACGTTAGTGGGGATGTAGGTCGATATGTCGCCCGCCTGCGTCTCGATGATGGGCAGCACGGTGAGCGAGCCGCCGCCCCGCACCTTGCCTTGGAGCACGGCGGGGAGGTCGTTCATCGTGGCGGCCACGGCGTCGTTGTCGATGATGCGCGCGCCGCGTTCGAGCAGGCGGGAGTGCAGGTAGAAGATGTCGCCCGGGTAGGCTTCGCGGCCGGAGGGGCGGCGCAGCAGCAGCGACACTTCGCGGTAGGCCACGGCCTGCTTGGAGAGGTCGTCGTAGATGACCAGTGCGTGCCGCCCGGTGTCGCGGAAGTATTCGCCGATGGCGGCTCCGGCGAAGGGGGCGTAGTATTGCAGGGCTGCGGGGTCGGCGGCGGTGGCGGCCACCACGGTGGTGTAGGGGAGGGCGCCGTGCCGTTCGAGCGTGTGCACGATGTCGGCCACGCTGGAGGCTTTCTGCCCGATGGCCACGTAGATGCAGTAGATGGGCTGCCCGGCTTCGTAGAGTGCGCGCTGGTTGATGATGGTGTCGATGGCGATGGCGGTCTTGCCTGTCTGGCGGTCGCCGATGATGAGTTCGCGCTGGCCGCGTCCGATGGGAATCATCGCGTCGATGGCCTTGATGCCCGTCTGGAGCGGTTCGCTCACGGGCTGGCGGAATATGACCCCGGGTGCTTTCCTTTCGAGGGGCATGTCGATGCGTTCGCCCGCGATGGCGCCGCGGCCGTCGATGGGCTGGCCCAGGGGTGTGACCACGCGGCCGAGCAGTCCCTCGCCCACGGGGATGGAGGCGATGCGGCCCGTGCGGCGCACGGTGTCGCCCTCCTTCACGCGGTCGGCATGGCCCAGCAGCACGCCGCCGATGTTGTCCGGCTCCAGGTTCATCACCACGGCCATTTCCCCGCCTTCGCATTCCACCAGTTCGCCTGCCTCCACGTGGGTCAGTCCGTAGATGCGCACCACGCCGTCGCTCACTTGGAGCACGCGGCCTGTTTCCTCGAATTGCACGCCGAGGTCGGCTTTTTCCAGTTGCAGTTTCAGTATGTCGGTTACTTCGCTTACGTTGATTTTTGCCATAAGTAGCTATTCAAAATTAAACGTAATGTATATTTTAATCGGTTAAATCCCGCCTCATCCGCGCCAGTTGCTTGCCCACGCTGGCATCGAGCAGGCGGTCGCCCACGCGCAGCACGAAGCCGCCGATGAGCGCGGGGTCGGTGTCGGCCTGTAGCAGCACGCTGCGGCAGCCGGTGGCGCGTGTCACGAGGGCTTCTATCTTGCGGGCAGTGCCGTCGGCCAAGGGGGCAGGAGTGGTGACGTGCGCGGGTTGTATGCCCTTGCTGTGCCGGTAGCGGGCGATGTAGGCTTGGGCAATCGCGCCCATGCGGTCGGCCCGTTTGTTGGCGGTCACCATGCGCACGATGCGGGCGGTGGGGCTGTCGTCGGCCACGGTCTTGCCGCAGGCGGCCAGCAGGGCCGATGCCTTGTCGGCGGCGGGCAGCAAGGGGTTGGCTACCAGCTTGCGCAACGCCTCCACGCGGTCGAGGGTGTCGGCCAAGCGGCAGAGGTCATCGTACACCTGGTCTTCGGCCCGGCAGCCGGTGGCGTAGTCGAAGATGGCTTGCGCGTATCGCGATGGGAGGGTTCCGGCGTTCATGTCCTAAGTCGTTAGTTCGTTTGTACGTCGTCGAGCAGACGGTCGATGAGGTGCAGTTGTCCTTCCTTGTCCTTTAGTTCCTCACGCAGCACCCGTTCGGCCATGCGCACGCTGAGGTCGGCCACTTGGGCGCGGAGTTCGCGCAGGGCCTGTTCCTTTTCCTGGCGGATGGCCTGTTGCGCTTCGGCGCGGAGCTTGGCGGCTTCGGCTTCGGCGGCCTCGCGGGCCTGCGCCTTGAGGTCGTCGCACAGGTGGCGTGTCTCGTCGAGCAGGCGTGCCTGTTCGGCGCGGGTGTGTTGCAGCATCTGCTCGCTTTCCTGCTGGATGTTGGCCAGTCGGGCTTGTGCCTCCTTGGCGGCGGCCAGCGAGCGGTCGATGTATTCCTCGCGCTTGTGCACCATGCGCATGATGACCGGGAAGCCGTACTTGCACAGCACGAACACCACGATGCCGAATGACAGCAGCATCCAGAACAGCAGCCCGGGGTCGGGGGTTAGTAAACTCATACGTCTTGTCTTTAATGTCTTGCGATGCTAAACACCTGTTGCCATAGGGCGTTGCCCCATGCGGAGTGCCACAAGGCCGTCGGCCTTGGGCGTGGCTCTTGCCTCTGTTCATAGGGCGTTGCCCTATGCTGAGTGCTGCAAGGCCGTTGGCCTTGGACGGGCTTGCTTCTTACTCCTTGCCTCTGTTCATAGGGCGTTGCCCTATGCTGAGTGCCGCAAGGCCGTTGGCCTTGGACGGGAGGAGGGTTGGGCTGTGCGGAAGATTGTTCGTTCCTGCTTGCCTCTTGCTCCTTGGGCATAGGGCGTTGCCCTATGCTGAGTGCCGCAAGGCCGTTGGCCTTGGGCGGGAGGAGGGTTGGGGCTGTGCGGAAGGTTTTTCGTTCCTGCTTGCCTCTTGCTCCTCGCTCCTCGCCCCTGTCTACAGGATGAACCCGCACACCACCACGGCGAAGAAGGCCACCCCTTCGACGAGCGCGGCGGCGATGATCATGTTCATACGGATGTCGCCGGAGGCTTCGGGTTGGCGGGCGATGCCTTCCATGGCCGCCTCGCCGATTTTGCCGATGCCGATGCCCGCCCCGATGGCGGCCAGTCCCGTTCCCAATGCCGCGCCGATTTTGGCCAGCCCGGCTCCTGTCGTCATTTGCAATAAGATAGATAGTAACATAGCTCTATTTAATTAACAATTAACAATTAATAATGAACAATGCGCGTGCGGCTTCCTGCCTGCCCCGCTCCCGCTCCCGTCAGGCGTGGTGCTCTTCCACCTGCGACAGGCCGATGAACACGGCGGTGAGCAGCGTGAACACGTAGGCCTGGATGTAGGCCACGAGCAGTTCGAGGAAGTCGATGAATATGTTGAGCACCACGGCCACGAAGCCGATGCCCGCGTTGAGCCCCGCGCCCAGCTTGGCGGTGACGAAGATGACGCACACCAGCCCCAGCACCACCGCATGGCCGCCCAGGATGTTGGCAAACAGACGAATCATGAGGGCGAACGGCTTGGTGAAGATGCCGATGAACTCGATGGCGGGCATGAGCGGCACGGGCACTTTGAGCCACGTGGGCACGTCGGGCCAGAAGATGTCCTTCCAGTAACCCTTCGTGGCGAAGAGGTTGACCGCGATGAACGAACCCAGGGCCAGGGTGAACGTGACGGCGATGTTGCCCGTGATGTTCGCCCCGCCGGGGAATATGGGTATCAGCCCCAGCAGGTTGTTGCAGATGATGAAGAAGAACAGCGTGAGCAGGTAGGGCGCGTACCTCCGGTAGTTCGGGCCGATGGACGGCTTGATGACGCTGTTCACGATGTCCATGATGACCATCTCCATGAAAGCCACGAAGCCGTGGGGCGAGGCCTGCTCGGGGTGTGCTTCGCGCCGCTTGTACCAGCGGGCGCACCCCATGACGACGGTCACGAGCAACGCGCTGCTGATGAGCAGGGCGGCGGCGTTCTTGGTGAGCGAGAGGTCGAGCGGGCGCACCTCCTCGCCGCCGGGGAGGGTTTCGACGATTTTGCCCTTGTGCTTGCCCTCGCTGGCGATGTGGAAGCCCTCGTAGGAGCCCTTCGCGCCGTGCAGGCGGGCGGAGGAGAAGAGGTGCCAGCCGCCGTCCGCTCCCCGCACGATGACGGGCAGGGGGATGGCGATGTCCGCATCGCCCACCGTGGCGATGTGCCAGCCGTAGGAGTCGGCCAGGTGCTCCAGCACGACGGCCTGCGGGTTGACCTCCCCGGCCTGTTCCCCGTCCGCCGCCCGGGCGGCAAGGGGGCCGGCCAGCAGCAGGGCCAGCAGGGTCGCGAGGCGTGCGAATATGTCGGTATGTCTGTTCATATAGTCTTCTTTAGTAGCCGGTAGCGAGTAGCGGGTAGCGGGTAGGCTTCCGCCCCGGTAGCCGGTAACAGGTAGCGAGGAGCGGGAAGCGGGTAGCGAGGAGCGGGTTGGGTCGCTATTCGCTGCCGGTGCTTGGCTGTCCGCTGTTGGCAATCCGCTTTTTGTTCTTTTTCTCCAACGTGACGAGGCAATACGTGTCCCACATCAGGTAGATGAGGTAGATGCCCGCCGCCGTGGAGACGAATTCCTTGGTGCCCGTCTCCACGTCGGCCCAGTAGCCCACCACCAGGCCGAGGAAGAGCATGAGCTTCACCACTTTCAGGGCCATGTAGATGCGCACGGTGTATGACGCGTTGGACTGCCGCAGTCCGCTGCGCACCCACAGCAGGCTGGCGGCCTCGAAGACACCGAGGGTGACGGTCAGCACCATGCTCCACGTGAAGGGCGGCGTGGCGGTGAACAGCACCCCGCGTCCTGCCACCAGCGCGGCGGCGAGGGCGGCTGCCAGCACGAGCGTGACGGCCACGAGGGGCAGTATGCGTATGTCGTTGCCTTGGGTCGTCATTCCACGCACACGGTTATTTGGTTGTCGTCCACCAGCACGCAGCCCCCTGCGATGTCGATGACGGGCACCTCGGTGCCGTCCGTCCGGGTGCAGCGCACGGTGCCCGCCCGCAGCCCGGCGATGAGCGGGGCGTGGTGGTCGAGCACGGTGAACGAGCCGTCGATGCCCGGCAGGGTCACGGCGGAGGCTTCACCCGTGTAGAGGTTGCGTTCGGCTGACAGGATGCGTACGTTCATGTCGTATATATTATGGTAGCGGGTAGCGGGTAGCGGGGCAGGGGGCTTTCCGTAGCGGGGAGCGGGGAGCGAGTAGCGGGTAGCGGGGGTGGCTGGCCGTCCATAGGGCGTTGCCCTATGCTGAGAGCCTCAAGGCCGTTGGCCTTGGACGGAGGGCGGAAGGCTATCCGCCTCTACGGGCATTCCCTTTTTCCCTTTTCCCTTTTTCTACTATATCCTTTCCCCTTTCTCCTTTATTCCCTTCTCCTTTTTACTTTATCCTTTTCCCTTTCAACTATTTATCCTTTTCCCTTTCTCCTTTATCCTTTCAACTATTTCTCCTTTTCCCTTTCAACTTTTTCCTTTCACCCCTCGGCTTTCATCCGTTTGGCCTTTTCCATGGCCTCTTCGATGGTGCCCACGTTGAGGAAGGCCTGTTCGGGCAGGTCGTCCACCTCGCCGCGTACAATCATGTCGAAGCCCTTGATGGTGTCCTCGATGGAGACCATCACGCCCGGCACGTTGGTGAAGGCCTCGGACATGAAGAAGGGTTGCGAGGCGAAACGTTGTGCGCGGCGGGCGCGGTTCACGGTGAGCTTGTCCTGCTCGGAGAGTTCCTCCATGCCGAGCACGGCGATGATGTCCTGCAAGTCGCGGTAGCGTTGCAAGAGCTGCTTCACCTGCTGGGCGGTGTTGTAGTGCGCCTCGCCCACCACGTTGGGGTCGAGCACGCGTGAGGTGGATGCCAGCGGGTCCACGGCGGGGTAGATGCCCAGTTCGGATATCTTGCGGTCGAGCACCGTGGTGGCATCGAGGAAGGTGAAGGTGGTGGCGGGGGCGGGGTCGGTGAGGTCGTCGGCGGGCACGTACACGGCTTGCACGGAGGTGATGGACCCCTGGCGGGTGGAGGTGATGCGTTCCTGCATCTTGCCCATGTCGGTGGCCAGGGTGGGCTGGTAGCCTACGGCCGACGGCATGCGCCCCAAGAGGGCCGACACTTCGGACCCGGCCTGGGTGAAGCGGAAGATGTTGTCGACGAAGAACAGGATGTCGTTGCCCTGGTCGCGGAAGTACTCGGCCACGGCCAGCCCCGTGAGCGCCACGTTGCTGCGCGCGCCGGGCGGCTCGTTCATCTGGCCGAAGATGAGGGTGGCCTGCGAGCGGGCCAGCTCGTCGCGGTCTATCTTGGTGAGGTCCCATTCGCCGCGCTCGAGCCCTTCCTTGAAGGCGTCGCCGTAGCGGATGACGCCCGAGCCAATCATTTCGCGCAGCAGGTCGTTGCCCTCGCGGGTGCGTTCGCCCACGCCGGCGAACACGGAGAAGCCGTGGTGCCGCTTGGCGATGTTGTTGATGAGCTCCATGATGAGCACCGTCTTGCCCACGCCCGCGCCGCCGAAGAGGCCCACCTTGCCGCCCTTGAGGTAGGGGCACAGCAGGTCGATGACCTTGATGCCGGTGTAGAGCACTTCCTGCGACACGGCCAGGTCCTCGAAGCGGGGCGGCTCGCGGTGGATGGGGTACGCGCCCTGGCGGCTCAGCGGGCCGATGCCGTCGATGGGTTCGCCCGTGACGTTGAGCAGGCGGCCCTTGACCTGGTCGCCCACGGGCACGGTGATGCCCTGCCCGGTGGCGGTGGCTGCCATGCCGCGCGACACGCCGTCGGTGGAGTCCATGGCCACGGTGCGCACCACGTGGTCGCCGATGTGCTGGCGCACCTCGGTGACGAGCCGGTGGCCGTCCGCCCGCTCGATGGTGAGTGCCTCGTTGATGGCGGGCACCGCGCCCCCGGCGGCCTCGAAGGTCACGTCGATGACCGGCCCGACGACTTGCGATATATGTCCAATATGTTCAGCCATACGTTCTTATGCTGTTTTCCTTTTCAAAGCGATGCAAAGTTACTAAAGTTGTGGCACGATGTGGTGTGCATGTTGGCATTTTTTAATGGTTTGGGGAGAAATTTTAATGGTTAGGGGAGAAAAGATGGAAAAGTTGTTGGGAGTGCGGCGGGGAGGGGATGCCCCCAGTCCCCTAAAGGGGTACTCCCCCTACCTTGGTGTTCATACCCCTCCGTCGCTGCGCGACACCTCCCCTATCTTAGGGTTCGTACCCCCTCCCCGCTTCGCGGTACTCCCCCTACATAGGGGGAGAATGAGAAATGCCTTGCTTGCCAAGGTTTCCGCGAAAGCCTTGCGGACGGAGTAACTAAATCTCCCCCTAAAATAGGGGGAG
>CASFUX010000118.1 GCA_949297975.1 uncultured Bacteroidales bacterium
AATTAGCATCTTGCTCTTTTGTGACCCCAGAGGGGCTCGAACCCTCGACCCACAGATTAAGAGTCTGTTGCTCTACCAACTGAGCTACGGAGTCATCGTTAACGGGTTGCAAAGGTAAGCATTTTCTTGGTTTCTCCATCCGTTTTGCGGAAAAATCTTTTCTTTTTTCGCGAAATGCCTTTCGAGGGGGCGTGGAGGGCGTTTTGCCGGGAAACCGGACGGCCGGGTGGAGAACATGCCTTAATATTATAGGGGTGCATCATGCGTTTTTTCAAACGAAATATTTAACTTTGCATCATTGAATTCTAAAACATACTCGTATGAAACCTACATTATTCGTATTGGCAGCCGGCATGGGAAGCCGCTATGGCGGCCTGAAGCAGCTCGACGGGCTTGGCCCGAACGGGGAAACCATCATGGACTATTCCATATATGATGCCATCCGTGCCGGGTTCGGCAAGATTGTCTTTGTCATCCGCAAGAGTTTCGAGGCCGATTTCCGCGCCATCGTGGTGGAAAAATTCAAGGACAAGGTGGATGTGGAAGTCGTGTTCCAGGACATCACCGACGTGCCCGAAGGATGCACCTACAACCCCGAACGCTCGAAGCCGTGGGGTACCAACCATGCCCTGCTGATGGGCAAGGACGCCATTCACGAGCCGTTTGCCGTGATCAACGCCGACGACTTCTACGGCAAGGAGTCGTTTGCCGTCATCGCCGACTTCCTCCGCAGCGTGGAAGGCAAGAAGAATGAATACTGCATGGTAGGCTACCGCGTGGGCAACACCCTCTCCGAAAGCGGTTCGGTGAGCCGGGGCGTGTGCGTGGTGGACGGCAACAACTACCTGCAAAACGTGGTGGAACGCACGGCCATCGAAGAGAAGAATGGCGTCATCTACTACGTGGACGAAAAAGGCGAAGACGTGGCCATCCCCGCCGACACGCCCGTGTCGATGAACATGTGGGGCTTCACGCCCGATTATTTCGACTATTCGCTGGAGGCGTTCAAGCAGTTCCTGGCCACGGACGGCGACAAGCTGAAGTCGGAATTCTACATCCCGCTGGTGGTGAACAACCTCATCGTGGCGGGCAAGGCCACGTGCAAGGTGCTCGACACGCCCGCCAAGTGGTTTGGCGTGACGTATGCCGAAGACCGCCCGCAGGTGGTGCTCAAAATCAACGAGCTGATTCGCAAAGGCGATTATCCGGAAAAGTTGTTCAAATAATAAATCGATTCTGTCATGGCAAAAATATTGGTAACAGGCGGCACCGGATATATCGGGTCGCACACCGTCGTCGAACTGCAAAAGGTGGGCTTCGAGGTGGTCATCGTGGACAACCTCTCTAACTCGAACATCGAGGTGCTCAACGGCATCGAGAAGATTACCGGCATCCGCCCCGCGTTTGAAAACATCGACTGCACGGACTACATGGCACTCGACCGCATGTTCGAGAAATATCCCGGCATCGAGGCCATCATCCACTTTGCCGCCAGCAAGGCCGTGGGCGAATCGGTGGAAAAGCCCCTGCTGTACTACCGCAACAACCTCACCTCGCTCATCAACCTGCTGCAGCTGATGCCCATCCACAAGGTGAAACATTTCGTATTCTCCTCGTCGTGCACGGTGTACGGCCAGCCGGACGAGCTGCCGGTGACGGAGAACGCCCCCATCAAGCCTGCCCTGTCGCCCTACGGCAACACCAAGCAGATATGCGAGGAAATCATCCAGGACACCAGCCACTCCAACCCTTTCTACCGTGCCATCATCCTGCGCTACTTCAACCCGATAGGGGCGCATCCCAGCGCGGAGATAGGCGAATTGCCCAACGGCGTGCCCAACAACCTGCTGCCCTACGTGACGCAGACGGCCGCCGGCCTGCGCAAGGAGCTGAAGGTGTTCGGCAATGACTACAACACCCCCGACGGCACCTGCATACGCGACTACATCAACGTGGTCGATTTGGCCAAGGCGCACGTCATCGCCGTGCAACGCCTGCTGGACGAAAAGGGCGAAAAGGCCGTGGAAATATTCAACCTCGGCACGGGTACGGGCCTCTCGGTGCTCGACATCGTGAACACCTTCGAGCGGGTGAACGGCGTGAAAGTGCCCCACAGCTTCGCCCCGCGCCGCGAAGGCGACATCGAAAAGGTGTGGGCCGACCCGACGCGCGCCAACACCGTGCTGGGCTGGAAGGCTCAGGAAACGGTGGAAGACACGCTGAAGAGTGCCTGGACCTGGGAATGCAGGCTCGCCAAGCTGCGCGAAGAAAAAGCCGCTAACGCCGAAGAATGAAAACAATGGACAATGAACAATTGGCGGCACGTTCCTTTTCTTGTCGCTAATTGTTCATTGTTCATTGTTCACTGTCCATTGTTCATTATTAATTGTTCACTGTTCATTGTATTCATGCTTTATCCCTTGAAATTTTCCCCCATCTTGAAAGACAAGATATGGGGCGGTACGAAATTGAAAACCTTGTTCAACAAGCCAGCCAAGTCCGACCACCTCGGCGAAAGCTGGGAACTGTCCGGCTACGAAGGCGACGAGTCTGTGGTGACCAACGGTTTTCTGGCGGGCAACAACCTGGCCGAACTGCTCGAAGTGTACATGGGCGACCTGGTGGGCGACCGGGTGTTCGAACGCTACGGGCACACCTTCCCCCTGCTGTTCAAACTCATCGACGCGAACGACAACCTCTCCATCCAGGTGCATCCGAACGACGAGACGGCCCGGGCACGGCACGACTCCTTGGGCAAGACCGAGATGTGGTACGTGGTGGATGCCGACCCGGGTGCCGAGCTGATCATCGGCTTCGCGCACGACTCGTCCAAGGAAGAATACAGCCAGGCCGTGGAGCGCGGCGAAGTGGAACGACTCCTGCAACACGTGCCGGTGCAGCGCGGCGACGTATTCTTCATCCCCGCCGGGCTGGTACACGCCATCGGGCGCGGCGTGGTGGTGGCCGAGATACAGGAGTCCAGCGACATTACCTACCGCATCTACGATTACAAGCGCAAGGATGCCAACGGCCACGAACGCGAACTGCACGTGGCGCAGGCACTCGATGTCATCAACTTCGCCGCCAGCCACCAGCCCAAGACCCCCTACGAGCCTAAGCTCAACGAACCGGTAACGCTGGTGTCGTGCGACTACTTCACCACCAACACCCTGCACTTCGACCGCGAGGTGGTGCGCGACTACGCCCCCCTCGACTCTTTCGTGGCCTACATGTGCCTCGACGGTGCGTTCACCATCCACACCGACGGTTCGGAAACGCCGGTGCAGCGGGGTGAAACCGTCCTCGTGCCCGCCGCCATCAATGAAGTGAAGCTCGTGCCCTCGCAACCCAGCACCCTGCTCGAAGTGTATGTGCAAGCGAAGTGATTTGTATTAAAAGTGAAGTCCCCGTTGCATATCTTGCAAGAAATATGCAGCGGGGGCCTTGTTTGTTTTCAAATAAAACCGCTATTTTTGTGTCGTTTATAAGAAGTATTGGCATTATGGACGATAAAGAACTCAACGCATACCGCCTTACCAGTTTGGAAGAGCCTACGGACGAAATGCTTTCCCAAATCATGAAAGAGGTGGCGGAAGAAGCACGGCAAAAATCAGAAGAAGCCCACAGGCGTTATTTTGCCGCATTGGACGAGAACATTCGTGCGCAACGTAAAAAACATAACGTTCAATTCAATGAGGGAAGGAAATAAGCACAAACCGGTATTGATAGTGATTGCGGGTCCCAATGGTTCGGGTAAAACGTCAGTGACGACTAAAATTCTCCATCACGAGTGGTTGGAAGATTCTATTTATGTCAATCCGGATATAATAGCGCAAGAGCGGTTTGGTGATTGGAATTCGCGGGATGCTATCATGAAGTCGGTCGTTTATTGCGAGAAGTTGCGCGAACAATGTTTGGATGAGCGCAAGAGCCTTATTTTTGAAACGGTTTTGTCTGTTCCGGATAAGGTAGATTACATGCAGCGTGCCAAGGAGGCCGACTTTTTTATCCGTTTATTTTTTGTTTGCACGAAATCGCCGGCTATCAATGCTTCGCGTATAGCCCAAAGGGTCATGGAAGGCGGACATGATGTGCCTATTTCAAAAGTCATTTCAAGGTATTTCCGCTCCATATCCAACTGCATTGCAGCTTCTAAAATTGCCGACCGGGTTTATGTTTATGACAACTCCGTGGACAATGTCGAAGCCAAGTTGTTGTTTAGGTTATCCGAGGGAAAACTCATCAAAACATATGAAACCGACCTACCCGAATGGGCGGAACGTATATTAAAAGAGTTGAATTAAGGGGGAGCGATATTTATATAGAAAAGGCGCAGATTGTCTCAACGAACAATCTGCGCCTTGCTTGTTATCTACGGGGATAAAATTCCGTGATATTCCGCTTGTTCTGTGTATTCCGTGTGCCCTAAAAGCTCACAGCCAGCGACACGCCCGCCACCGGGGTGCGGCTCGTGGCGGTGCTGAGGGACGACACGTAGGGTTGCAGCCGCACGTCCAGCGTGGACGACATCATCTGGCGGCGGAGATCCTGCTCGTACATGTTCTTCACCTTGGCCACCCGCACGCCGTCCACAATGGCGCAGATGTCGATGGTCAACATGCCGAGGGAGCCGACCATGAGCATGGGTGCAGCTGCGCCGGGCGCATCATAGCTAATGGCTGCACCAACAACCATGAGCGTAAAGCACCCTGCCCAGCCGCCCAGGTAGCCGAAGCCGCGTCCCACCTCGTCGCACAGCATCTGTCCCAGCCCTGGGATAAGCCATGAACACACGCCGCTGAGAGCGGGACTGTAGGGGTCGCCGGGTAGGCGGATGTAGGCGGATGGGCGGTAGAGATGTCTGTAATCGCTGTAGCGCAGGCCGGGACTGACGAAATCCGTCCCGTAGTCCACACTGGCATAAATATCGTAGGGTGAAGGTGTCTTGGGGGTGGGTTGGTCAAACACCTGGTTCGCTCCGTTGGCGTAGCGGATGAGCAGCACGTCGGCGGTGGGCAGGATGAAGTCCGGCCCGTCGGGGTTGTCGGTACGCTTATACTTGATTTCGTCCGGGCTTACTTGCAGTACCTTGGCTTGGATGTCAGTGCCGTCTCGCAATGTGATGAGGTCTTGCGCCTGCATGGCGGCCATGCAAAGGAGCGAGAGCAGGAGGGAGAGGAGGGTTCGTTTCATAATCTTATTTGTGGTTAGAAGTTCACTGCCAATGAGAAACCTGCCACGGGGGTGTTGCTCGTGGCAGTGCTGAAGGTGGAGACATAGGGCTGCATGCGCAGGTCAAGGGTAGAGACTTGCCGACGCACATCCCGTTCGTACATGTTTTTTATCTTGGCCACCCGTGCGCCGTCCACGATGGCGCAGATGTCCACCGCCAACAGTCCCGCCGCGCCTCCTATTATTAGGAGAGTGCCACCCGTCAGTGCGCCCTTGCCCGAAGAGCCTTCGGAAGTGGTAGCTTTCACTATGCCTGCGAAAAGCAATCCGTAGCCTGTACCCACGGCCGCACCGCAGGCTACCGCTCCGCCGAGGTAGCCGAAGCCGCGTCCCACTTCGCCGCATATCATCTGCCCGAGGCCGGGAATGAGCCAGGAACACACGCCGCTTACGGCAGGGCTGTGGCGGTCGCCCGGCATCCGGACGTAGTCTTTCGGATTGTACAGCTTCTTGTAATCCCTGTAGCGCATGTCGGGCGAAAGGTTCCCATGCATGCTTGGATGCGCGGATGCTTGTTTGGGTGCAGGCTGGCGTGCCTGGAGGTCTTGCGCCTGCATGGCAGTCAGGCACAGGAGCGAAAGGAGGGGGGATAGGAGGTTCTTTTTCATATATTATAGTATGGGATTTGATTGGGACAAATATACGAAGGTTATTTTGAAAAACAAGGGAGCGGGCGGAAATGCCGTCCCGTCCCGCTTGGGTTTTTCCGTTTCCGCGCACAAGTTTTTCCCGTCATGAGCAGATGTTTTCCCGTTTCTGCCGGGATGTTTTACTGCTCACAGTTATGGGTTGTATAACTCATAACTGTGGGTTATATAACTCATAACTGTGGGTTATATAACTCATAACTGTGGGTCGTAAAAGTTGTGCTCACGATTGGGGAAACATCTGCTCACGCTTTGGAAAACATCAGCGCATCATCTGGAAACATCAAGCGCATGGATGAACGAGGACGAGCTGCGGGAAGGCCGGATGGAAAGTTAAATATCGCTAAAGACGAACAAGGTTGTTTGAGATGAATGGGGGATTGATGGTTCTATGCCGGTTAAAAAACTCCCTTTCCCTTGCCATTGAGAATAAAAAGCGTACCTTTGCCCCCGCAAGTCGCCTTGTGTATCAAGGCTTCCGCTTGCGGACATAATGTTTTAGGCGTTTATTGACGCTTTGGTTTGATGGTCAGAAAACTTCGCAACTTTTCTTCAATCACCTCAATACAAAGCAGCAATAGATGCCTACATGATATGGTATATCCTTATGCCACATTTTTCGGCGTATCCTCACCATATCAGCGTAGGTTTCTTGCTGTTTATTTAGGTGATTGGGTAATGCGAAGGCCTCTGACTATAAATAAGCAGCAGGAGGTCTGCGCATTTTTTATATCTGCCTACCCCTCCCGCCGCATAAGTGGACGATCTATTTTTATTTATTTATCAATTAAACAACTTATGGTATGAAACGATTATTTTTAATCTGCCTGCTCGCCGTAGCGGGCATGACGGGCGCATGGGCGTATAACTTCGAGGTGGATGACATCTATTACAACATCACCGATGAGGCGGCGTTGGAGGTGGAGGTGACGTATCGCTCGTATAGTTCGGCTTCTTATTCCGGTGAAGTGGTGATACCGGACAGTGTATCTTACTATGGAGGCACGTATCGGGTTACGGGTATCGGAAGTTGTGCTTTCGAAGATTGCAGTAGCCTAACTTCGGTGACAATTCCTGATGAAGTAAAAAACATCGGGTGGGGAGCTTTCCGTAATTGCAGCAGCCTGACTTCGGTGAACATTCCCGATGGGGTAACGAGCATTGAATATGGTGCTTTCGAGGGTTGCAGCAACCTGACTTCGGTGAACATTCCCGATGGAGTAACGAGTATAGAAAGTAGTGCTTTTTCCGGGTGCAGCAGCCTGACTTCGGTGAACATCCCCGATGGAGTAACAAGTATAGGAAGTAGTGCTTTTTCTGGTTGCAGCAGCCTGACTTCGGTGAACATCCCCGATGGAGTAACGAGTATAGAAAGTAGTGCTTTTTCCGGGTGCAGCAGCCTGACTTCGGTGAACATCCCCGATGGAGTAACAAGTATAGGAAGTAGTGCTTTTTCTGGTTGCAGCAGCTTGACTTCAGTGACTATCCCCAATGGGGTGGCAAGCATCGGAGATAGGGCTTTCGAAAACTGTAGTAGCATGACTTCTGTGGTTTGGAAGGCAGTAGCATGTGAAAATTTTTCGTCCAGTGACAAACCATTTGGTTCGCAAATCATTTCTTTTACATTCGGTGACAGTGTGAAGCATGTGCCCGCCTATTTGTGCGCCGGGATGGAGAAATTGGATTCAATAACCATCCCTGATGGGGTGACGAGTATAGGAAGTGGCACTTTCTCTGGTTGCAGCAGCTTGACTTCTGTGACCATTCCCGATGGGGTGACGAGTATCGGAAGTCATACATTCCGAGGTTGCGACAACCTGACTTCAGTAGTTTGGAATGCGATAAGATGTGACGATTTTACCAATAATGATACGCCTTTTTATTATTTTGCACCGATGGGTGATGACTCTGACTTTGACTTACGAGATCAAATCAAATCCTTTGCTTTTGGCGATAAAGTAGAGCATATCCCAGCCTATTTGTGTGATGGAATGGAGAATTTGGTTTCGATAACCATTCCCGATAGGGTGACAAGTATTGGAGGGAGTGCTTTCTCTGGGTGCAATGGCTTAACATCGATTACCATCCCTGATAAAGTGACAAGTATCGGAGACGGGGCTTTTTCTTATTGTGGCAAACTTACTGCTATCGTGGTAGGCGTGGCCAATCCCGCTTATAGTTCGTTAGATGGTGTACTATTTGACAAAGAGGGCACAACGTTGGAAGCATATCCTGCTGGTAAACAAGGAGGATACACGATACCTGATATAGTAACAAACATTAGAAGTTATGCTTTTGGCGGTTGTGACATGCTAACGACAGTTACCATTTCCGAAGGGATAAAAAGCCTTGGAAATCGTACTTTTGCTGGTTGTGACAGGTTGACTTCAGTGGTATGGAATGCAATAAACTGCGAAGATTTTACTTCAAATGACACACCATTTTACTATAACTATTATTATAGTTCCTTTAATTTGCGGGAGCAAATAAGATCTTTTGCTTTCGGCGATAAAGTAACGCATATTCCAGCCTGCTTATGTGCCGGGATGGAGAATTTGCCTTCAATAACCATCCCCGATAAAGTTGAGAGCATAGGAAATTCGGCTTTCGAGGGTTGCAGCAACCTGACTTCGGTGTACTATACCGGCGATATAGGGGAATGGTGTGGAATAAGTTTTGAAGGTTCATCGTCTAATCCTCTTTGTAATGCCAGTAATCTATACATAGATAATCAATTGGTTACCAATGCAGAGATACCGCATGAGGTTACGGAAATCAAAGATTATGTTTTCTCTGGTTGCAACGGTCTAACTTCGGTGACCATTGGCGATGGTGTGAAGAGCATTGGGAATTCTGCTTTCTCTGGCTGTAGCAGTTTGACTTCGATAAACATTCCCGATAACGTGACGAGCATCAGAAGCAATGCTTTCTTTGGCTGTAACGGCCTAACATCAGTGACTTTGGGGGAAGGAGTAACGAGCATCGGAGATTATGTTTTTGGGGGTTGTGACAATCTGTCCACAGTGGTATGGAATGTCGCGAATTATGAGGTTCTCACGTCTGACCGTACACCGTTTTACCATTTAAGATATTACTACGACATAAGAAAGCAAATTACTTCTTTTAGTTTCGGTGAACACGTGAAGCATATCCCCGCCTGGCTATGCACAGGGATGACTGAATTAACATCGGTTACTATTGGTGAAGAAGTGGAGAGCATCGGAAGTTCAGCTTTCGAGGGTTGCGATAACTTGCTAACCCTGCTGTACAACGGCACATTGGAAAGCTGGTGTGAGATAGACTTTTCTACCGTAACCTCCAATCCGATAAGTTATGCCAAGCGGACGTTTATCAATCAACAGCAACTGGCTGGAGATTTGATTCTTCCCGAGGGGGTGACAGAAGTAAAAGATTATGCTTTTTATGGTTGTAAGGAGTTGACTTCGGTAGTCATCCCCGATGAAACGATGCTTATCGGAGATTCGACTTTCTGCGATTGCAGTGGACTAACATCCGTGGTTATCGGCGAAGGAATGGCGAACATTGGTGAAAACGCATTCCTTAACTGTGCTACCGTGAAGGATGTATATTGCTATGCCCCAGTACCTCCCGAGCTTTCGGGCAATCCGTTTGCAAGCTTGTCTGAAGGTGCAAACCTGTATGTACCCTGCGGGGTGGAATTTGATTATTCTACCACGGGTTATTGGGCTTCATTTGGAAACATCATCGGGGTGGAACACCAGGTGCTGGTATTGACAAATGCTGCTTCCAAAGGTACGGTAGCGTTGACAAGACCCGTATTGTGCGAGACCTCCGAAGCTGTCATACAAGCCACACCTGCTGAAGGTTTCCGATTTGTGCAGTGGAACGATGGCAACACGGACAATCCCCGCACCGTGACCGTAACAAGCGATACCACCTTCACAGGTCTGTTTGCCTCCTCATCAACATGCTACGTACGTATTAGTGCCAACGACCCGACTATGGGAAGCGTTGTAGGAAGTGGAGGGTATGAACAAGGAACTACCGCCACGATTGCAGCAGTGCCCGCCGAGGGCTACCGCTTCGTGCAATGGAGTGATGGCAATACAGACAATCCCCGTACGCTGACTGTAACGGAGGATATTTCCTTGACCGCCGAATTTGCTTCTGCGACTGAAAGCGGCATAGACGGCATAACCCGCCAACTGACCGTAACCACCGACCACCACAACATCTTGGTGTACGGCGCATCGGATAGCACCGTGTCGGTGTACACCGTGCAGGGCAAGTGCCTCTATCGCGGCACGGCAGAGGCAGAACCCGCCATTATCCCCGTGCCCTCGGCAGGAATGTATGTGGTGATGGTCGGGGATAAGATGGTGAAAGTGGTGGTGAGATAGACACCCCCAACCCCCTGAAGGGGGCTTACATGTTCGCCAGTAGAGACGCGGCGTGTCGCGTCTCGGCGTTCCGCGCCTGAAGAATTAACCGCAAAGAGCGCAAAGGACGCAAAGAGATTTATGCGACACGGTGGATGTTGACCGCCGACCGTTGACTTAAATCCTTTGCGCCCTTTGCGCTCTCTGCGGTTAACATTTCACCTTTTCGCTGGCGTAAGTCTGCGACTTGTGCCTGTAATGCCCGGAGTTTATAACTTCGCTTTGGCAGTTGCAAACTGCCAATATTATCGGCACAAGTTGCAAACTTGCGCCAGCATCGCCATCGTGCGCAGACTTGTAGCCCTCCTTTAGGGGGTTGGAGGTTGTTGGGGGCTTTGTGGTTATGACAGCAAGAATGCTTACCTTTGCGAGCGGAACATGTAGAGACAAGGCATGCCTTGTCTCTACATGCATGTCCGCAGGCCGTCGGCCTTGTAACTCGGTAACTTGTAACTCTCGTAACTCGTCACTAAAGCATGTCCGGACTATCCATCTTGCTGATTATCGGGATTTATTTCTCCATCCTGCTGCTCATATCGTTCATCGCGGGGCGGCACGGCACGGACAACGAGGCCTTCTTTCTTGGCAACCGGCGGTCGCCCTGGTGGGTGGTGGCCATCGGCATGGTGGGGTCGTCGCTGTCGGGTGTAAGCTTCGTGTCGGTGCCGGGCATGGTGCGGGACGCGGGCTTCACGTACATGCAGACGGTGGCGGGCTTCTTCTTCGGCTACCTGGTCATCGCCGGGGTGCTGCTGCCGCTGTATTACCGGGGCGGGTTCACGTCCATCTACACCTACCTGGAGGGGCGGTTCGGCAGGCGGTCGTACAAGACGGGGGCGGCCTTCTTCCTCGTGTCGAAGACCATCGGGGCGGCGGCGCGGCTCTACGTGGTGACCCTCATGTTGCAGACGCTGGTGTTCGACGCGCTGGGGGTGCCGTTCGTGGTCAACGTATGCGGCATCATCGGGCTGATATGGCTGTACACCTTCCGCAGCGGCATCAAAGCCATCGTGTGGACGGACACGTTGCAGACGGTGGTGATGGTGGGGGCGTTGGTACTGCTCATCGCGGAGGCGGCACGGCACATCGGGATGGGCGCGGGCGAGCTGGCTTCGACCCTGGCACACAGCGAGATGACGCGTGTGTTCATGCTGGACGACTGGCACAGCAAGCAGAACTTCTTCAAACAATTCTTCAGCGGGATATTCATCGCCATCGTGATGACGGGGCTGGACCAGGACATGATGCAGAAGAACCTGACGTGCCGCAGCCTGCGCGACGCGCAACGCAACATGCGGTGGTACGGGGCGGCGTTCATGCCGGTGAATTTCCTCTTCCTCACCTTGGGGGCGATGTTGCTGCTCCTGGCGGGGCGGGAGGGCATCGCGCTACCGGCCTCGTCGGACGAGATATTGCCCACCATGGCGGCGCACCACTTGGGACGGGGGGCGTTGGTGCTGTTCGTGGTGGGACTGGTGGCGGCAGCCTTCTCCAGTGCCGACTCGGCCCTGGCGGCCTTGACCACTTCCTTCGCAGTGGACATCCTGGGCATCGAGCGGCAAGAGGCCGCGCAAGCCAAACACACGCGGCTGGCCATTCACGCGGGCATTTCGGCGGCGTTCGTGGGCATCATCCTGCTGTTCCGCGCGGTGAACAACACGAGCGTGCTCGATGCCATATACACCATCGTGTCGTACACCTACGGGCCGTTGCTGGGGCTGTATGCCTACGGGCTGTTCACGTGCCGCCCCACGTGCGACCGGGCGGTGCCCTTCATCGCCGTGGCCGCCCCGCTGCTGTGCGGTGCATTGGACTACGCAAGCCGTCATTGCTGGGGCTACGCCTTCGGTTACGAATTGCTCATGCTTAACGGGGCATTGACCTTCGCGGGGCTGTGGGTGGCCGGGCGGAAAGGGAGCGACACAAACAAGCAAGTCCCGTCTGATGGCAGTGGGCAAAAATAGAGAACCCCTGTGGTGTCTCCAACATATCACCTTTTAGAGACGCCACAGGGGTGACGTCTCTACTATTAGACAAATTTCATTATTTTTGCGGAAAGGTTCGGACAATATGAAGATTACAATCGTAGGAACGGCTTACCCTTACCGGGGCGGTGGCATTGCCACGTATGTGGAGCGGCTCGCCCGGGAATTTCAGGCCGAGGGTGACGAGGTGCTGATAGAAACGTTCACCCTGCAATATCCCTCCTTCCTGTTCCCCGGCAAGACGCAGTACTCGGACGAAGCCCCGCCGCAGGACTTGCGCATCCGGCGGAGCGTGAACTCGTGCAACCCGTTCAACTGGCTGCGGGTGGGGCGGCGGCTGGCGCGGTCGGAGGCGGAACTCATCGTGATGAAATTCTGGACACCCTTCATGGCACCGTGCCTGGGCACGATAGCCCGGCTGGCACGCCGCAACAAGCGGATCCGGGTGGTGGCCATCGTGGACAACATGCTGCCGCACGAGCATCACGTGTTCGACAAGGTGCTGGCCGCTTATTTCGCGCATTCGGTAGACCGCTTTGTCGTGATGTCGGAGGCGGTGCTGCGGGATGTGGAGCTGTTCGACCGGCGCAAGCCGAATACTTTGTGCCTGCATCCCTTGTACGATAACTTCGGCGATATCATCCCCCGCGAAGCAGCCTTGGCGCATCTGGGGCTGCCCGCCGATGCGCGTTACATGCTGTTCTTCGGCTTCATCCGCGACTACAAGGGGCTGGACCTGCTCATGCGGGCTTATGCCCATCCGTGGTTTGCCCGGCACAACGTGCGCCTGGTGGTGGCGGGCGAATTTTACAACAACCGCAGCCAATACGAGGAACTGGAACGGGAGTTGGGACTGGCGGGGCGCATCATCTGGCGCAGCGACTTCATCCCGAACAACGAGGTAGCCTATTACTTCAACGCGGTCGACATCGTGGTGCAGCCCTACAAGTCGGCCACGCAGAGCGGCGTGACGCAAGTGGCCTACCACTTCGAGAAGCCCATGCTGGTGACCGACGTGGGCGGCCTGGCCGAGATGGTACCGGCGGGCAAGGTAGGCTACGTCACCCCCGTGGACCCCGACGCGATTGCGGCGAGCCTCATCGACTTCTACGAGCACGACCGCGCGGCGGAGTTCCGCCCCGGCCTGCTGGAAGAAAAGAAAAAATACGCCTGGAGCAACATGACAAGGGCGGTGAAAGGGGGAATGGAAAGTTGAAAATCCAACCGAAAAGAGCACAAAGGCCGCAAAGGAAGAGAGAAACCTTTGCGGCCTTTGGGTTTTGGGTTTTCCCTTTCTTATTCTTCTTGACCGTGGAGTTTCCGGAGTTGGCGGAAACGTTCGTGCACATCGAGCAGTGGCAACTTTTCCTTTGCCCAATAGTCTCTATGCCGTCCATCCTCCATTGCCGTTTCTACTATCTGGTAGGTTTTGTAGTCCAAGCCACCGCCTTCGCCTGTGTCGTACACGGCCTTGATTTCCGGCATCAGCTCGGTGGCGTGCAGTTTGAGTAGGTAGCCCACCACGAAGTCGAGCAGCATGCTGTCGCAGCATGTGTGTTCCAGCATCTTCTCTGCATACAATTTCAGCAAGCGGCGGTACCATTCGATTACTTCCGGGCGGCGCGCAGGTTCGCGCTGTACCAGTTGTACCAGGACGTTCGGCACCCAGTAGCGGGAGTAGGAGTCCAGCCCGGGTTCTTCCATGAAGGCATACAACTTGTCGAGGTGGTTTTTGCCCAGCAGGTAGAGCGTGGCGGGGTACACATATTCCCCGTAGTCGCCAACGTGGTAGTTATAGAAGTCAAAATTTTGGCGCAGGGTCTCCACACCACGTCCAGGCTGTGCACGTTGCCCACTTCGCCCAGTAGGATCAGGGAGTTTATCAGCGTGAAGCCCAGGTCTTCGTCGGGCAGTTGCTCGCAGGTGCGCCCCGTCTCCCACAGCACGATTTGTTCCAAGTCGTGCCTCAGCAAGTCGTGCGGCAAGGCCAGCACGCGGTCGAGTGTCCCATCGGTCAGGCCGAGGTCTTGGCCGGGTTCGCTGAGCACGGAGTAAAGCCACGGTGTGTCCACCGCCAGTTCCTTGGGGTATTCCGGGTGCTGGTAGGTGTATGGCACTCGGTTCTGCCGGGATTTCTCCAGTTGCTATTTGAACTCATGGAGGCGTGCCATTTCTTCAGGGGAGAGCATGGAATTCCATTCGTCGTCATATTCATCCCCGCCATATTCATCTTCGTCCTCGTCGTATTCATCCTCATCGTCATAGGCTTCCACCACGTAGTCGAAGTTGTCGCCCAGATGCTTGCGCAGGATGGGCAGGTAGCGGGCTGCCTCCTGGTAGGTGCGGGTGAAGAGGAAGTGCTTCCCGTCGCGGCCGTATTCGTATTCGATGAGCGGCACGTCCTCGGTGTCCTCCTCCAGCAGGTATTGGGTGACGGCGAAATCCTTGTGAGGCCGTATCCCCGCTTCCTCGGCAAAAGCGATGCTCCCGTATATCAGGTTGTGCGCTTCCTCGTAGCTGATTGGTTGCAATCCGCCGAAGTTATCGTTCATGGTGGCCAACATCTCATCGTAATCCATTTCGGACATGCTGAATTGATAGGACGTGTCCTTCACCCCCAGACAGAACGTGTCCACCAGGTACATGCCCAGCGTGCGGGTGCCTCCCGCATGGCGACGCACCACGGTGACGTGTGCCATCCCCCCTTCTCTCCAATTGGGGTTCACGTAGCACGCCTCTACCGGCAACTGGCGGCCTTTCGTGCGGATGTACTTGTCCGGCGACAGGAGTGGTTGCTTGTTGGGTTGCTTCTTTTTCTTAGTCATATTGTGGTTTTTGCATTTTCTTACAAAGATACGGCAAAGGAGCATTTGCAACAAATAATATTCTAACGGCTTCCGATACACAAACAAAATCACTATATTTGTCCCATCAACCAAAAAAAGCACGGACATGGCAAAAGAATACACGCAGGACGAGCTGCTGCGCAAGGCCGCTTCCTATTGCTCCATCGCCGAGCACTGCATCGAAGACGTGGACAACAAGTTGCAAAAGTGGAACGTGCCGGCCGAATGGCGCGAACCCATCATCGACCGTCTGATAGCGGACGGGTTCATCGACGAAAACCGGTACGCGAAGGCTTTCGTCGTGGACAAGTTCCGGCTCAACAAATGGGGAAAAACGAAGATTGCCCTCGCCCTCAAGCTTAAAGGAGTGCCGAAGGAGGATATCAGCGAGGCCCTGGAGCTGATAGACGAGGGAGAATACGATGAGATGCTCGCCTCTATCCTCAAAACCAAACTTGCCGGACTGACGTACCGGTATGAATACGAAAAGCAAGGGAAACTTTTCCACTTCGCCCAAAGCCGGGGCTTCGAGCCACAAGCCATCGAGCGCGTGCTGCGCAGCATGGAGGGGAGCTAAGAGTTAGTAGTTAAAGGGGATGGGGTAGGTATTCGTCGTCCTTGTCCGTAGGGCGATGCCCTACGCTGAAAGCCACAAGACCGTTGGCCTTGGTCGCTTACTCGTAACCAGCAACTTGTCCACTCGTAACTCTCAATCAAACAACGACTGCAACACCTCCAGCGATTGCACTCCGTTAAAGTCGGGCACGTGCAGGCGGTAGTATTCCAAGAGGTTTTCGAGCAATGCATTCCGCCTCGTGCGCGGCCAGGGCGGGAGGCGGTCCGCCGTGTCGTAATCGGCACGCAGTAACGCCAGCAGGTCCTGCGCCTGCTCGGGCGGCAGGTAGTGCACATGCACGGGCCGCTGTAACAGGAACACGCCCTCCTGCATGTCGAAGTAGCCCTGCGTGCCCCCTTCGTCATTCGGCTCGCAACCCAAGTAGCGGGTAAGACGAAGCAGGAAAAGCAGATGGAAATCGGCCAACCGCCCCTTGCTGCCATCCAGCCGCAGAATGGAACGCTCCAGGAATGCGTACAACTCCCCATCCGGCTCGCTGCGACGCAACACCCGGTACAGCACTTCGGACAGGAACAGGGCGATGGAATTCTTTACCGGATCAAAAGGAATGCCCTCCAGCGGGTACGCCATGCGCATTTCGCGGATGCGCTGCATGTCTTTCCCCGGATGATGTGCCACCTCCAATTCCACCAAGGACAACGGCTGCAACAAGGCCGGACGGCATACCGCCCGCTTGCCACCCACCCCGTACACCATATAGGCCACCCGGCCGAAACGCTCCGTGTACACGGTCACCACGGTGGACGTGTCGGAATACTTCAGCGCGTGAAGCACAATACCTTTGGTCTTTTCGGAAGCCATGCGAGTTTGCAGCTAACAGACAGAGGTAAGAGGTAAGGAGCAAGAGGTAAGAAGCAAAGAAAATGTGCGCCCATTTGCGCTCTTTGCGTTCTCCACCGTCTTCCCCAATCTCCAATCTCTCCGCAAAGATACGTCAAACAATGCTTAACAAAGGTTTCAAGAAACCGCTTTTTACCTTCCAATCGTTAAAGTTCGTTACCGTCCGAGCATTTTCTTGGCCAAACGCTTGCACGTATCGGGGAAGTGCCTTACTTTTGCATCGTGTTTTTCATGGTATTAGATTTAAGGTTAACTAAAGATTGGGTTGTCGTGATGACAACCTTTCTTTTTATATAGCAATCCCACTTTCCAAACACCTCATACAAACAGAAAAGGCTGCCCCCGCGCTTTGCGGAAGACAGCCTTTTTTATTGGTTATGCCAAAACGTTTTACTTCGGCTGCTTGCCGATGTAGGCCAGGATGCCGCCGTCCACGTACAGCACATGCCCGTTGACGAAGTCCGAAGCTTCCGATGCCAGGAAGATGGCCGGGCCTACGAGGTCGGCCGTGGTGCCCCAGCGGGCAGCCGGTGTCTTGGCCACGATGAACGAGTCGAACGGGTGGCGCGAGCCGTCGGGTTGGCGTTCGCGCAGCGGAGCCGTCTGCGGGGTGGCGATGTAGCCGGGGCCGATGCCGTTGCACTGGATGTTGTATTCGCCGTATTCGGAGGCGATGTTGCGGGTCAGCATCTTCAGGCCGCCCTTGGCCGCCGCGTAGGCCGACACCGTTTCGCGTCCCAATTCGCTCATCATGGAGCAGATGTTAATGATTTTGCCCTTGCCCTTCTTGATCATGCCGGGGATGACTGCCTTGGAGACGATGAACGGCGCGTTGAGGTCCACGTCGATTACCTGGCGGAACTCTTCCGCCTTCATTTCAATCATGGGGATGCGCTTGATGATGCCCGCATTGTTTACCAGGATGTCGATGGTGCCGATTTCCTTTTCTATCTGCGCCACCATGGCGTTGACCTGCGCTTCGTCCGTCACGTCGCACACGAAGCCGCGTGCTTCGATGCCGGCTTCCTTGTAGGCGGCCAGCCCTTTATCCACCAGTTCCTGCTTGATGTCGTTGAACACGATTTTGGCACCCGCTTCCGCAAAGCCCGAAGCGATGGCAAACCCGATGCCATAAGAAGCACCCGTTACGAGTGCCACCTTGCCTTCCAATGAAAAATTGACCATAATACTTATTTTAGTGATTAACGTTGAACGATTAATGATTAGTGAGGACGGTTGCAAATGTAGTCAAATTCCGTGGACGGCGCACCCGCATCCCTGCTTTTTTCAACTTATTTTACAAAAAGAGTGTGCGCGGACACATGGCACACAGAGTTTATATAACAGAAGCACACATAGCAGCTCCAGACAGCCGATGTCCTCGGCAGTGCTATGTGTGCTCTTTCAACAAAAAGCTCTATGCGCTATGTGCCAATGCCTACCTCCGCCGCCGCGTGATGGAGTAAGCCCGCTTGGGGAACAGGAACATGGGCAACGTGGCCCCCACGGCCAGCATGAAGATGACGCTGCACGTCACCATGGCGTTGGAAAAGAACATGTCCATGTACATGCTCCGCTCGTGCGCGTCGTTCATGGTGTGCAGGAACATGATTTGCGAGAACACCATGTTGTAGGCGTACCTGCCCGGTACCATGGGCAGCAAGGCCGGGATGTAGAGCACCGTCATGGGCGTGCGCGCCCGCCTGCCCAGCCACAAGCTGCCGAAACCGATGAGCAGGGAGGCCAGCAACGACCCCACGGCAATATCCACCCCCACGAACGTCATCAGGCAAAAGCGCGTGGCGTGCCCCGCCGCCGCCAGCAAGGCTATATACGGGAAAGCATGCCTCGGCGGGCAGGAGATGGCCCCGAACCCCATGCCGGCCACCGCTGCGAACAACGCGTCCGACAACACATCCATTGCAATCATAACAAACTGTCTTTTACCAACATTAACGTGAACGAAAGCCCCACGGCAATGCACACAATAAGCAAGGCCGCGTTGGCTAGGCGGGCGAAGCCGTTGAGCATATGCCCCTCCAGGATGTCGATGACCCCGTTGATAAGCGGCACGCCCGGCACCAGGAACAGTACGCTGGTGGACAGGGCTATCTCGGCCGTCGTGCCGAATAGGAGCGAGACAGAAGCACACAACGAGGCCACGAAAGCCGACAGGGCGAACACGATGTAATGGTTGACGTGCGCGGCGGTCATCCGCTGCTTGAGGAAGAAGCCCGCCACGGTCGCCACAAATACGATGCCACGCGAACACCAGTCGCCCCCGAACAAGGCGCAGAACGATGCGTTGGCCAGCCCCGCCAAAACAAGCATCAGTAGCGGAGGCATCGCCGGGGCTTGCACGATACGCCGGTACCGTTCTTTCACTTCCGCCAAAGGCAGGTGGTCATCGTGCGTTTCCCAACTCAGCGCACTCAGCTCGGCATTGTGGGCGAAGCTGATAGGCAAAGGCGGTATCTCCGTCACCTCGTTGTACCGCTCCTGCGGGTCGCCGCCCTGCACGTTGAGGATGATGCTTTTCTGGAACACGCTCACCCTCACCTCGTATCCATACGCCTCCCCTATCCGCTTCGCGCAGCGGATGACCCGCGACGTGTGCACCCCGCACCCCATCATGTGCGCGGCATATTCGGCCACGAACGCCCCGACATCGGACAATGATTCTTTCATTTTAGTAAACAAGTAGACGAGTTACGAGTGGACGAGTTACAACGCCCGCTTGTAGGGGCGAAAAATCTTTCGCCCGAAATCCGCTGCAACTGCGTCAATCCGCGACCTCTGCGGAAAAAAGCGGTGCAAAAGTACGCAATATCCCCGGAAATGCCGAACTTTGCGCAACTTCAAGCAGCCGACCTGCCCCATGCACATAGAAAGTTTCAGGAATTATTGCCTCTCACTGCCGGAAGTGGAAGAGAAGATGCCTTTCGAGAGATTTTTCCACGGCAGGCATTCCCTGCTTGCGTTTTACGCGCGAGGGAAGATGCTCTGCTATTTCGACATCGATGCGTTCGACCTGTGCACTCTGCGTTGTCCGGAAGCACAAATCAATGAATTGAAAGCCCGTTACCAATCCGTGGGCAAGCCATACAACGGCGACCCGAGGCATTGGATAGGCATCTGCCCCGGCGGCGATATGCCCGATGACGTGCTGAAGGCATTGGTACGCAATCCTACGAACTGGCCATCGGGGGCAAACCTTTATAAAAACGTCCGACCATGTATGCCATGTGGAATCTGTGGCACGGCTGCCACAAAATAAGCGAAGGATGCGGACACTGCTACGTCTTCCGGCAGGACGGGAAACACGGGATTGACAGCACCGTGGTGCACAAGACCCGCAATTTCACCCTGCCTGTGCAGCGGAAACGGGGCGGGAGTTGGCGCGTACCCGCCGGGACGACCCTGTGGACCTGCTTCACCTCGGACTTCTTCATCGACGAAGCGGATGCGTGGCGCGACGAGGCTTGGGACATGATGCGTGCGCGGCCCGACTTGCAATTTGTCATGGTGACGAAGCGCGTGCACCGGGTGGCGGCTTGCCTGCCCCGCGACTGGGGTGCGGGGTACGGGCACGTCACCCTGTTCTGCACCGTGAAAAACCAACGCCAGGCGGAAACGCGCCTACCCGTGTTCCTGGCATTGCCGTTGCAGCACAAAGGCATCACGTGCGAGCCTTTGTTGGAAGCGGTCTCCTTGCGGCCTTGGCTTGATGGGAGCATTGGGCAGGTCGTTGTCGGGGGCGAGTCGGGCGACGATGCCCGCCCGTGCGACTTCGATTGGGTGATGCGCATACGTCAGGAGTGCCTGGAATGCCACGTGCCGTTCACTTTCAAGCAGACCGGGGCATGCTTCATCAAGGACGGCCGCACTTACCGCATCGCCCGAAAATACCAGATGCCACAAGCCCGGAAGGCCGGTATCGACCTGCCGCCCCTGCCGGGATGGAATGTCCTATAGCAATCAGCCTATCGTAAAAGGAAAATAGAGTTTATATCGAATTAAATTTTAAACCACAGAGACACGGAGGATAAAAGATTTCAAATTTCACATTCCAGATTTCAAGCCCACGGAGAAATGCCGCTTGCGGCATTTCACTGAGTGTCCTCTGTTGTCTGTAAGAATGTCACGCTTCATCTTTGTGTCTCTGTGGTTTGTCATTTTATTCTGTATATTGTTTAATATTTAACCGCAAAGAGCGCAGAGGGCGCAAAGGCTCCTCG
>CASFUX010000119.1 GCA_949297975.1 uncultured Bacteroidales bacterium
AGAGGGAAACCCGGAAATACCTTGAAGGCGAGGCTTTCGCCTGCGGGGGTAACTCCGTCCCCCTCTCCCCGGGGAGAGGGGCCGGGGGTGAGGTGCTGTCCTTTTTTACTGCCAATCTGTCTCAACCCTTAAAAAATGTTTCTTTTTTTGTAATCTGCATGTATATGCGCGAAATTTCATAAATATCCGCGTTTACGAATGGCCGATTTTGCATTCCAAATCGTGCCCGTTCGTTCGAAATATCGCCGTTATACGGCTTGTAGGGCACATTTTTTCCGCCGACCGATCGGGCAAAAATTTTCGGTATATCGGAGCAAAATTTCCGATATACCGGAAAAATATTTCCGATATATCGGAAATTTTGCTGCGATATACCGCAATTTTCAGTGCATACTTATGCAGAAAAACGGGCGCACGAACGCCCCCGTTCCTCCCTGCCAATCTGTCCGAAGTGTTAATCCTCCAGCCGGTCGTACCAGTTGCGTTTCAGCACCACGGTGGTTACGGCCACCAGCGCGGCCGACACGGCGAACGGCACCCAGCGCATCAGCACTAAGTAAATGGGCGCAGCCACCAACGCCGTCTGCCACACGATGCCCACCGCCACGTTCAGCAAGTCGCGCCCCGCGTCCGTATTCTTGCGGAAAGTCGGGTCGTCCTGCACAACCAACTCGTGCACAGGCCGCCACCAGCCCCACGGACGTGTCCGCGCGTAGAACTCGCGCAGCACCGCCATGTCCGTGGCAGGCGCGCTGTACGTGCCCCATACGCAGCCCGCCACGGAGCAAAGCAGGATGATCGGGAAATAATACAGCGGCAGCACGCCGTCGAACCACGGCACGAGCGGCAGGATAAGCGCGGGCACCATGCCCCCCGCCATCCCCCAGGCAAATCCGCGCCCGTTGAACCGCCACCAGTGCCATTTCAATATATTCGCCGCTATATAGCTGCCGTACAGCGCGCCCGTCACCCATTGCAGCACGCTATTCACGTCCTCCGCCAGCACACCGAAGGCCACGCTCACCAGCACGATGACCACGCCCACCACGTAATTGGCCCGGTTCGCCTGGCGCGGGGTCGCGTCGCGCTTGAAATACTTCAGGTAAATATCGTTCACGATGTAGGCCTGCACCGCGTTCAGCGTCCCCGCGAAGGTGGACATGAACGCCGCCAGCAATCCCGCCAATATCAGCCCCGTCAGCCCGGCGGGAATCCACGGATGCGCTACTACCGCCGGGAGCACCAGCTCGAAGTCGATTGCCCCCGCCGCGTTGCGCACCTGCCCCTCGATATCATTGAACAAAATCAGCCCCAGCACCGCGAAGCCCGCTATCATCAAGTAGCGCACCGGCATCAATATAACCGTCACCGACCCGCTCATCAACGCCGCCTCCCGGGGCGACCGCGTGGACAGTATCTTCTGCATATCATACGTCGGCGCGGGACCCGCCATGCTCGACAGCACGCCCTTCAGCAGCACCATCCCGAAGAACAGGCTGAACAACTGGTAACCATCGCTCGCCACCTTCTCGTTGAACTCCGCGAACTTGCCCGTCCAGTCCAGGTCCAGCGTCCAACCCACGCCCGCCGAGTACCAGCCCGCCGGCAGCAACGCGTCGAACGACACCACGTCCAGGTGGCACATGGCAATCACCGCCACCGCCACGCCCGCCGCCGCCATGATGACGTACTGCGCCACGTCCGCCCACACGATGCTCATCATCCCGCCCATCAGCGAATAAAACACCGCGAACAGCGTAAACAAAATCCCCCACACGTGCGGCACGTACGCGTCGGGCACGAACGAAAGGAACGGCAGTACCGCCTTCAACGGCAGGAATATCTCCACGAATTTCCCCATACCGATGAACCCGTAGGCCAGCATACTCAGCCCCACGAGGATGGCGAACACCACCACAATCCAGTGCGATGCCACCGCCCCCCGGTCACGTCCGAAGCGGAACGTGATCCACTCCGCCCCCGTCCGGCACTCCGACCGCCTCAGCCACGCCGACAGGTAAACCATGAGGAACACCTGGTTGAAAACAGGCCACAGCCACGGTATGTAAATGCTCTTCAATCCATAAACCACCGTGATGGCCACTAACCACACCGTGCCCGAGATGTCGAACATCCCCGACGCGTTAGACAAGCCCAGCATGTACCAAGGTATGCTCTTGCCGCCCAGCAGGTACGAATCAATATTGCGCGACGCACGCCGCTTCAGGTAAAAACCGATGAACACCAGCACCCCCAGGTACACCAGGATGATGGCCAAGTCGATGGGAGAAAGAATCGTTCTCATGAATAAACAGGTTTTTTAGATGGAAAATACAAGGCGGCTCCTAAAAGCCGCGTCAAAAGTACGGTTAAAAATCGGGGCGGACACCTCCGCCCCTGCATTTTGATAATATCGTTGCATGTTTTGTCATATTTTTGCATGTTTTGGCTCATGCGTGGGACGCTTCGTCCCGCAGGAACGCCCGGTTCCGGGCGATAAGCTCCTTGACGGCCGCCACCGAACAAGCCGAGCGCAGGCCGTCGGGCGGCGTGTGCAGGCAGTAGTCCAGCAGCCGGTCCACCGACGTGGTGGCCACGTGCAGCCGCGTGTCCGCCGAGGCGTAGTAGATGTACACCGTGCCGTCGTCGTCCGCAATCCAGCCGTTGCAGAACAATACGTTCGACACGTCGCCCACCCGCTCCGCGCCCTGCGGCGCCATGAAGTAACCCGCAGGCTCGGCTATGAGCCGTTCCGGGCGGTGCAAGTCCGTGAGGTACAGGTACAGCACGTACCGAAGCCCCGCAGCACACCCCCGCACGCCGTGAGCCATGTGCAGCCAGCCCCGGGACGTGCGGATGGGATGCGGCCCCTCGCCGTTCTTCAATTCCTTTATAGTGTGGTATTGGCGGCAGTCTATGATCGTTTCCTCGCGCACCTCGGCCCGCGTCATGTCCTCTACCAACGCCCAGCCGATGCCACCGCCCCGCCCCGCGTCGATGAAGCCGTCCTGCGGCCGGGTGTATAGGGCATACTTCCCGTCCACGAACTCCGGATGCAGCACCACGTTACGCTGCTGGCTCGCCGAGCGCAGGTCCGGCAGCCGCTCCCATGTACGCAAGTCCCGGGTGCGCACGATGCCCGCCGCCGCCACGGCCGACGAGAGGTCGCCCGCCGGTGCATGGGGGTCCTTGCGCTCGCTGCAAAAAATGCCGTATATCCACCCGTCCTCGTGCCGGGTAAGACGCATGTCGTACACGTTCACATCCGGCTCGTCCGTCTCGGGCAAGGTCACCGGCTCCTCCCGGAAGCGGAAGTTCTCCACGCCGTTCGGGCTTTCCGCGATGGCGAAGAACGACTTGCGGTCGTAGCCCTCCACACGCACCATGAGGATGTACTTGTCCTCCCATTTCATCGCCCCAGCGTTGAACGTGGCGTTCACCCCGATGCGCTCCATCATGTACGGGTTCGTCGCCGGGTTCAGGTCGTACCGCCAATGCAGGGGCACATGTTCCGCCGTGACCACGGGGTACTTGTAGCGGTCGAAGAGGCCGTTGCCCGCCGCCAGTTTCTCATTGGGGCGGGCGAGCAGTTCCTCGTGCCGCCGTTTCAGTGCTTCGAATGCGCTGTGTCGCTGTTCCATAATTCCTTTATCTTATTGATTGAATGCTCCTTCCACCTTGAACGTCCAAGCGTGCCGGCACGGTGCTTCGCCCATGCCCGGCGAGGGGGGCGTGATGGTGAGCGTGCCCGCCTGGTACGAATGCTTCACGCCCCGGTCCGTGCCCAGCAGGTGCACGCCCTGCGGACGGCCGATGCCCCGCACGCGGATGGGCTTGCCCGTCCACTCGGTCACGAGCACGTACAGGTCATGGCCTTTGGTCGTATAGAAGATGCCTTCCGCCCGGTTGGCTTCGGGGCAGGAAGCCCATTGGCGTGTGCCGTAGATGGCTTCGCCGTTCACGCGCAGCCACTCGCCCATCTCGGCCAGCCGTTCCTGCATGATGACGGGTATGCGCCCGTCGGCGGTCGGGCCGATGTTGAGCAGCAGGTTGCCGCCCCGCGCCACTTTCTCGATGAGTATGCGCACCAGCTCGGCGGCCGTGGAGTAATCTTCCAGGTTCTCGTTGCGGTTGTAGCCGAATGAGTTCGCGATGCCCCGGCATTCCTCCCAGGGATGGACGAACGCTACGTCGCGCGAGTCGCTGTCGTGTATCAGGTCGTATTCGGTGGTATAGAAGCTGCCGTGGCGGCTGCGCGTCTCCTCGCCCCAGCGGTCGTTGACCACCACCGTTTCGCGCACGGGCGATTCGTTGTACAGCCATGCCAGGAATTCCTCGCTGCGCCACGTGCTGCTGGGCTGTTCCCATTCGCCGTCGCCCCAGATAATGTCCGGCTCATAGCGCAAAGTGAGGTCGCGCAGCTGGGGTAGCATGTGCTGGTCCACGTAGCGGTTCACGTCGGTACGGTAGAGCGGGTGGTGCCATTCGTAGAGTGAATAGTAAAATCCCATGCGCAGTCCCCGCGCCTTGACGGCCTGGGTCAGCTCGCCGCAGATGTCACGGTGCGGTCCCACGTCCACACTGTTCCAGTTCACGCTCTGTGCGCTCGGCCACAAGGCGAAGCCTTCATGGTGCTTGGAAGTGAGTACCACGTAACGCGCCCCCGATGCCTTGATGATGTCCGCCCATTGGGCAGGGTCGAACATCTCGGCCGTAAAGCCGGGCACGAAGTCCTGGTACTGGAACTTGTCGCCATACGTGTCGCGGTGATGCTGGCGGAAGGGGGCACCGTCCTTCTCATCCAAGGTAAGGCGGTACCAATACCATTCGGCGTAGTCGGCGTAAGGTTCGCCGGTGTTGGGCGCCCATGCCGGCACGGAATACAGCCCCCAGTGGATGAAGATGCCGAACTTGGCATCCTCGAACCACGCAGGTATGGGGCGCGTGTCGAGGGACTGCCACGTGGCTTCGTAGCGTGGTTGCGCCTGCACGGCCAGTAGCGGCCAGCACAGGGCGAGCAATAGGATGTTTTGTTTCATTACGGTAATGGTGTGTTGGGTTTGACGTATCTTGTTTCTTTTTCCATATTCGGGAAATTCCCTGCTGCTTCGTGGCGGGAAACCGGTCGGTCATTTCCCCGGCCATGCCGCATGTGCATCGGTCCGGTGGTTGGTATTCCATTCGGCCAGGGGTTTTATGTCGTCTTGCCTCGGCCTTGCGCCTTGCGGCAGCAGGTACACGGTGAGGACGGCCTGCTGCCCGGCGGGCACGGTTGCCTCGAAGCCTGCGAAGCGCGTGTCGGGGTTGGGCGAGTCGTAGGCGTGGAGCGGTTGCGTGCTCCAGGTCTTTATATCGAACGGGCAGGTGCAGTCTATCCGCAGCTCCAGCCGTTTCCCTTCCTGCCGCAGCTCGATGCGGTCGCGTCCTTTCACCGTCACCTCGGCTTCGGTCAGCATGTTCCAACGCACGCGGGCGGGCTTGCCGGGCAAGGAGGCCACCTCGTCGCGCACCACGACGTATTGCTTGTGGACGATGGCCACGCCGCGCCGTGCCGTGCGCAATTCGCCTGCGAGCACGGAGCTGAGATCGACTATGGCCGCTTGGAATCCGTCCTCATCGGCAATGCCGGGCAAAGGTGCGTACCCGTCGGCCCGGTGCAGGGAGTCGTCCACGGAAAGCGTGTTGTGGGCAAAGTTGTTATAGCGGAATACTTGCCAGCGTTCGGACTGCTGGGCGTTGCTCCATATGCGCAGCCCGGCGGACTCAAGTCGCTCGTAATCCTCGCGTCCGAAGTCCACCGCCCAGCGCACGCCGTCGGCTTCCATGACGAACGAGCCGGCATCCATGTGGGCATGGTTGCTCGCCGCCGTGCCGCCCTTCAGCCCCACGTACAGAGCCTGCGGGTCGCTCCACGAGGTACGCATGGCGGCTACCGGCGTCACGCCTCCCCCGCTCCAGCACAAGGCGGACGGGGCGGGCAGGTGACCGGGCTTCGTCCCGCTACCCCATAGCATGACGGCAGGCAGCACACGGTTGGCCAGGTAATTCGCTCGGTAACCCGTGCCGAGGAAATGCTGTTCCAGCCACAGCAGCGAGGGGTCGCCCGCCCGTTGCGCAAAGTAGAACATGGCGGGCGAGAGGCCGTTCTCATGTTCGCAGTCGGCATAGTTGAAACTGCGCCCCGTAGGCCCCACCATGTGCAGGTAGTAATCCGCCGTGCGGGCGAAGCCTGGCATGGACGACAGGCCGAAGTCGGAGCCGAACACCCCTTCCAAGGCCGAAAGCATCAGGACGTTGAAGGTGGTACCGTATTCCCAGTAAGAATATCCTTCGGGATAAGCCCCGTCCGGGTCGTAAGCCTTCATGGGCAGGCGCACGGATACAATGCCCCGGTCGATGATACGTTGGAAACAGAAAGGTTCTTCCTCATACACGGCCAGTGCGCCCAGTGTGACCCCGGCGTTGCACACTTGGTTCCAATTGTTTTCCGCTTCGAGCCACCAGTTGTACTTGCTGTCCGTCGATGGGCGGATGCCTTTCTCGATGATGGCCCGACGTACGAGCGTGCGGGTGCTGTCCGTCAGCTGGTGATACAGCCAATCGTAGCCGATTGACACCCCTGCGAGCATCTCGGCCACGTCAAGGTAGTGGGACGGATTCCAGTCGGTAAAGCGGCACACGGCCAGCAACTCCGCCTCGGCGCGGGACAGATACGTCCCCTCTCCGGTCATGCGGTAGGCGTAAGAGAGGAAGAATATGCGCCGCAAGGCTTCGCGCGAAGTGGCCAACAGGCGGCGGCCTATCTGCTTGCGCTCCAATACGGGTAAGTTGACAATGCGGTCGCATTCGTCTAAAATGTCCTCATGCAGGCGTGTCCAGGTGGAGTCGCTGCGGATGTCGGCCTGTATGCGTGTCTGGTCGACTTCCGTCATCAGCAGGCGGGGATGTCCAGGCATGGGACGCTCGAAGGGAACGACAGCCGCCAGGTCGCGCAGTAGCAGGAGCGTCAATAGCAGCAGGGTTACTTTGCGCATGGGTCTGTGTATTGGGGGTGATTCTTATACCGCAACAGGGCTTCCACATAGTAATAGTCGCCATAGCTGAGCGGTGCGTCTATTTCCGAATGCTGGGGCACGTTGCCCACGCCGTGCATCAGGATGAAGCCGCCGTTGGTGCCGCGCTTGGCCGTGTAAGCAGGCGAGGCCAACGTTTTGAGCTGCGTCTCGGCCACGGCGAAGTATTCGGCGGCCTCCTCGCCTTCTACGTAACGGCTCAGCTCCAGCAAGGCCGATGCCATGACGGCAGCCGTGGAACTGTCGCGGAAGTCATCGGGGATGGCGGGCGAGTCGAAGTCCCAATACGGGATCTTGTCCTGCGGCAGGCGGGGATGGCGTATCAGGAATTGGGCGATGTGCCGCGCCTGTTCCAGATAGCGGTCGTAACCGGTTTCGCGGTACATCATGGTGTAGCCGTACAAGCCCCAGGCCTGTCCCCGCGCCCAGGCACTGCTGTCGGAATAGCCTTGGTTCGTGCCTTGGAACTCCACTTCGCCGGTTACGGGCGAATAGGATACCACATGGTAGGAGCTGTAGTCGGGGCGGAAGTGGCATTGCATGGTGCGGTCGGCATGGGCGATGGCGATGTGGCGGGGAAGCGTGTCGCCCCCGGCTTCGGAAGCCCAAAGCAACATTTCCAAATTCATCATGTTGTCGATGATGACCGGGAAATGGAAATCGTCCCACGCTTCCCACGATTGGATGCAGCCCACCGCAGGATTGAAACGGCTCGACAGCGAACGCGCCCCGTTGAGCAGGACGGTTTTGCAGGAATCCGCCCCGGTCGCCCGCCAGGCATTGCCGTAGCTACAGAAAAGCATGAAGCCCAAGTCATGCGTCGAGGTGTTGTATTGCTCCCGGTGCAACCGCCCTGTGAATTTAGTGGCGTAACGCAGGAGTTCGGGGTCGCCGCAGTCCTGGTACAGCAGCCACAGCGTGCCGGGATAGAAACCGCTGCACCACCAGTCGGAACCGGATGTGACCAACTCGCCCTCCGGCGAAGCGGTGCGCGGAAGTTGTCCGGGCAGGTTCTCCAGTTGCTTAGCCATGGACAAGGCTTGTATCAGGGCATCGTCCAAAGCCTTGTCCACCCAGTTGGAACGGTCGCAGCAAGCGGCCATCAGGAGCATCGCCGAGGCGAATGCGGCTTGTTTCAAGAGTGTCATGTGCATTGAATGTTGTAACTTATAACGTGCAGCAGCTATTTTTTAGTATAAAGATATTGTCCGACAACCTGCATTTGGGGGCGGTCCTGCCCTTTGTCGGGGGTAAGCCGCATCTTGTGCTTGCCCCACCACGGCCCGGCAGCCCAGTAGGTGGCATTGATGCCGTTGCGTTGCAGGTAGGCCAGGAAGCGGTCGGCAGTAACCAGCCAGCGGGGGTCGTTGTCGGGCACGCCGTATTCGCCCACCAGTCCCCGGAAGTCGTTTTCCTTCAGCCATGCCACAAACGGCTTCACCCGCTTCACGCCGGTAAGGGGCGTGCAGTTTTCCTCATCGTACGTCCCTTTGTAGCTGCCCGAAGCGTTATCGTCAAAATACACGTGGGCTTCGAACATGAGGTTGTGTGCCGGGTCGTGCAGGTGCTTTAGCGTGTCGCTCTGCTGCGGCCAACGCTCCGCAGAACTCCAGTCGTCGCCCCCTACGATGATGGTCTTTTCCATATCCACTGTGCGGATGGCGTTGATGGCCTGCTGCGCCATGTCGAACCAGCTGCTGGTCGAGGCCTCCATGTCGTGCGGCTCGTTCATAAGCCCGTGACCGTAGATGTTGGAGAAGCCTTTCATCTCCGTGGCCATCCGCTTCCAGAAGTCGGCAAAGTCGGCCACGCTCAGCTCGGGCGAGCCGATGAGTACTTTCTTGCCGTCCACGAACCGCCGCCCATAGTTGTGCAAGTCGAGGATGACGTACATGTTTCGCTTTTCGGCTTCGCGCACTACGTTCTTCAACCGCTCCAGTTCCATCGGGTCCAGTGCTCCTTTCAACTCGGGTTGCATACGTTCCCACTTGAACGGCAGGCGGATGAGACGAAGTCCCTTGCTGTTGAAATAGTCCAGCTCGCCAGCCTTGGGGTAGGTGTAGTGCACACCGTATTCGCCCGGCAGATGCCCTTCTGCAAATTCTGCTCCTGCTAAGTTTACCCCGAACGGCTGCTTACCGCTCTTGTCGTTGATGTTCGACATGGCAGGTTCATGGGCGAATAAGGTGGATGCAATCAAGGTTATTGCCAGGGAAAAGAGGGCTCTTTTCATATTCATTCAATGTTTTCGTTTGTCTTATACAATCGTATTATATCGCATGTAATCATTTCAGCCGTTGCGGATGGGCGAAATCGGTATCCATGTCATAGGGCAGCATCCACACTTTCGTCCCTTCCCGGTTGGTGAAGTACAGGTGCGATTTGGACATTTCATCCGCATGGCCGTCCGCCCAAAAGGCGTAGAAGTCCGGCCGGGCGTTCACCGGGCGGCGGGCATACGAGTGGTTGCATGGGCTGTCGGTGGTGATGAGCCGCTCGCGTTTCCATGTCAGTCCCTCGTCCCGGCTGGTCCATAAGGCCATTTCGCCTCCTGTGCCATAACGTTGCGGTCCCGCTTCGGTAGGCCCTATGATGCGCCATTCCTTGCCTTCCGTGTACAGCGAGCCCATGTCGTAATTGTGGGTGGACTCGCATACTTTGTGCCGCAGCCATTGTTCACCGTTCCAGTGGAACACAATCCATTCGCGGGGGTCGCCTTGCGGCCCGGGCTGGAAGTGGCGGCTGACGATGGCGAGAATGACCGGGTTGCCGTCCTGGTCGAAGTTGATATCGTTCAGGTAAACCAGTTTCCCTTCGCTTTGGTAGTCGTGCACCAAGGCCGCATTCTGTATGTCGGTGAGCGGGGTTTCGACGGGAAGACCCTCCATGGTTTTCCACGTTCTGCCCATGTCGTCGGTTTGGAGCACGTAGAGGTTGGTGCGCGTGTCGGCCAAGCCCGTGGGGTGGAAGTTGAATGCCGTCACGATGCGGTTGCCGCATTGGTTGCTGATTTGATAATGCCCCTCGATGCCGGCCAGCTTTTGGTCGGGTTGCCAATGCACTCCGTCCGGGCTGGTGGACCAGTACAATTCCCGTCCGCGAGTACCGGGGGCGGTGTATTTGGTGAAAAGATGGATGAAGCCCTGTCCCTCAATCCACCAAGGTTGCGGGTAGGTCATGACGGTTTCATGCACTTTCTCGAAAGAATCGATGCTGTAGGGTTGCGTGCTGCGGTAGATAGCACCCAGGCGGCTCACGTTGCGGCCGCTGACGAACACCCACAGGTAGCCGTCGTTGTCAATGGCCAGCGAGCCGTTGTCGTGCGGGTCGTCCACGCCGTTCTTGTCGCACACCACGACGGGGCGGGGCACCACGTGCCGCTTGTGGTCGTAGTAGGAAATCATCACCAGCAGATGCCTTTCATCGGCCTGTGTGGTGCCTCCGTAGAGAAAAAAAGTCTTGTCGGCTTCCGGAGCGTAGATGGCCACGGGGATGTGGTCGGCCGTGTACGTGCCCAAGCCGCCGGAGTATTTGTAGCCATACTTCGAGCTTTGTTCGATGGTGTACCAAATGCCCTTGTATCCATCGGCACGCTTGTTCTGAGCCTGGAGGAGAGGGTATGCCATCCATACTGCCACCATGAGCAGCAACCATCGTGTCCACGTTCCGGGTTTTATCGTTTTGTGTTCCATGTTTCAAAAAAAGAAGTTATCGCCCGGCTCACGTCCCGCGTCTGTATCCGGCATGATGCCGGGCGACAACTTACTCCCAATTAAAAATCAATCAGACATTATTTCATTTTCAACCGCTTCATGCTGATGGTCATGCCAGCCCGGTTCTCGGTGGCCTCGTTGACATAGATGTAAGCACGGTAGCGGCCATCAGCCGTTTCCACCCAGAAACCGTTCTTCTGCACCACGTTGATGCTGTAGTCGGAGTAGATGGAAAAGTCGAATTCGGACAGGTCGCGGTCGGTCACGAATACGCCGTACTCGTCACGAGCCAGTTGCTGGTCGCACGATGAATAGCTTTCATAGAATTTCGTACTCTTTTCGATGCCCGCAGGCAACGTGATGTTGGGCAGATAACCTGCACTGGCATTCGCCGCCGTAGGCGATACGAAAGCATGGTTGAACGCCCCGCCCCGTTGCACGCGATGCAAATATACGAAGTCTATCTTTTCGGGTATCGCAGCGGCCTCGGTGGCGGTGTAAGCGGCCATGTCCTCGATGGAGAAGAAAGAGTTATTCTTTAATTCGATATCCAGCTTCATGTCCATGTTCTCCACGTTGTAGGGACCCATGTTGTAGGACACTTCCTTGCCGTTATTGTCGGTGGCCGAGAAGCGGAACGATACTTGCTTGCCCCGGGCTTCTTCCGGTATCATGTAGTAATACCGTAAGGTGGCGGCCACGGTGTCCTTGGTGAACGTCACGGTGGTGGTGCCTCCATCGTTGACCGAAGGAGAACCGATTTCCACGCCGACATCTTCACCGCTGTCGCCCGTGTGGAACGAACGGTGCTCCAAATAAGTGCTGTCCGCTCCGGCTATGCTGGCTTCGACACTGGCCGAAACCAGATGCCCGCTGCCGTAGGGCATGGCCATGGCATAAGCAAACTCAATGGAACCACCCACCATGTTCGGGCCGAGCGAACGCTTGAGGCAGTCGTTCGTCAGGCTGTTCACCCCATCGGGGATGGTGTACGTATTGTCCTTGCAGCTGCCGAACAGCAGGGCAACGCCCACTGCAAGCAGTCCTATACATTGTTTCATTCGCATAGTTCAATCGTTTTTGTTTAGGGTTCTTGCACTGTAAGATAAACGGTATAGGTCTTGCGCACTTTCCGGTTGCCGGACACCACCGTCCATTGGCGCGGGTTGTCCAAGTCGGAAAAGTCCACAAAGCCGGTGATTTTCGGATCGAGTTTCGCATCGGTTACCAACGTGAACTGCGGCCAAAGCGCGTGCAGGTTGGTACCAAAAGCCACTTCGGCACGGATTTCCTGCGCTACCGTGTCGACCGTGGCTACATCGACTATCACGCTGCGCTGGTCTTGTCCCAGCAACTCGAAACTGCTGACATAGCATTCGGACCGTGTCGTGATGAGCAGGCCGTCTTCATCTATGGGATAACTTTCGCAAGCCGTCCATGCGAAAACGACCGGCAATATCAAGAGGATTTTCTTCAATATCTTCATATCTTTCTATACTATTATATATAATATGTTATAACCAAGGTGTGTTTTGCGACATGTATGGATTGCGGTCGCGTTCCGACTGCGGGATGGCGAAGATGTAGGCACGCTGTATGTCGCGGGCAGTGGGGTTCACGTACCACTGCTGTTTGCGCCCGCCGTAGGTGTCTGTGCAATAGTAACCAGCATAACCCGGTCCGGTCACGCCGAACGCTTTTTCTATCGTGCGCCAGCGGCGCAGGTCGAATGAGCGTTGGCCTTCGCCTACCAGTTCGACGGCGCGTTCCTGCTCGATGGCGGCAAAGAAGGCATCGCGGCTGGCTGTCTTGTCACCGGCCAAGGCAGGCAACCCGGCACGATAGCGTACGCGGTTGACCAGCTCGATGGCCTTGGGTTGCGGGCCGTTCACTTCATTGTCGGCTTCGGCATACATCAGGAACACATCGGCCAAGCGGATGACCGGCCAGTACATGTCGCCTTCATCGCGTTTTGCCCCTCCGTAGTTGCGCAAGAACTTGCGGAACACGTAGCCGCCTATCGGCTCGCCGTCCACCCGGTACGTGGGGTATTCCACGCCATCGACTACTTCGGTGCTGCCGTTCTTCTTGTAAATGTAAACGGCCATGCCGCTTTCCGTGCCTTCGGACGAGATGCCCATGATTTTCTCATAATCCCACAGGATGGTGGCCTTCATGCGGTAGTCGCGGTTGGCGTAGCTCTGCGGGTTGACCGCCGAGTTTTCCGTAGTACGCGCATCGGGGTTGGTGCTGGGGTTCATCTGCACGAGCGGTTCGCAATAGTCGCCCGTGATGGTGGATTGGTAACGGTCGGCCAACACGTATTCCGGATATACCCAGTTCTGCGAATTGCCTACGGTGCGTCCGCCAAAGTCGCGCATCAGCGACTCGCCTTGGCTGGTACCCGGTCCGCCGTGGGTGAAGTAGAACACGAATTCGCCCTCGGCTCCGCCGGGATTGCCCGTGGAGGGGATGAACATGTAGTAATAATTGGGCAAGGTGGTGCCGTCGCCCGGTTCGCCGCATTCGCCCGGCGCACCGCCCCGGAACAGGTCAAGCCCGTAGTCGTCTATCACGTGGGCGAAGTCTTCCGCCGCCGAGGCGAAGTATTCGCGGGCTTCGGTTTCATTGGCTTGGAAGCCCTCCAACTCGGGCCACCCGTTCTTCTTCCACGAAGCCCAATAGAGCTTCATCTTGCCCCGGAACGCCAAGGCGGCAGGCTTGGATGCACGGCCTTCCTCGGATGCCTTGTCGGGCAAGGTGTTGAACGCATAGGTGAAGTCGGCCAGGATGGAGTCCTTGACTTGCGCTATCGGGGTGCGGCTGATGTGCTGCACTTCCGAGTTGTCGTTGATAACCCGGTCGAAGTAGGGCACGTCGCCCCACATGCAGATGAGGCGGAAGTACGTCATGCCACGCAGCAAGCGAGCCTCGCCGATGATGGCTTCGAGGTTCTTGCGCGATTCCTCCGTGGCGGCTTCGGACAGCATCCGCTGCACGTTTTCTATCACGTAGTTCGTGCGGTTCACACCCCCGTAGGCCATTTCGTAGTAGGCATCGAACGTCTTGCCGTAGCCCCACATGGGGTCGGGGTAATAGTTGCCGTTGCTGTAGGCTCCGCCCCGTACGATGTTGCCGGGGCTGGTGCTCAATACGCCTTGCGAACGCACACGCAACAGTTCGCCGTGCCCGTCGAAATAATAGTCGCGGTCGAACAGCCCGCGTACGTGCTGGTAAGCACCCATCAAGGCATACGTGGCATCTTCTTCCGTCTTCCAGAACTCGGAGGCGGGCACTTCCGACGAGGAGGTCTGGTCCAGCAGGCTGTCGCAACCCGTCAGTGCCACGGCGGAGGCCAGCAGGGCCACGCATCCTATTGTTGAAATGATATTCTTCATTATATATGTCTCCTTATATTTCTAAATTGATACCAAATGAGAATGAACGCATCAGCGGATACCCGTCGTTGATGTCCCGCTTTTCCGGGTCGAGGCCGGAGAAGCCCGTAATGGTAAACAGGTTGTCGGTGGAGAAATACAAGCGTATCTGGCTCATCTTGATTTTCTTCAACCAGGCATCGGGCAGGTTGTAACCTATCTGGAGGTTCTTCAGGCGGAGGTAGGCGAGGTTTTCGAGGTAGAACGTGGAGTTCTTGTTGCTCGCCGCACTGCCGATGCGGGGCAGTCCGCCGTCGCGGTTTTCGACCGACCAGGTGTTGTTCCACTGCTGTTCCGTGATGGCTTGGCGGCCTTCGCCGTCGAGGGTGGACTGGTTGTTCACCGTGCGGTAGAAGGCCCAGCGGCCTGCCGCGCCCTGGAACATCAACGCCAAGTCGAAGCCGCGCCATTGGAACGTGCTGTTCAAGGCGAAATTCGTGGTGGGGCGGTCGGTCTGCACGCGCGGATAAGCCTTCATGTCCTCATCGCTAATCAACCCGTCGCCGTTCAAGTCCTGGTACAGCACGTCGCCCGGCTGGGCACCTTGGGGCGTGGTCTTGTATATCTCGCTCCACGTCTGGGCGATGCCGAGCGACTGGTAGGCGTACAGGTAGGAATAAGGCATGTCGAGGAACAGCAGGTTGGCCGTGGAGTTCTCGTCGGCCATGTTGCGTCCCAGGTATTGGTTCCACTTTTCGAGCCTCGTCTGGTTGTACGACACGTTGGCGTTGATGGTATAGCTGAAGTCGCCGTGCTTGTCGCGCCACGTCACGTTGGCTTCCACGCCCCGGTTGCGCAGGTCGCCCACGTTGGTGCGCGGCGTGTCGTAAGCCCCGGTGAGGTGAATGGACATGTCGAACGGGCGGTTCATGCCCGTGGTGAGGCGGTCGTAATAGTCAAGCTCGGCGGTGAGGCGGTTGTTGAGGAAGCCCAGGTCGAGCCCCACGTTGAACACGCTGGTCTCTTCCCACGTCAGGTTGCTGTTCACCATCTTTTCGTACACCAGCCCCTTGGACAGCTGCCCGTTGATGATGTAGGGGGCAAAGGTAAGCAGTTGCTGCTGCTCGTACTCGCCCACGCCGCTGTTGTTACCCAGCGTGCCGTAGGAGGCGCGGAGCTTGCCGTGCGATAGCCACGAACCCGCCCAAGGCCTTACCCAGCTTTCTTCGGAGAATATCCATCCCGCCGAGGCCGAGGGGAAGAAGCTGTAACGGTATTGTCCCAGGAACTTGGACGAGCCGTCGGTGCGCATGGTCAGTTCGAGCAGGTAGCGGTCGAACGCCGAGTAGTTGATGCGTCCGATGAAAGATGCCAGCCCTTCGGTGGTGGTGAGGCCGTCGATGCTGATGAGGTCGGGGTTCTTCATCGTGCCGTCGAGGTCGGTGAGCGAAGAGTGTATCTTGTCGCCGCTGGTGGTGTATTGCAGGCGGTCGTGCCAATACTCCTGGCTGTAGGCGGCCATGACGGTGAACTTGTGCCGCTGCGCGATGGCGAAGTCGTAGGTGAGCCGCCCGCTGAACTGCGTCTTGTAGCCAATCATCGTGTTATTGGTCACCCCGGCATCGCTCGACACGTAGGGACGGGTCACCAGCCCCGTTTGGAAGTTGTAGCCGTCGGTCGGGATATCCGAGTTCCACACGAAGTCGTTGTAGTAGTTCAGCGTGTAGTCCACGTGCGCCGTGAGGCCCTTGACGATTTTCCAGTCGATGTAAACGCTGCCGTTGGCCTCCTGGCGTTCCTTGTGGTTCAGTTCGTTCATGTACATGGAGTAGGGGTTGAACGCCTGGAGGTTCTCGCCGTAGGCCATGGTGCCGCCGTAGCGTCCCGTGGCGGGGTCGTAGGGTGTGATGCCCGCGATGGCGTAGCGCATCTGCCGGGCATCGATGATGGAGGAGTACTGGCCGTCGGACCCGTACTGCATCTTCGACCAGTTGCCCGAGAAGCGCGCCCCCACCGTGAAGTTCTTGAAGAGTTTGGCTTCGTAGTTGATGCGGGCGTTGTACTGGGTGTAGTCGTTGTTCATCACCAGGCCGTCCTCGTCCATCACGCCGACCGACACGTAGAAGTTGGACACGTCGCTGCCGCCCGAGGCCGACACGTTGTACTTCTGGATGGCCGAGTTGCGCAGCACCACGTCGTACCAGTCGGTGCTGGGGTAGAGGAAGGGGTTGATGTTGGACAAGGCGAGCCATTCGTCGATGGTGCCGTTCTTGTATTGGAAGTTCTCGGGCAAGGTGTTGATGGCCTTGTTGCGCTGGTGCAGCGTCATGGACCGCGCGTAGTCGGTCATGAAGCTCCAGGCGTGGGTGGGCACGCCGAAGGTGTAGGAGGCCGAGGCGTTGATTTTGGGCTTCGAGCCTTTGCCGCTCTTGGTGGTGATGAGGATGACGCCGTTGGCGGCACGCGACCCATAGACCGCTGCCGAGGAGGCGTCCTTGAGCACGGAGATGCTCTCGATGTCCTCCATGTTGAGGCGGTCGAGGCTCACGTCGGGCATGCCGTCCACCACGATGAGCGGGGCGGAGTTGTTCACCGTGCCCATCCCGCGCACGAGTATCTCCATGCCCTTGTCGCCCGCCATGCCGCTGCCCTGGCTGATGGAGAGGCCGGGTATCTTACCTTGTAGGGCCAGCGACACGTTGGCCAGCGAGCGGCTGTTGAGTTGCTCGTCTATCTTTACGTTGGAGACGGCACCGGTGAGGTTCACCTTCTTCTGCGTGCCGTAGCCCACGACGACTACTTCCTCGATGCCGATGGTCTCGTCTTCCATGAAGACGTTCACCACGTTCTTGCCGTTGAGGTCGATGGTCTGCGTCTTCATGCCGAGGTATTGCACCTCGATGGTGCCGTCGGCGGGCACGCCCCGCAGGGAGTAACGCCCGTCGATGTCGGTGGTGGTGCCGTTGGTGGTGCCCACCACCATGATGGTGGCTCCGATGATGGGTTCATTGTTCTGGTCCATGACCACGCCCGTCAAGCTCATCTCCTGCTGCGCGGAGGCTTGCACCGGGTCTTGCTGCGCCCTCGCCCACACGGCCGGGCTTGCGCCCAGGAGCAGTGCCAGGGAGAGGACCCGCCAGTTCAGCTTTGTTTCCTTTCGCATAAATAGTGGGTGTTAATTCAAAGGATTAAAACGAGTGTGCCGAAGGTCGGCGGGACATGCGTATGCCCGTATGTTCCTTTCGCGGCTTTCGGCACACTGTCGGTTCGTCTTTCTTGATGAAGGGGGATGCTCCTACTATGCTGCCCGCATTGCTCTTACGCTTCCCGGGAGGATGCTCAAGCTTTGGGAGAGGTTCTCCCTGGCTTTGGGAGAGGCTCTCTCAAGCTTTGGGAGACACTCTCCCTGGCTTTGGGAGACACTCTCCCAAGCTTTGGAAGAGACTCTCCCAAGCTTTGGCGTTGGGTGTATCAAACCTTGGCACGGCAGGTGGCATCCGCATGGTGCTAATCTTTCGTTACTTTAGCCACGCCCTTGCATGCGCCGTCCTGGTAGGCTTTCACCACGTAAAGGCCGGTGGGCAGGTCGGCCACGTCCACCTGCGTGCCGGTGGCGGCCTTTACTTGCTGCCCGGCGAGGTTGTAGAGGAGCACGGTGTCGAAGTCGCCTTCTACCGTGAGGGTAGTCGTGGCGGGGTTGGGGTAGCAGGTTACTACGTCGGCATCCAACATGCCAATGCCGCTCCCGGCAGGCAGCTCTTCATCGCCGAACACCACCACGCCGCAGCCGTCCATGCTTTGGTAGGCTTCTGCATCGGCGGACATCCACACGGTGCGCTTGCGGCCTTGGCCGTCGTTGTCGTTATCTACCACGGTGAGGTCGAAGCCCATGCCCTGCGGCAACGCCTTGAAGGCTTCCATGTTCAGGGCTTCGTCGCGGTCGTTGATGAAGGCTTCTAAGGGGAACTCGTACTCGATGACGTAGCTGTTCTGGTCGCCGGCCTTGTAGTTGTAGGCTACGAATACCTGGTCGCTCAGGAAGTTGTACACCACATCCGAAGGGATGACGGCACCT
>CASFUX010000120.1 GCA_949297975.1 uncultured Bacteroidales bacterium
GCATTCCACGTGTCTTCCCACGTGCCCGGCTCGGAGGCCACGCATTCGGTGAGCGTGCTCTCGTCAAGGGCATCGAACGTGTCATTGATTTCCGTCACAAACAGGCGGTTGCCCTCTAACAGACGGACGTGGTAGAGGTAGATTTTCCCGTCCTCGTCAAAGAACACATACGGGTCAATCTGCTTGCACACATCGGACACGGGCTTCAGCTCGTCCTGCCGGAACGGGCCGAGCGGGCTGTCGGCCGAGGCGATGGCTATCTGCTCGTTGGCCGTATAGGCCATGTAGAATTTATCCCGGTAATGGAACACTTGCGGTGCCCAGAATCCTTGCGTGCCGTAGGAGTCGCCTTTCTTCAACGCAAAGCCGTCGGTCGCGCCCGCAGGGCCTTCCCACTGCTGCAAGTCGGTGGAGGTGTACACCAAGAAGCCGTCGGCCGTGTGGTTGTCCACCCCGCCCGTGCCGTAAGCGTAATACACGCCGTCCCAGTAAAAGATGGTAGGGTCGGCCAGCAACAGGTTTTCCTTATCCGTTTTGCCCTGGCACGATGCCACGAGCAAGGCCGCAAAGGCCAGTAACATAAGATGAAATTTCTTTTTCATTGTTTGATATTTTATTACGCAAAGACGCGAGGGCGCAAAGTATTTTCTTTTTCAACCGCCAAGGGTTTTATTTTTCAACCGCTAAGAGCACAAAGGACGCAAAGGGAGAAATACTTCGCGTCTTTCCGTCTTCACGTACAAAAAACTTTGCGTTCTTCGCGCTCTTTGCGGTTAACAAATAAAAACCTTCGCGTCTTTCCGTCTTTGCGTACAAAAACTCTGCGCCCTTCGCGCTCTTTGCGGTTAATAAATAAAGAATCTTCGCGTCTTTCCGTCTTCGCGTACAAATCAGCTCCGCATCTCGGCTTATTCGGCCAGCACGTTGCACACCTTTTGGTTGATGGCGCGGAGGCGGTCTTCTTCCAGCTTGATTACCTTGCGGTCATAGGTCATCAGGCCGTTCACCTCGCCTTCCACATCGGTGGTCTGGGTGTACACCGCGCCCGAGAAGCCGCTCTTGGCCAGCTTCATCAGCTTTTCGGCATATTCTATGTACTGGTCGGTCACTTCCTTCGAATTCTTGAATTGCACGTAACCCCAGTTCTTATCGGGCTGCCACAAGTGGCCTTCGAGGGGCAAGCCGATACCGCCGTATTCACCCAGCACGGTGGGACGGTCGGCCTCATAGAGCAGCAGTTGCGGGTCGGGGTAATGGTGCAGGTCGAGCATGTCGCCCACGCGGTAGTGGTTGCCACCGCTGGCGGGGTTCACCAGGCGCGAGGGGTCGTAGGCCTTGGTCCATTCCACGATTTCGGGTGTCTTGAATTGTCCCCAAGCCTCGTTGAAGGGCACCCACACGGCCACCGAGGGATAAGGCATCAGGTAATCCATGATTTCCTTCCATTCGCGGCGGTAGTTGGCTTCCGATTCGGGCGTGCGCACCTGCTCCGTGCCGTTGAAGTAATTGTGCATCTGCCACTGGGGCGAGCGGTCGCCGTTGGGCATGTCCTGCCATACGAGCAGGCCGATGCGGTCGCAATAGGTGTACCAGCGGGCGGGTTCCACCTTCACGTGCTTGCGTATCATGTTGTAGCCGAAGTCCTTCGTCTTCTGGATGTCGTACACGAGGGCTTCGTCCGTGGGGGCGGTGTAGAGGCCGTCGGGCCACCAGCCCTGGTCCAGCGGGCCGAAGTGGAAGCAGTCCTTGTTGTTCAGTTGCAGGCGCATGATGCCGTTCGCGTCGCGCTTGACGGACACCTTGCGCATGGCGGCGTAGCTGTCCACGCGGTCCTGCAAACGTCCCTTGGCGTAGAGGCTCACCTGCATGTCGTACAGGAAGGGGCTGTCCGGCGACCACAGTTTCATGTCGGGCACGGCCAGTTCCAGGCATTGCCCGGCAGCCGCCTTGCCCGTGGCCACCACCGCGTCGCCGTCCTTGAGCACCACTTCCACGATGTCGGCGGGGGTGGTGCCTTCGGTGGGCACGCTCACGCGCAGCGTCTTCATGTCAATGTCCGGCGTGGCCACCACCTGGGCGATGTGCTTGGCGTTCACCGGCTCCATCCACACGGTCTGCCAGATGCCCGACACGGGGGTGTACCAGATGCC
>CASFUX010000121.1 GCA_949297975.1 uncultured Bacteroidales bacterium
CAAGGGAGGTGTTGTTTATGGAGTGGCCATGAACCAAGAATTGATGGCAAAGCATGTTCGGACGGCCACAGAAGAACAATTACAAGCGTTATTGGGTTCAAAATACATGCAAAGTGATACCGGAGATACATTTTCACGAGTAAAGGCAGATCTAAAAGCGGGGATGCAGGTGCTTTATTCGGGAACTCCATGCCAGGTTGCTGGTCTACGCTCGTATCTGATGAAGGATTATGATAATTTGTATACCGTTGATTTGGTATGTCATGGTACGCCCAGCCCGATGATTTTCAGAGAGCATGTGAAGTATCTGGAGGCGCAGGATCACAGCAAGATTGTTTCTTATTCTTTCCGTTATAAAAGAAAGACAGGTTGGACCCCCTACATTTCTTATCAATTGGAGAATGGAAAGCGAAAGGTGAGAATGTTAGGAGAAGATTTTTATGCCCAATGTTTTTATGCAAGCTATTTGCACAGGAAAAGTTGCTATTTGTGTGAATATTCCCAGTCAAAAAGAGCGGGAGATGTTACCCTGTCTGATTTTTGGGGAAGTGAATTGTCAAGTAAGCGGTTGAAGCGTGCCCGCAAATTTGGATATAACATGGTGATGTGTAATACCAAGAAAGGACTACAGCTTTTGGAGGGAGTGAAGGATGAAACAGAGATGATAGCGTGTGATATAGCTGTGGCCATAAAAGGCGATATCCGCTTACGGGAAGCGGAAAAAGAGCCTGCGCTCAGGCAGCGGATTTATACGGATTTCTGTGCAAACGGCTATGGCTATATAGCAAATCATTATTCAAGAAAGATGCCATTGAAAAGCCGTATTGTTCCCCAAATTCTGAAACTTGCAATTAAAGAACTGAAATCTTATTGTTGAAATGAAAATAGCCATTCTAACCCGCCGGGCGGGATATAACATGGGGTCTTCGTTGCAGGCTTATGCGATGTCGAAGTTCATAGCCGATGCGGGTTATCCCAATGAGATTATCGACTATGACGAATATTCGGGTCATATGTTGTGGCAGATAAAGCCGAAGGTCAATCGGCTTTTGCTGTCGGTCATGAACCTTGTGCCGTTCATAAGCAGGAGGTTGTTTGCAGGAAAATATGCTGCTTTGCGTAGGGCTCGGATGCAAATGGATAGTTTCGCACACTTTGAAGAAGAATGTCTTCCCTTGACGAAACGCAGATATCGTTCGCTCAAAGCGATGGAGCAGGATTTTCATGATTGCGATGCCTGCATTTGTGGGAGTGATCAAATATGGAGTCCTTATTTTTTTGATCCGGCTTTTTTCTTGTCCTTTGTTACCTCCAAGTTGACAAAAAAAATTGCTTATGCTCCCAGCATGGGTATAACGGATGAGAAGATGATAGGTGATGTGCAGCGGCATTTGATTAGAAATATAGATTATTTGTCATGCCGGGAGGCACATGCTGCTCAGATTATTTCTCATATAACGGGGCGTGAGGTTCCAGTTGTGTTGGATCCAACGTTGATGGTATCTGTTGAGGAATGGGAGAGGTTGGCGATTATTAAAAATGTGGGGAAGGAAGAGCGTTATATACTGACTTATTTTCTGCATACAGGTTATTATGAGGATAATATCCCAAATGCATACATAGAGAAGTTGAAAAAAGAGACAGGACTGCCCGTATATAATGTTTCTTTGTTTAATTTGATTGATCTAGTGGAGGCTGATAAGCATTTTAATACGATAGGTCCTCTTGAGTTTCTTTCATTGGTGAAAAACGCCGAATGGGTTTGTACGAATTCATTTCATTGTTGCATTTTTTCTTACGTGTTTAAGCGTAAGTTTGTTGTTTTTGAACGATACATGAAAGAGGGCAACGAAGGGTCTAATCAAAATTCCCGAATTTATTCACTGTTGGATTTGCTTGGCATGGAATATTGTTTGACTCGTTCGAACGAACAGCCCAACACGGAAGTGAAATATGATTTTTCAAAGGGGCTTTGTGAACTTCAAAAGCAGAGAGAGAAATCACTCGAATTCTTGTTAACTGCATTGAGAAAATAGAAATAAATGCAAAAGAGCAGAAACATCTTGGTTTTAGCCTATGCCATATCCCCGACCCGTGGTTCGGAATACTCCGTGGCTTGGAATTACGTGACGTACCTGTCAAAATATTGCCATTTGACGGTTCTTTATGGTACGTCGGGAGAGCATATGGGCGATTGCGAGGAAATGGAGCGGTGGGCGAACGAGCATCCGAACGAGCAAATTTGTTTCGTGCCAGTACATCCTAACAAATGGGCTAACTTGTTGAATTGGTCTAATCGGCACGGTTTGTTTGTGTACACGTTTTACTATGCGTATCAAGCGTGGCAGAAGCAGGCTTATCGGAAAGCCAAGGAACTGATGCGGGGTGAACACTTTGACTTGGTGCATTATGTAGGAATGATTGGCTATCGCGAGCCGGGTTATTTGTGGAAATTGGGTTTGCCTTATGTGTGGGGGCCGGTGGGCGGCGCGAATAACGCTCCTCGCCAGTTGATGAAACGTATGCCGTGGTTGGGGCGGATGAAACAGTTGTTTCGCAACGTGGCAAATACCATACAGTTTTACACCAAACGCCGCTTGAAGCAGGCGTTGGCGGCAACGGACGTGTTGATGACGGCTACCTCAGAAAATCAAGCCCGCTTCCGCAAGGTGCATCACAAGGACAGCATTTGCCTGCCCGAAAACGCCATTACGGGTGAAATTGCATTGAGCCGGGACAAGTTCCGCCAACCCGATAAATATCGTCTGATTGTAGTGGGCACACTTGACGCCCGCAAGTCTGTGGGCATTTTCTTGGAAGCATTGACGCAGGTGAAGCATAAAGATTGCCTGCACGTGGACATTGTAGGTGGTGGACCTTTGAGGGGCTGCTTGGAACAATATGCGGTAGAGCAGGGCTTGGACGGGATGATAACTTGGCACGGGCAGTTGCCGAGGAATGAAGCGGTGGCCTTGTTCCGCGATGCGCACCTGCATGTGATTACGAGTGTGAGCGAGGGCAATCCCACCACCATTTGGGAGGCCATGAGTTATGGTGTGCCCACGTTGAGCTTTGACCACTGCGGTATGCACGACACGTTGCGCGATGGGGTAGGGGTGCTGGTGCCGATTGCGTCCACGTATGAGGAATGTGTGCGAGGTGTGGCGGAACGTATCGATGCCTTGCTCGAACAGCCGGAGCAGTTCTTGCAATTGGCGGAGAAAACGCTGGAGCGTGCCCATGAATATACATGGGATAAGCGGGAGATTTTTTTGAATGATTTGTATGATAAATTGTTGAAGGAATGCAGGCAAAAACGTTAGTGTCGGTGATTATTTCATGCGATAACCGTTTCTAAGTTTTTGCCCTTTCCAACTTACTATAGAAAGTGATGAAACTTACTATAGTAAGTGGTGCAACATTCTATAGTAAGTTGGACGACTTTCTATAGTAAGTCTTGTCATGCTGTGGGAAGACAAAATGGCAGGAGGCGCAGAGGGCAAGGAGTAAGAGACAAGAAAGCCTCCCCAAGCCCCTCCCAAGGAGGGGATGTTGTAGGAGGAAACATTTTTCGTCCTAAACTAGCGTTCGTCTGTGGGAAACAATGGAGGTGAAAGGAGGAGGGAAAAGGGTGAACGTGGAGAAGGTCGAAAGGCGATCTGCGTTCATCTGCGAAATCTGCGGGACTCCCATCCGTATCAGTCCCAAACATTTCGTGTTTTCCGACAAAAACAGCTCAAAACATTTTGCGTTTTCCGGCAAAAGGCTGGTATTTGCATTTGAAATCAAAAAGTTGTGCAAGACCAACGGTCTTGTGACTCTCAGCGTAGGGCATCGCCCTACGGGAAAAGGTAAAAACATAGAGGAATTGTTGAAACGATATTTGTCCGGATTGTAAAAACCAGTCAACTGGCGGAATAGAGAAGATAAAAGGTTGATTGTAAAAAATGAAGCATATCGTTTGTTTCCATTTGTTCAATGATTACAGCGGCAGTCCGAAAGTGCTGAAGATGGTGCTGGCGGGGTTGCTGGACAAGGGTTGCCGGGTGGACCTGGTCACGTCGCGGGGTGGGGTACTCGATGAGCTGGAGGGACGTGCGGGGTTGCGCCGGTTCGGCTACCGTTACCGCTTTTCGCAGAACCCCGTGCTTACCATGTTGCGCTATGGTGCCGTGCAGGTGTACACGTTCCTGCTGGCTTTCCGTTATCTGTTTGACCGGGATGCGGTGTTCTACATCAACACTATCCTGCCGGTAGGGCCGGCGTTGGCGGGAAGGCTCATGGGCAAGCGGGTGGTGTACCATTACCACGAAAATGCGTTTGCCAAGGGGGCGTTTTACAGGGTGTTGGCGGCGGCCATGCAACGGTTGGCGCACGAGATTGTGTGCGTGTCGGCCTACCAGGCTTCGTTCCTCAAGCGCAAGGCGGGGGTGACGGTGGTGCCGAACGCCTTGCCGAGGGAGTTCGTGGAACGTCTGCACCCTGATGCTGCGGCGGCATTCGGGCGGAAAACGGTGCTGATGCTTTCTTCGCTGAAGGCATACAAGGGTACGCGTGAGTTCATCGAATTGGCTGCCCGGTTGCCGCAGTTCCACTTCGTGCTGGTCATCAACGATACGCAAGAGAACGTGGATCGGTACATGGAGGGAATGAAAGAAATCACCCCTCCCGGTTTGTTAAATAATCTAACTGTTTATGCCCGCCAACAGGATGTGTTCCGCTTTTACAATGCGGCGAGCGTGGTGGTGAACCTCACCAATCCGCGCCAAGCGATAGAGACGTTCGGCTTGACCCCTTTGGAAGCCATGTCGTGCGCCCTGCCAGTCATCGTGCCTCCGGTGGGTGGCATTGCCGAGTTGGTGGAAGACGGCGTGAACGGCTACAAGATAGACGTGCAGGAATTGGACCGGGTGGCTGATGCCATTCGCCAGGTGCTGACGGACGAGGCGTTGTACGCTCGTCTGGCTGCTCATGCCTTGCAGCGTGCCGGGCAATATGACGGAGACAGCATGAACGAGCAAATTCAACAAGTGTTATTCGGGGAGTGAGTGTGTGTGGCTCCCCGCACAGATGAAAGTTTATGAAAAAGGTGGCAATCATCGGCACGCAGGGTGTGCCGGCAAGTTATGGCGGGTTTGAGACGTTGGTGGAGAATATCATCGGGGAGAATGCCTCGCCGGGGGTGGAGTACACGGTGTTTTGCAGCGGGAAGGACTACCGCGAGCGGCGCGACACGTACAAGGGGGCGCACTTGAAGTATGTACCGCTCCATGCCAACGGCATTCAGAGCATCCCGTATGACACATGGTCCATGCTGCGGTCGCTGCGGGGCTACGACGTGTTGCTGGTGCTGGGCGTGTCCGGGTGCGTGTTCCTGCCGGTGGTGCGCCTGTTGTGCCGGGCGAAGCTCATCGTGAACATCGACGGGCTGGAGCACCGGCGGAAGAAATGGGGAAAGTGGACGCGCAAGTTCCTGCGCCTGTCCGAGGCGGTGGCGGTGCGCTTCGCCCACGTGATCATTGCCGACAACAAGGGCATACAGGACTACGTGGCGGACACTTACGGCAAACGGGCCGAACTGATAGCCTACGGGGGCGACCACGTGATGAAGCAGGAAACTTCCGCCGACGAGCGGGCGATACTGGACCGCTACGGGCTGGCTTCGGCGGAATACGCCATGTCCGTGTGCCGCATCGAGCCGGAGAACAATTGCCACGTCATCTTGGAGGCGTTCGCGCGGACGGACAAGACGCTTATCTTCATCGGTAATTGGAACAAGCAGGAGTATGGGCGGAAGTTGCGGGAGCAGTATGGCGGTTGTGCGAACATCCGGCTGCTCGACTCGATATATGACCTCGACATCCTGTATGCCTTCCGCAAACATGCGGGCTGGTACGTGCACGGCCACAGCGCGGGCGGCACGAACCCTTCGCTGGTGGAGGCTATGTTTTTCGGCCGTCCCATCCTGTGCTTCGACGTGGTGTACAACCGGGAGACGACTGCCAACCGGGCTTATTATTGGCAAGATGCAGCATCTTTAGCCCGGCTGCTCACGCAGCCGGGCTTGGACGGCCGCCCCATGGCCGAGCTGGCTTGGCAACGGTACACGTGGCGGACGATAGCGGGGCAGTACGAGGCGTTGTATTGAGTGCCGTTAAGTATTCAAGCTGTCTTCATTCAGGAGAAATTCGTAAATGTTTATGAAGACAACGCCATGCTCGTCTTGATAGCGTTTTATGGGGTCTTCGGTAATCACAAACTTCTGAAAATTATCGGTGATGTTTATCAGCGAGCGTGATTCTTGTTCGCGTTTTTCCTTGGTGGGCAGCCGCAATGCCGACTGTATGTAGTACCGCTTGCTGCCTTCGTTGCAGACAAAATCGACCTCAAGTTGCTTGCGTTGGCTTTTCCCTTCTTCGTTTTTGGTATTCAATACTATCACGCCTACATCGACCGACCATCCGCGAATGCGTAGCTCGTTGTATATCAAATTTTCCATCAGATAAGACACTTCGTGTTGGCGGAAGTTGATGCGGGCGTTGCGCAAGCCCAAATCGGAAAAATAATATTTCGCAGGTGTGTTGATGTATTTCTTCCCTTTGATGTCGTACCGTAGGGATTTCTCTATCATGAATACGTCTTGCAGGATGTCAAGATAAGATTTGATGGTGTTGGCCGACAGGGATACTTTCTTGACGCTTTTGAACGTGTCGGCCAATTTCGTCGGGTTGACAAGCCCGCCGATGGAGGATGCCACGATGTCGATAAGCTCTTCCAGTTCCGCTTCGTTCTTGATTTTGTAACGTTCCAATATGTCCGTCAAGTACGTTTTCTTGAACAGTCCGTACAAGTATTTCCTTTTTTCTTCGCCCGTGCGCATGGAGGCTATTTGGGGCAGCCCGCCAAAGGTGAGGTATTCCTCCATGGCTTCTTCGTGTGTCCCGCCAAAGGCCGACAGGAACTCGCGGAATGACAAGGGGGCCACCCTTATCTCGTCGCCACGGCCTCGGAATTCGGTGATTACGTCGTTTGACAGGAACTTGGAGTTGCTGCCTGTAACGTAAACATCGACATTGGGGGTTTTCAGATAGCTGTTCAGCACGTCTTCAAATTCATCCACGTGCTGTATTTCATCCAACAGCACATAATGCATGCCTTCCTTGGCAACGTGCGCATCGATGTATTCGAGCAGTGCGTCCGGATTGCGCAGATGTTTGTTGCGCCGGTCTTCCAAATCTATTTTGATAATGTGCGCATCGTCCACATGCTGCGCCTTGAGGTAGTTTGCAAATAGGTTGAATAGCAGGTATGACTTTCCACAACGCCTGATGCCGGTGATTACCTTTATCATCCCGTTGTTCATGCTGTTAATGAGTTTGTTGAGGTATAAATCGCGCTTGATTTCCATGTTTCTGTTGAGAATTTTTGCGTAAATACGCATTTTTGCTCAACGAAGATAACGCTATCTGGGGAAATAGCCAAATATTCCCGATGTTAACTTGCTGAAAAAGGTCGGGTAAAGGCGAAACAAAAATCCGTCCGTGCGAAAATAAAATTTCGCACGGACGGATTTTTGTTTCCGCACGGACGAAAATGGAATGCCGCCGGTACGGAATGTGGCATTTCTGCCGTACCTTTGCAGCCGTGGTTGGCAGTGTGGTGCCATTGGCGCAAGTCTCCAACTTGTGCCGAAGATACAGGCAGTTTGCAACTGCCGATGCGAAGTTATAAACTTCGGGGCATTAACGGCACAAGTCGCAGACTTGCGCCAGCAGTGCGTAACGTAACTTGTAACCGGTAACTCGTAACCAAACGATGCTGAACAAAATCCGTCCTTATATGATGCCCGTGGCCATGTTGCTGGGCGGCGTGTGTTATTCGCTGTTTTCGCGGCTGTCGTTCCTCACGCCTTATCTCATTTTCACGATGTTGTCGCTCACGTATTGCAACCTGGCGTTGCGGCGCGTGCGGCTGGTGCCGTTGCATGGCTGGCTCATCGGCATACAGGTGGCGGGCAGCGTGGCGGTGTACTGGCTGCTGCGTCCGTTGGGCGAGGTGCTGGCGCAGGCGGGTATGATATGCGTGTTGGCTCCCACGGCCACTTCGGCTCCGGTCATCACGCGGCTGCTGGGGGGCAACGTGGAGAGCCTCACCACGTACAGCCTGTTGTGCAACGCCGTGGTGGCGGTGCTGGCTCCGGCGTGGTTCTCGCTGGTGGGGGCGCGGGGCGAAGAGGTGTCGTTCGTGGAGTCGTTCCTCGGTATCGGGCGGCAGGTGGGCGTGTTGCTCGTGTTGCCTTTCGTGCTGGGGCTGGCGGTACAGCGGGTGTGGCCGGGCGTGGTCAATAGGGCGCGCACGTTTTCCAACATCTCCTTCTGCCTGTGGAGCATCGCGCTGACGGTGGTGAGTGCCAACATCGTGAGCTTCATCCTGGCGCAGGATGCCGGGCATTACCGGCAGGAGGTGGCCATGGCGGCGTGCTCGTTCGTGATATGCGTGGGGCAGTTTGTCGTGGGCCGTCGGCTGGGTCGCCGGTGCGGCGAGACGATAGCCGGGGGGCAAGGCCTGGGGCAGAAGAATACGATACTGGCCATCTGGATGGCGCAGACGTACCTCAACCCGCTGTCGTCGCTTGGGCCGGGCACGTATGTGCTGTGGCAGAACATCGTCAACTCGTTCCAAGTGTGGCGGAAGAGCAGAAGGGGTGAAAGTAGAAAGGGAAAAGGTTGAAAGGAGAAAGTAAAAAGGGAAAGGATGAGACGGTTGTTCGCTCATGCCTTTCCCTTTTCCCTTTTTACTTTCAGCCTTTCTCCTTCCCCCTATTTCCTCTCCTTCACCATGTCGAGCAGCTTCCGGGCTTCTTCGGGGGTGTGCTTCTTGGCATCGTTGGCGTTGACGAACTCGAACGGGATGTAGGCCACCACTTGCGAGTAGCACAGGCTGCCGTCGGAGGTGGAGGCCACCCGCAGTTTGAGCGCGTCGTTCACGGCGGGTTTCAGCTTCTTCAGTTCGTCCACGTTGCCCTCGTTCATGATGCGGACGAGGCGGTCGCGTTCCTTGAGGTCGAAGAACAGTTCGTGGAACGTGATGGCCTGCTTCGCGGGGGCGTACACGTATTTCGTCTTGCGGATGAAGATGGCCACGATGCCCCATGCCAGCAGCAGGATGCCCACCACGATGGCGAGGGGCGAGAGCAGCCCGCCTTCGGCCGCGCCGGGCATCTGGCCGTTGAGCATGATGAAGGCGATGCCCAGCACGATGAGCACCAGGCTCAGGGCGATGGAGGGTTTGGTTTTATAGACGGTGTTGTGGTCGAGGTTGTCCAATACTTGTTCGATAGTGGGTTTGGTTTCGATATTGTTCGTTTCCATAATAGTTTTGTTGTGTTGATGGCGGGGAGCGAGCAGCGGGAGGCGGGCAAACCGCATCGCCCGGGTCGCTTCCCGGAAGATGATTGTTATTTAGAAGTCTGAAGTCGGAATACAGAAGCCGGCATGGGACATATCCCACGGTCAAGGCCAACGGCCTTGTGGCTTTCAGCACAGGGCAACGCCCTGTGGGATGAAAGGGATGAAAGCGATGCCGGGCACGGCAATCCGTGATAATCCGTTAAGTCCGTGTATTCCGTGTGCGGATTTTGCCTGCTAAATCAGCAGTTTGCGGAGGGTGTAGAGGTAGTATCCGGCCTTTTCCTTTTCGGCATGGAGCGTGAGGAAGGCGGAGCGGGTGGTGCACAATTGCAGCGAGACGAGTTGCGAGCAGCAAGCCGTGCGCAGGTGGTGCGAGCCGATTTCCTCGCGGGCCAGGCTGGTGGGCGTGCGGAAGTGCGGGGCGCGGTTCAGCCCGGCGGGGATGCCCGCCTGGTCGGGCAGGTCGAATGCGAAGTCGTTGTGGCAGGGGATGGAGTGCGTGCGGTCGCAGCCGGTCACGGCGGCAGGGTCGGCCTCCCACGCGCGGGTGCAGAGGGCGGCCGCGCCCAGCACGAGCGTCGCGGCAAGCAGGCAATATGTGAGCAGGCGTTTCATCTTCCCTTTCGGAACCGGTTTCCGTCTTGACGTGCAAAGATAAGGATATTTTTTTAGTTACGAATAAACGGGCAGGCAAGTAGGATAATCGCATCCGGCATATGGCGGCTCGCCCCGTCCCTTCTTTCATCATCCCTGCAATCCTCCCCATCGGGGGCAGTTGGAGGGGGCATCGCCTCCCTATTTGAAATCTTCCAGTTCCACCAGCTTGTTGACCAGGGCATAGACGGTGAGGCCGGAGGTGCTGTGGATTTCCAGCTTGCGGGCGATGTTGCGGCGGTGGGTGATGACGGTGTGGGTGGAGAGGTACAGCTGTTGCGCGATTTCCTTGTTGGTGAGCCCCTTGACCACGAGCACGAGGATTTCCTTCTCGCGGCTGCTGAGCTGTTCGCCGTCGTCCGCCGTGCCGTCCGCCGGGGCAGGCTCGGGGGCGGCGTAGAGGCGGTCGAGGCGCGCCTTGATTTGCTCCGCGCTGTCGTGGATGCCGATGACTTCGTCGTAGCGGGCGAGCAGGCTGTCGGCGTAGGCGGCCGAGGCGAGGGCGGCGATTTTCATCTCGGGGTTGGCGGGGCAGGCGCGTGCGTGCTCCAGGTCGGCCACGCTCCAGAAGGCGGGGTCCACCACGAGCAGGTCGGGGCGGTGCAGGGCGAGCTGGCGGGCGAGGTCTTCGGTGCCGTCCAGCTCGATGGGTTGCAGGCGGTAGCCGGGTATGCGTTGCAGCACCACGCACAGCCCGCTGCGCAGGATGTCCGACGGCTCGGCGATGAGGACTTTCAACAGGTTTTCTTCCGCTTTCATGGCTTCGCGTTTTCGATGGATTGTTCGAGGGCTTCGATGGCGGGGATGAACATGTAGTCTTCCACGCGGTTGTGCCCGTCCAGCTCCGCGCCGCAGCCCAGGATGTCGATGAGGAGGTCGGTGAGCAGGAACGAGTTGCCTTCGGAGGGGTAGTATTTGATGAGGATGTTCTTCAGGTCGAGCAGCTTCTGGTCTATCTGGTTGTGCCGTTCCTCGAACATGCGGATGTCGTACCCGGCGGGCTTGCGTCCTTGCAGCAGGCTCATCACGTAGGGGAAGACCACGTCGTCCTCGTAGCGCATGTGGCTGTCGACCTCGTCCACGTACTCGTCGAAGAAGCGGAGGAGGACGTCGCGGTAGGCGGCCCCGGCCTCCTCGGCCTCGACGGCGTGCTCGAGCTTGGCGCGGATGGCGGGCAGCTTGAAGTCCAGGAAGTAGCGGTGGCCGTTGCGCAGGAAGTCGATGAGGCAGTCCAGCCGCAGCCCCGTGTAGCGGTTGCCCATCTCGTAGTTCCGTTCGGACAGGAAGTTGATGACGGTGACGAAGGTGTGCGTGTCCACGCCGTGCGCCTGGCATATCTCGCGCACGGTGCGGCTTTGGAAGCCGAGGGGCAGCCCGAAGCGCGACACGGCGAGCAGCAGGGCGGGTTCGGCGGCGATGATGTCGTTCATCCGTTGGTCGGCTGAGTATTTTCCTTGCAGCATGTCTGTGTGGTGTTTGGGGTTCAAGGGGGATGCGCGTGCGGCCTTGTGCGCCGCCGGGGCGTTCCCCCCTGCAAATATACGGCTTCTGCCCGGATGCGCAATCGGGGCGCACGGGCTGAAGCGGTACTAATTAATACAAACAAACTAAATTCCAAAGGGAACGATGCAAAGGTCGCCCTTTCCCGCCGCCCCCGCAATCGCCACGAATAGGTATTTTGCACGCCGCCGCGGGCCGCGGGATACCTGCTTGGGGGGAGGGGGGACGGCCGCCCGCCGACGGGACCCGCGCCGCCCGCCTGACATATGTGCGCCGATGCTCACAACTGCGCCCTATTCCCGCCGAAACTGGCAGCGTTTCCCGTTGGAACTGGCAGCGGTCGCAGTCGTGGCTGCCCTATAGGCCGGTTGCGGCTGCCCTATAGGCCTGTCGCATCTGCCCTATAGGCCGGTTGCGGCTGCCCTATAGGCCTGTCGCATCTACCCTATAGGCCTGTCGCATCTGCCCTATAGGCTGGCTGCATCTACCCTATAGGCCTGTTGCAACAACCCTATAGGCTGGCTGCAACAACCCTATAGGCTGGTTGCGGAAACCCTGTCTTCGGACTAGACGGGACGCATCTCGCCAAGGCCGGAAATTGCGGGGCTGCGCCTTGCCCTCTTGGCTTTGCAATCGACTTTCACTATCTTTGCCCCGCTCGAACGACAGGAGGTTTATATGAAATGGATATTTCTCGCACTTTGGCTCGCCCTCACGGCGGGCGCGGTCTATGCCGGGTGGCGCATGTGGCGGGCGTTGCGCACCTGGCGCGGGTGGCGTGCCACGTGGGTGGCGTTCGTGGCGTTGCTCTACGCCGCCATCATGGCCGCCTTCGCCGTGGGCAGGGGCGGCGAGTCCGAGGCCGCGCGGGTGGTGGAGCTGGTCGGCTATTCCGCCCTCGTCTTCCTCATCTACCTCATCATGGCGTGCCTGCTCGCCCACGTGGCGCGGCTCGTGGCGCAGCGGACCAAGGCCTCGGACTACGTCATATGGCGCATGGACCGGCAGCTCGTCCTCTTCGGGATGGCGGTCGCCCTCCTGGCGATGGGGGTGGGCCGCGGACGGTTCCTCCATCCGGCGGTGATGCACATGAACATCGACCTGGACAGCCCCCGGCCTCAGGGGCGCACGCTCACCGTGGTGGCCGCCAGCGACCTGCATCTGGGGCAACTGATTGGCAAGACGCGCCTGCGCGAGTTCGTGGCGATGATGAACGACCAGCATCCGGACCTCGTGCTCCTCGCGGGCGACGTGTACGACGGGGCGTTGGCGCCCGTCGTGCAGCAGCGCATGGCGGACGAGCTGCGGGCCATCCGCGCACCCCTCGGCGTCTATGCCGTGCCGGGCAACCACGAATACATCGGCGGCGACCTGGACGCCAAGGCCGACTACCTCGCCCAAGGCGGCGTGTGCCTGCTGCGCGACTCGGTGGTGTCCGTGGCCGACGGCACGCTCTACATCGCCGGGCGCGACGACCGCACCAACCCCCGCCGCCGCCCCCTGGCCGACCTGCTCGCCCCCCTCGACCGCGCGAAGCCCGTAGTCGTGCTCGACCACCAGCCCGTTCGCCTCGCCGAGGCCGAAGCCTGCGGGGCGCAGCTGCAACTCTCCGGGCACACGCACGACGGCCAGTTCTTCCCCGTAAACCTCGTGGTGCGGGCGATGTACGAGCACGCCTACGGATACGCCCGGCGCGGCGGCACGCAATACTACGTCACCTCCGGCCTCGGGCTGTGGGGACCCCCCTACCGCATCGGCACGCAAAGCGAGCTGCTCGTCATCCGCCTGCGGTACTGAGGGCAATGCACAAGCCTTTCGCCCTCCCCCCGCCGCCATTTCGAACGAAGTGAGAAATCCTCTTCTACAACGCTTCCAAAGCCACTGTGAGATTTCTCGCTGCGCTCGAAATGACGGAAATGCACGGGGCTTGTAAAAAACAAATTAGGGATAAATTTCAAATACGATAGCGATGAACAAGACATTCCTGCTGATGGCCCTCGCCCTCCTGCCCCCGCTCGGCGCATGGGCGCAGGCAAGCGTGGCACGCGACGTGCCCCCCACCTTCCGCTACGACCAAGTGCTCTACCCCACCGCCGCCGTCGCCCGGGCCGAGCCGCCCGCGTCCGCCGAGCAGCTGCGCCGGGAAGACCTGGAGCGCATCAAAGACGGCCACCCCCTGCGCGTAGCCGTCCCCGCCCCCGTGGACGTGCGCCTGGACGCACGCGCCGCCCACTGGCTCGCCCTGCCCGACGGCCACCGCGTATGGCAGCACGCCGTGCAAGCCCACGGCGCAAGCTCGCTCCTCCTCACCTTCGACACCCTCGCCCTGCCCCCCGGCGGCATCCTCTACGCCTACACGCCCGACCGCCGCGTGCTCCACCGCGTCACCCCCGCCGACAACCCCGACGGCGGCCCCTACGCCCTCCCCCGCATCCCCTCCGACGAGGTGATACTCGAATACGCCCAGCCCGCCGCGAGCGACAACGCCCCCTCGGCACGCATCGCCCTCTCCACCGTGGGATACGTCTATCGGGACACGCGGTCATGGGCCAGCGACCTCGCCTGCTTCATCAACATCACCTGCGAGGAAGGCGACGTCTGGCGGCAGCAAGCCAAAGGCGTGGTAAGTCTCGACGTCGAACTCTACACCCAGGACGAGCGCGGGCAATGGGGCTGGGGCTGGTACATGTGCTCCGGCTCATTGGTAAACAACGTGCGGCAAGACGGCACGCCCTACCTGCTCACCGCCCACCACTGCTTCGAGGGAGCCGAAGAACGCACCTACCGCACGCTGCGCACCTACTTCTTCCTCGACCCGCCCGCCGACGAGGACGACTGCCAGGCACAGTTGTACGAAAACGACTTCTACCAGACCCTCGTGGGCGTCGAACTGCTGGCCGACGTGCCCATCTACGGCGGGTCGGACGGCATCCTGCTCCGCCTCAAGAAAGACATACCCGCCGACTGGGACATCTATTATAACGGATGGGACGCGCGCGGCATTGCCGCCAATTCGGGCGTATGCATCCACCACCCCTACGGCATGGTGAAGAAGATTTCCACTTACCGCAGCCGCCTGGCCTCCACCCGCTGGAGCGACGAAGGAGGCAACGGAGCCTGGAACGCCTCGTGGGAAGTCCATTGGGCGCAGACCCCGAACGGCTGGAGCGTCACCTACGGCGGCTCGTCCGGCTCGCCCCTCTTCAATGAGGACGGGCTGATAGTCGGCACGCTCAGCGGCGGCGAGTCCTATTGCGACTACCCCTATTATTCCGACCTCTTCGGCAAGTTCTCCTACCATTGGGACCAATACCCCGACACCCTCCAGCACTTCTCCCGCTACCTCGACCCCGACGGCACGGGCACGCTCGTGCTCGAAGGCCTTGCCCCGCAGCCGCAATCCTCGGTCGAAGCCCCGCAAGCCCCCGCCGCGTCCGAAGCATTCGCCACGCCCGAGGGAGTCATGATACGCCGCCCCGCCGACACGCCCGCCGCCGTAAGCGTGTACGACCTCACGGGCCGCCCGGTATGGAGCGGCACGATGTCCGGACACGAGATGCAGCTGTCCCGCAGCCTCTTCGGCCCCGGCGTGCACTGCGTCCGGGTGGACGGCGACACGCACAAGGTGATGCCAAACCCATAGCGAAGGACAACACGCCATGGCAGCGCACAACGACACAGGCAATAAGGGCGAAGCGACGGCACGGGACTACCTGCTGGCGCAAGGCTACCGCATCCGCCACGTGAACTGGCGGTGCGGCCACCTGGAACTGGACATTGTGGCCGAGCGCGACGGCGTGCTGGTGGTGGTGGAGGTGAAGACCCGCTCCACCGACTACTACGGCCCGGCACACGAGGCCGTGAACGACCGCAAGCGGCAGCGCATCGTGACCGCCGCCGATGCCTACGTCCGCCAGCACGACTGGCAGGGCGAGACGCGCTTCGACATCATCACGCTGGTGCCGGAAGGGGGCGCGTTCCGGTTGGAGCACATAGAAGATGCGTTCCTGGCATGAGGCACGTGGGGCGGGGACAACGGCCTGGCTGTTTCCCGCCTCGTAAGGGGGCTGTCCGCCCCCTTGCCCCGGACTTCCTTTCGCTTCGCGCCTTTTCCTCACGCTCGGCATAGCCCGAACGAGCTTTGCTTCGCGCTCGCTCGGCTCTGCCCTCGCTTATCGGAAAATTCTTTCTCCAGCGAAAGAAAGGAAGCAAAGAACGCCGCCGCTGTGCCCGCTTCGCACGGGAAACACGTCGCTGCGCGGGCTGAAAGCCCAAACTTGCCGTCGCTGCGCTCCGGCTTCGGACAATGGGCTTTCCGTCGCCCGCTCCGCTCGGTTTCCCGGTTCACCGGCCAAGGCGGGCCCCGGTCGGCATAAAGCAGGCATAAACCATCCGCCGAATAGGTGCATCGCATAAACACAAATGGCGCAAATGCCCGCAAACACATTTCCTGCTTGAGGAAATGTTTGCGGGCATTTGCGCCATTCGCGTTATGGGCGGGCGCTTACAGTAGTTCCACGCTGCGTTTGACGAATTTCGCCAAGGCTTCGCCTTTCAGCATGTTGTTGGCCAGCAGGGCGAGGTCGATGAGCTGGCCCACTTGCTTGTTGCCGGAGGCGTAGTTCTTGTACACGTCGCGCTTGGCGGCCTTCAGTTCGTCGGCCTTTTTGCGCAGGGAGTCCAGTTCGTCCTTTTCGGCAGTCGGAATTTCCTCCTGCTTCTTGCCCTTGTGCGCTTCCTGCAACTCGTGGCGGCGGGCTTCCACGGTGGCCAGCTCGGCGGCCAGCGGGGCAATCTTTTCCTGTGTGGCGGCTTCCTCGTCGGTCAGCAGGCGTTCCACCAGCGGATGGGCGGTGTTGACCACCACGTTGTAGCTGTCCGGCATTTCGCCGTAGAAGTTCATCATGCCCCCTTGCACGGCGGACATCTCCTTCATGCGGCGCATGAACTCGTTGCGCGTGATGTAGAGCGGGCTGTCCGTGGGGGCCAGTTGCTCGAAAGTAACCATGAATTCCGTCTTGTCCAACGCGGGCAGCTGTGTGTCGAAGATGTCGGTCAGGGCTTCGCGTTGTGTGTCGGTGAGGGTCACTTGCACCCGGTCTTCCTTCGCTATCAGTTTATCCAGCGTGTCGCTGTCCACGCGCACGTAGCGCGTCTTTTCATGCTTCTGTTCCTGCTGGCTGATGGCGTGCGCGTCCAGCGGGCTGTCCATCAGCAGCACGTCGTAGCCCTTGTCCTTCGCCGCCTGGATGTAGCTGTATTGCTCGTCGCGGTTGGTGGCGTACAGGTAGATGAGGTTGCCGTCCTTGTCCGTCTGGTTGGGTTCGATGAGTTTCTTGTATTCTTCGAGCGTGAAGTATTTGCCGTCCACGTCTTTCAGCAGGATGAAGCCCTCGGCACGTTCGTAGAATTTCTCGTCGCTCAGCACGCCGTATTGTATGAAGAGCTTGAGGTCGTCCCATTTGCCCTCGAACTGGGCGCGGTCTTTCTTGAAGATGTCGCCCAGCCGTTCGGCCACCTTCTTGGTGATGTAGCCGGAGATTTTCTTCACGTTGCCGTCGCTTTGCAGGTAGCTGCGCGACACGTTGAGCGGTATGTCGGGCGAGTCGATTACGCCGTGTAGCAGGGTGAGGTAGTCGGGCACGATGCCTTCCACCGAGTCGGTGACGAACACCTGGTTGCAGTACAGCTGGATTTTGTTGCGTTGCAGGTCGAGGTTCGTGCGGATGCGCGGGAAGTAGAGCACGCCCGTGAGGTGGAACGGATAGTCCACGTTGAGGTGTATCCAAAAGAGCGGGTCGTCGCCCATGGGGTACAACTCGCGGTAGAACGCCTTGTAGTCGTCGTCTTTCAAGTCGGCGGGCTTGCGCGTCCACAGCGGGTTCACGTCGTTCACCACGTTGTCCTCTGTGGTTTCCACCTCTTTGCCGTCCTTCCATTCGGTCTTTTTGCCGAAGGCGATGGGGATGGGCAGGAACTTGCAGTACTTCGTGAGCAGGGCCTGGATGCGTGCGTGTTCGAGGAACTCGGTGTTGTCGTCGTCGATGTGCAGCACGATGTCGGTGCCCCGGTCGGCTTTCGTCGTTTCCTCCAGCGTGTATTCGGGGCTGCCGTCGCACGTCCAGTGCATGGCGGGCGCGTTGTCGCGGTAGGAGCGGGTGAAGATTTCCACCTGCCGCGACACCATGAAGGCCGAGTAGAAGCCCAGCCCGAAGTGGCCGATGATGGCCTGGGCGTTGTCCTTGTATTTCTTCACGAACTCTTCCGCGCCCGAGAAGGCTATCTGGTTGATGTACTTGTCGATTTCCTCGGCGGTCATGCCCAGCCCGCGGTCGCTCACGGTAATCGTTTTCGCGTCCTTGTCCACGCTCACGCGCACGGTGAGGTCACCCGTCTCGCCCTTGAAGTCGCCCACGGAGGCCAGCGTTTTCAGCTTCTGCGTGGCATCCACGGCATTGGACACCAGTTCGCGCAGGAAGATTTCGTGGTCGCTGTACAAAAATTTCTTGATGATGGGGAAAATGTTGTCGCTCGTTACCCCAATGTTTCCTTTAGCCATGTCGATATGTTTTTATTTATTGTTATCCGAATATATGCCTTGCGGCTGGAGTGCTTTGCAAAAAGAGTGCCACCGGCGCGGGGTGACAATCTGTCAGCCGTGCGGATGCCTCCCGCTGCGGAATGCGGACGTTGTGGCGGGAATGGGGATGGGCTGCCGAGGTTCGGTAGCCGTCGGAGCGGTATATAGACACAGAGCAACACAGAGATTTTATCCGGTATGCCCCATAAGAGAGCACACAGAGCTTGTCCCGATGCCTGGCATCGGGACTTGACACCCTGTAGGGAGAGGTTGTGTGAATGTTTCATCTCCATGGCGTTCTCGTCATTTCGAGCGAAGTGAGAAATCTCGCAGTGACCTCGGGAGTGTTATTGCGGGAGATTTCTCCCTACGGTCGAAATGACGGCTGGGGTGGTTTGTGGCTTTTACACAGTCTCGCGAAAAGCGGAAATTCCGTTAGTGCGGAAATAAATTTCCGTAGTAACGCGGCTAAAATTCCGTAGGCACGGAAAAATATTTCCGTAGGCATGCGGCGGAAAGGGGCAGGGGAGGCGGTTGTAGAGACGAGGGATGCCTTGTCTCGGCATGGTGCATGAACCGTTTGGGTGGAAATGTCATTGGGAGACAAGGCATGCCTTGTCTCTACAGAACGCATGGCTGCCCCGGCGGCGTGTTTGCGTTTTCAACAAAAAAGGCTTACTTTTGTGCTTTGATTTTCATTCTAAAACAAGAAATATGCTATCCGTATCCGAACGATTGGCGGCGCTTTCCCCGTCGGAAACGTTTGCCATGTCCCAAAAGAGCAACGAGCTGAAGGCTCAAGGCGTAGACGTGATTAACCTGAGCGTGGGCGAGCCGGACTTCAACACGCCCGACCACATAAAACAGGCCGCGAAGCAGGCCGTGGACAACAACTTCTCGTTCTATTCGCCCGTGCCGGGCTTTCTCGGTCTGCGTAAAGCCGTGTGCGACAAATTGAAACGCGAGAATGGGCTGGACTACCGTCCCGAGCAAATCGTGTGCACTACCGGCGGCAAGCAGGCGTTGTGCAACGTGCTGATGTCCGTCGTAGGCCGTGGCGACGAGGTCATCATCCCCGCCCCCTACTGGGTGAGCTACCCCGAAATGGTGAAGCTGGCTGACGGGCAACCGGTGTTCGTCTATGCGGGCATCGAGCAGGATTTCAAGATAACGCCCGCGCAGCTCGAAGCGGCCGTCACGCCGCGCACGAAAGCCCTCGTGCTGTGCTCGCCTTCCAACCCCACGGGCAGCGTCTATACGCGCGACGAACTGCGCGGCCTGGCCGAGGTGCTGGCGCATTACCCTGAAATCCTGATTGTTTCGGACGAGATATACGAACATATCAACTACATGGGCGGACATGAGAGCATCGCGCAATTCGACTTCCTGCGCGACCGCGTGGTGGTGGTCAACGGCGTATCCAAGGGTTACGCCATGACCGGCTGGCGCATCGGCTGGCTGGCCGCCCCGCAGTGGCTGGCCTCGGCTTGCGGCAAGTTGCAGGGTCAATACACCTCCGGCACTTGCTCGGTGGCGCAGAAGGCCGCCGAAGCCGCCTATGCCGGCCCGCAGGAATGCGTGGAAACGATGCGGCAGGCCTTCGAGCGGCGGCGCGACCTGGTGGTGCGCCTGGCACGCGCCATACCGGGGCTGAAGGTCAACGAGCCGAAGGGCGCGTTTTACATTTTCCCCGATTGCAGTTCGTACTTCGGCAAGTCGTATGGCGGGCGCACGGTATCCAATGCCGCCGACCTGGCCATGTACCTGCTGGAGGAAGGGCACGTGGCCTGCGTGGGCGGGGCTGCCTTCGGCGCACCCACGTGCATCCGCATGTCCTACGCCACGTCGGACGAAAACCTGGAAAAGGCCTTCGTCCGCATCCGGGAGGCTTTGGCGAAACTGGCATGAGCCGCATTCATTATATTATATAAGGAAAGAAAACGGCATGGACCACACGGGGGCGGGAGCGGTGCTTCCGCCCCCGCGTGGCAGGTGGGGGAGGGGATGGCAGGAGAATTTCTTCCCGCTAAAAGTTTTTATCCAAAGGAAAAAGCATACCTTTGCAATGAACGAGACGCATGGACAATAAAGTGGCTTACGTGATATATTGCATAGACAAGTTTGCGGAGCGTTACCGTCTTTCCGCCCGGCAGGCCTATGAATATCTTTCCCGTTTTAAGGGGTTGGATTTCTTGGATGAATGCTACGAGGCGGAGCATACGCTTTCGTTTGACGATGCGGTGAACGATTTGTCCGCTGTGTGTAAGCGCAACGGGGGAGGACTGGGATGACAACGCTTTATCATGGGTCGAATGTGGAAGTGCGCGAGGTGGACTTGTCTCGCTGCAAGCCGTTCAAGGATTTTGGCAGAGGATTTTACCTGACCGATATCCGTGAACAAGCGGAACAAATGGCTTTGCGTCGCGTGCGTATCACGGGTGAAGGTGTGCCGGTGGTGACTGCCTATGCTTTTGATGAAGCTTGCCTGCGGTCGGGCGAGTTGAATGTGAAGGTGTTCGAGCGGCCGACAGAAGAATGGGCACTGTTCATTTTGGCTAACCGCCGTCAGAAAGATTTTTCCCATAGGTACGATGTGGTGGTAGGGCCGATAGCCGATGATGGGGTCGCCTTACAGCTTGACCGGTACGAGCGTCACTTCATATCGTTGGCGGTGTTGGTGGAAGAGCTTACGTATCGCAAGCTCAACCGGCAATATTGTTTTGGAACAATGCGGGCTATCTCTAAATTAGACTTGTTATGAGTGCGGACGAAGTGAAATATCTGATAGACTCCAATGTGGAGCAGGTGGCTGTCATGCTGATGGAGGAACAGCATCTCTCCATGCTGGATGCGCTTGGTACGATTTACCGCTCCCAATGGTATGAGAAATTGTCCGACAAGGCTACCGGCCTTTATTACCAAAGCCCGAATTACAATTACCTGTTGTTGCAGGAAGAGATGCGTTACGGCAGGATAGGAGGCCATGTGCGGGAGTGATGCGTTTCTTCCCAGTGGATAAAATTCTTTCCTCACGTTGTCCTGCATGAACAATAATCCTGCCTTTTGCACTATCTTTGCCCCTCGATTGGCAAACCGATAGTTTCATCCTAAAAAATAAAGACCCGAAATGAAAAAAAACATAGCGGTGGTGGCCGGGGGCGACTCTTCCGAATGGGTGGTGTCGCTTAAGAGCGCGGCCGGCATCGAGTCGTTCCTGGACAAGGAACGCTACAACGTGTATGTGGTAACCATCGTGGGGCACGACTGGCACGTGCGCCTGTCCGACAAGGAGAATGCTCCCATCGACCGCAACGATTTCAGCTTCGTGCGGGGCGGCGAGCGCTTGCGCTTTGACTACGCCTACATCACCATCCACGGCACACCCGGCGAGAACGGCCTCTTGCAGGGCTATTTCGACCTCATAGGGCTGCCTTATTCGTCGTGTGGCGTGCTGGTGTCGGCTCTCACTTTCAACAAGTTCGCTTGCAACCAGTTCCTGAAAGGGTTCGGCGTGCGCGTGGCCGAGTCCGTCCTGTTGCGTGCGGGGCAGTCCATTACGCCCGCCGAGGTGGGCGAGAAGGTGGGCTTCCCCTGCTTCGTGAAGCCTAACGTGGGCGGCAGCAGCTTCGGCGTGACCAAGGTGAAGATGCCCGAACAGGTGCAACCGGCCATCGACAAGGCGTTTGCCGAAGGGGGCGAGGTGCTCATCGAGGCCTTTATGCAGGGCACGGAGCTTACCTGCGGCGTGTTCAAGACCCGTGCGGGCGGCGCGACCGTGCTGCCTGTGACCGAGGTGGTGACGCACAACGAGTTTTTCGACTACGATGCCAAGTACAACGGGCAGGTGGACGAAATCACCCCGGCACGCATATCGCCCGACCTCACCCGCCGCGTGCAGACGCTCACCTCGGCCATCTACGATATCCTGGGATGTCACGGCATCGTGCGCGTGGACTACATCGTGACCGAAGGCGAGACCATCAACCTGCTGGAGATAAACACCACGCCTGGCATGACGGCCACCAGCTTCATCCCCCAGCAGGTACGTGCCGCCGGGCTGTGCATGACCGACGTGCTGACGGCCATCATCGAGGACGCATCCTACCCAAGGCCAACGGCCTTGTAGCACTCAGCGTAGGACGATGCCCTACGAAAGGTGTTTGCGGTCATTTGCGCGATTTGCGCCATCCGCGTTCTCCCTATCCATGTGCTAATCTGAAATCCGAAATCTGAAATTTGAAATCAGTATGAAAACCTTGCAGGAAATACAAGCCTTGCTTGCCCGGGCGGTAGAGCAGGCCGATTTGGAACGCGAGCCGCAAGGGCTGTATGCCCCGGTGCGTTACATCCTTTCGCTGGGCGGCAAGCGGGTGCGTCCGGCTCTCGCGCTGCTGGCGTGCAACCTGTATGCCGACGACGTGACACCTGCCGTGGCTCCCGCCTTGGGGCTGGAGATTTTCCATAATTTCACCTTGCTGCACGACGACATCATGGACAAGGCCGACGTGCGGCGCGGGCATCCCACCGTGCATCGCAAATGGGATGAGAACACGGCCATCCTCTCGGGTGACGCCATGCAGATGGTGGCTTACCGTTACATGTGCCAGGCACCGGCGCACGACCTGCCCCGGGTGCTCGATGCCTTTACCCGCATGGCCCTCGAAATATGCGAAGGGCAGCAATACGACATGGAATTTGAACGTCGCACGGAGGTCACGGCAGAGGAATACCTGGAAATGATACGGTTGAAGACGGCTGTGCTGCTCGCCACGGCCTTGCGCATCGGGGCCTGGATAGGTGGCGCGGACGACCGGGATGCCGACCTGCTGTACGACTTCGGCATCAACCTGGGGCTGGCGTTCCAATTGAAGGACGACTTGCTCGACGTGTATGGCGACGAACGTACCTTCGGCAAGCGCATCGGCGGTGACATTTCGTGCAACAAAAAGACCTACTTGCTTATCCACGCCCGCCAACTGGCCCGTAGCGGCGACGCGGCGGAACTGGCCCACTGGCTGGCTACCGATGTGCCTTCGCGCGAGAAAATTGAAGCCGTAACGGCCCTGTACGACCGGCTCGGCGTGCGCCGCATCTGCGAAGACAAAATGGAACAGTATTACAAACAAGCCGTCGCAAGTCTTGACAATGTGTCTGTTAGTGCTGATAAAAAACAAGAATTGAGAAAATTAGCCGATAAGTTGATGCTTCGTAACGAATAAAGAAGTATCTTTGCAGAAATTGCTTCCCCGGGCCGCTTGAAGTATTCCCCGCTCGGAGGCTGGGGGGAGCTTAACAACAGGAAACTCATGCCTTATCGTCGACTTCCCAATACCGACCAAGCCCGCTTGCGGGCACTGAAATCCGCCATATTCCGGTGCGAAGGGCAGGAATACGGCCAAGAGGTGGTGGCTTTTTCCACCATGCTCGATGCGAAAAACATCGCCCGCCAATTCGAAAGCCAGTTGATGCTGTACCAGCAGTCGCTCGACAACCAGGTGGAGGCCAACCGGCAGTACCAGCAGGCTTTGCACAACGCACGCATGTACGTGTCGCATTTCATCCAGGTGTTCAACCTGTCCGTGATACGCGGGGAGATAAAAGCCGAGCACAAACTCTTGTACGGGCTTGACCCTGCCACCAACGGGGTGCCCGACCTGAGCACCGAGGCGGCCATCCTGCAATGGGGGCAGCGCGTCATTGACGGCGAAGGCGAGCGGGTGCGCAAAGGGGGCGTGCAGATATACAACCCCACCATCAGCAAGGTGAAAGTGCACTACGACATATTCAAGGAACAGCAGGCCGTGCACAAGCTGCACCAAGGCATCACGACCCGCAACAGGGAAGAACTGTTGAAATTGCGTGTAAAGTGCGACGAGTTGATATTGAGCATTTGGAACCAGGTGGAGGACAAGTTCCGCAGCACCCCCGACTCCCTGCAACGTTGCCGCGAATACGGGTTGGTATATTATTATAGGAAAGGAGAAGAACATGTTTGAACAGGAATAACGGGATGACGGAATAATGGAAAGGCCAAATTAAGGAAAATCCGGAAGGTTGGGCAAATGCCCGCTTATACGCTTTCACGGTTTTGCGTTCCCGCAATTCCCCGCTTTCACGATTAAACAAAAGAATGTACTTAGCGAAAATAACAAAAGAAGAGATAAACGCCATGCCTGTCGTGGCTTTTGAGGGGAAAATCACCGTGGTGGACGACCTCGGACAGGTGGAGGGTGCGGTGGAAGAGCTTCGCCGCCATGCCGTGCTGGGGATTGATACCGAGACGAAACCCTCGTTTACCAAAGGAAAGGTCAACCAGGTGGCACTTGTGCAGGTGGCAACGGATGACCATTGCTTCCTGTTCCGGTTAAATAAGATAGGATTTCCCGCCCCGCTCGAATCCCTTCTGGCCGACAGGCGCGTGAAAAAGGTGGGGCTTGCGCTGCACGACGACATGGCCGGGCTGCGCAAGGTGCACAAGTTCAAAGCGGCCGGTCTGGTCGATTTGCAGGACATGGTGAAACGCTACGGCATCCTGGAACTCGGCTTGCAAAAGATGTACGCCATCATATTCTCCCAAAAAATATCGAAGTCCCAGCAGCTCAGCAACTGGGAAAACGCCGCGCTCACCGAGGCCCAGCAACGCTACGCTGCCACCGATGCGTGGGCGTGCCTGAAAATATACTACAAACTTCTGCAAGAAACCCCGTTGCCCGCCGCCGAGGTGGAACGGCTCGTGCAGGTTCATATGCAAGCCTGACATGCCGTGCGTGCCTGTCTTTGCCGGGGCGGGCTGCCATTTTTCCAAAGAAAAAACGTATGGTCAATCTGTATTTGAAACCAAAGAAAGAAGAAAGCCTGCTCCGTTTCCATCCGTGGGTGTTCTCCGGGGCGATAGGGCGCATGGACGGCCAGCCTGCCGAGGGCGAATGGGTGCGCGCGCTCGACCACGAAGGCCGTTTCCTGGGCACGGGGCATTACCAGATAGGCAGCATTGCGGTGCGTATCCTCTCGTTTGACGACAGCAAGGCCGACCGTCCGTGGTGGGAAGAACGCATTTGCCGTGCCTACCGCCTGCGGCAAGCCCTCGGGCTGGTGCGTCCCGGCGAAAACGACACCTACCGCCTGGTGCATGGCGAGGGCGACCAGCTGCCGGGTCTGGTGGTGGACGTGTATGGCGAAACGGCCGTGATGCAGGCTCATTCGGTGGGGATGCACCGGGAACGCCAACTCATAGCCGAGTCTGTGCTGGCTGTCGTGCCCGGCGTGCGACATATATATTATAAGTCGGAAGCCACGTTGCCCTACAAGGCTCCCATCGACCCGGAGGACGGATACCTCATCGGCAGCCCGGCGGAAGGGGAACATCTTGCTCTTGAAAACGGGCTTCGCTTTCACGTCGATTGGCTGCGGGGACAGAAAACGGGCTTCTTCATCGACCAGCGCGACAACCGTTCGCTGCTCGAACGCTATGCAGCCGGACGTTCGCTGCTCAACATGTTCTGTTACACGGGTGGCTTTTCGGTCTACGCCTTGCGGGGCGGTGCGGTGCGGGTGCACTCGGTCGACAGTTCGGCCAAGGCCATCGAACTGACCAACCGTAACGTGGCGTTGAATTTCCCTGGCGACACGCGTCACGAGGCTTATGCGGAAGATGCTTTCAAGTTCTTGCAGGCCAATCGGGAGGAGTACGATCTCGTCATCCTCGACCCGCCGGCCTTTGCCAAGCACCGCGATGCTGTGCGCAATGCCTTGAAAGGCTATCAACGGCTCAACGCCAAGGCCATCGCGCAAATCAAGTCCGGAGGTTTGCTGTTCACATTCTCCTGCTCGCAGGCCGTTTCGAAGGAACAATTCCGCTTGGCAGTGTTCAGTGCGGCTGCCGAGACGGGGCGTCAGGTGCGCATCCTGCACCAGCTTACCCAGCCCGCCGATCATCCGGTCAACATCTATCACCCGGAAGGCGAGTATCTTAAAGGGCTGGTGTTGTGGGTGGAATGACGGGCTTTTGAAAAATATGAGAAAAAAGTTGTTCGATTATTTGCACAGTTCGAAATTGCGCATTACCTTTGCACCGCAATTGAGAAAAGCATTGCACGAATAGGTTTGGCCCTTTCGTCTATCGGTTAGGACACGAGATTTTCATTCTCGGAAGAGGGGTTCGATTCCCCTAGGGGCTACGAAGTAAAAACAGAGGATTTTTAATTTTTAGTTGAGATGGCAAATCACAAATCGTCACTGAAAAGAATTCGTCAAGCGGAAAAGCGTCGGCTGCACAATCGGTATTACGCCAAGACGGCTCGTAATGCGGTGCGTGCGTTGCGTGCCACGACCGAAAAGGCTGCGGCTACCGAACTGCTTCCGAAAGTCAGCTCCATGCTGGATAAGCTGGCCAAACGTAATATCATCCATAAGAATAAAGCTGCTAACCTGAAGTCGAAATTGGCACTTCACGTTAACAAGTTATCATAAGGTAGAAAAAGATTCATTTTGCAATGGAAGTCTTTCCTCAAGCTGAGGAAAGACTTTTTTTTGCTTCTTTGAAAGGACGATGAATAGGGGCTGCGTGTCCCCCGCGCACCAGTTAGAACGCCACACCGAGCACGGCGGTTGCGCTGTGTGCCAGGTTGCCATCGGTATAGCAAGCATACGTATAGCGGGCAGCCAGGTAGAGGCTGCACCGGGAGCGGATGGCGAAGTCGGCACGCACGTGCGCCCCGGCATCGCCCCGGCTGGCGGACAGGGCGGCGAAGTTGTTGTACAAGGCTTCCAGCCCCGCGCCTTGCGCCCCGGCTTCCAACTGGAGCGAGGGATGCAGCGAGGCCGTCCATTCGCCCGAAAGTCCCGCCGTGAGCAGCACGCCGTTCCACTGCTTGCTGCCTTGCAAGGTCAAGTGAGTCGTGAAATGGGTTGCCGCCATCTGCCGGGCGGGCGATGCGTAGGCTTCGGTCTGGCGGCAAAGTGACAAGCGGGGTTGAACCGCCCACGCCCAGCTGCCCGGTGTTTTCCGCTCGTAGTAGGCAACAAGCGTTCCTGCCGTCACCCGGCGGGCGTATTGGCGGGCAGAGGCGATAAGGGGATAGATGTTGTTGGCGGGTGTGCCGAAGAGGTTTTCCGTGCCTGCTCGGTGCAGCAAGGTGGCATCGGCTCGCACGCCCCATGAGCGGTCGCCTTGGTGGCAGGTGTAGCCCGTCTCGGCCTGTCCGACATATTCCACGACTTCCGCCATGGGCAATTCGTTGAGCGAGGAGATGATTTTCTCAAATTGGAAACGCCTCCATGCCACGGTGGCTGCCCAGCCGCTGCCGTCCCTTGGCAACAGGTCAAGGCTGGCTCCCAACGTGTAGCCTTTATAATACGTTTCTTTGCGTTCGCCCCGGAAGCGGTAATAGTCTATGCCCAGGCCGGTGAAGTGATAGAGGGCGGGCGAGCCTTGCTCGTTGTAGAACTTGATGTTGTTCTCCTGCTTGTATTTGGATGCGTGGACGGACAGCCCCAGCCGGTAGCGCGTCCATCCGTCCCAAGCGGCACCGAGGGCGGCTTGCAGCCGGGCGGCGATGTTGCGGGGGCGTGGGTCTACCTGCCGGTAGGCCAATGTGGCGCGGTAGGCCGCTTCCGCTCCCCACACGATGCGTCCGGCTCGTCCGGCATACCCTCCTTGAAACCGGTACTGCTCCGAACGCAGGTCGCCTCCCACGCTGTCGCCCATCACGTAGGGATAGAGCAGTGCAAAATCCGATGTTTCGTTCCACTTCAAATTCGTGTACGTGCCGTTGCTGTAACCGGCTTCGCCCCACAGGCTGCCTTCTGCCCGGTTGGCGAACGACCGCACGCCTACCGTGGCCAGCCGGTGGCCGTCGCCCTGCTGCATGACCACTGGGCGGTCCTCATGCCGGAAATGGGCACCGGTTTCCACCTCGGTGAGCGAGGTGGCGTGCCGCCGCCACATCAGGGCAGGATTGGCATAAGGCAGACGGTGGAAGTCCGTCCGCAGGGTGCGGTACTCGGCCACGCGTTCCAACACATGCGTACTGTCGGGCGCGGCGGCTTGCAGGGACAGCGTGGCAAGCAGGCAGCAGGCAAGGGGTATGATTGCAGGCGGTTTCATATCAGAAGTGTTTATGTTGTGGGAAACACAGAGTGCATATAGAGATTACGTTTGTACTTTGGGAAGAAGCCCACATAGCTTATCCCGGCACGCTGCGCCGGGATGGGATGCTTCATCTGCCACATGGTCTGCTTTGTTAGTTCCGATGTTCTTGCATCGGAACGGCTATGTGTACTTTCTGAAAAAAGAACTATGTGTGCTCTGTGGCCTACTCCATCGGCATCACGCCGTCCCAGGTGCGGGTGGCGGCCTTCGTGCCTTGCGCGTCGATGGCGGTGCCTTGCTCCTCAATGACGGAGGGGATACATTCGGTGTTGAAGTCCTCGATGGAGTTGTCCATGTCCTGCAAGATGCAGCGTCCGTCTTCGAAGCCAGCCACTTTGCGGCGCACGCTTTTGAAGTAGCGCGTCTTGTCGTGGTCGATGGTGCCGCAGTGCGTCCAGCCCGCATCGATGCTGGCGGGCAGCACGTCCCACACCCGCGCGGCTTCCACGCTGCAATTCACGCCGTCCACAATCCAGGCGTTCGGTATCTTGTAAGCCGACTGCTGCATGGGGAACACGCCCGCCGGGAGGTATTGCGTGTATTCATACGTATAGTAATAGTCGCGCAGGTAGGTCTCCTTGTCCTCCGGGATGCGGGCGAGGGCATACGAGCAGAAGCCCCGGTTGTGCAGCACCCAGAAACTCTTCGTGTAGCAATACCATTTGTCCATGTCGGGTACGGTGGGGCTGTTGATGTCCATGTTGTCCGGCTCAGTGGAGATGTCGTACCACTCGAAGTCGGCCCCGCTCAAGTCGAACGAGTTGGGGTTGGCGTTGCGGTGGTCGATGCCCGTGTCGCAGATGAGCAGGCTGCCGCCGGGCTGCACGGGGTGGTCGGTGCCGCTGCCGGGGATGACGTACACGGCCCACACGGTGAACGTGTCGCGGCGGATGTCGGGCGTGTAGTCGAAGTACTGGGTGGACTTGAAGCGCGACTCGCAGATGGCCAGCCCATCGGCATAGAGCACGTGGTCGGTGTTGTTGTATATCTTGATGTACGAGTCGCCATAGTATTGCGAGCCGGAAGGGCGCAGCGTGCCGGTGAAGAAGATTTCCTGGATGACGAAATCATCGTTCGCCCCTATGAGGAACGTTTCGATGGTGAGCGTCACGGGTTGGCCGCCGGTGATTTCCACCGCTTCCAGTTTGCCTGAGAGGCGGCCTTCGCGGCTCACGGTCTCGGGCTGTTGGGTGTGCGCGTCGCCCGCTTCACCCTCGGCGGGCCGGTTAGTCGCCCCTTCGGAAGTGGTGCGGTAGGTGATGGTGGCGGTATAGACACAGTTGTACAAGCCCTCGGGCAGCGAGAAGCGTTCGCGTACGGGCACATCCGTCTCCTCGCCGGTGGCGGCATTGGTGAATATTAAGTTTTCTTCCAGCACTTCCACCCCTTCGAGCTGGTCGGGGTACTGGATGGTGACTCCCGTGCTGGTTTGCAACACGCCGACGGGCTGTTCGCACGAGTACAGGCACGCCACGCAAAGGGCGGCCAAGATGAAGTTGTTCGGTTTCATATTTATTTAGTTATAAGTTGACAAGTAAACGAGTTGACGAGTAAACAAGTTATTCCAAGTTCACAGGTTATAGAAAGCCCCCTTTAGGGGGTTGGGGGTTCACCACGTCACGTTCAGCTCCATCCCGAAATACGGGCTCACGTTGCGGCGGATGGTAAAACCATTTTGTTCGTAATCGGGCGTGTAGTCGAGCAATTTGTTGGCGAAAAAGGCTATGCGCAGATGCTTGCCTACCGTCTTGGTGGCCTTGAAGTTCACATACAAGGCCAGGGGCACGGTGACGGGCTGGAACGAGGCTTCATTATAATGAATGGTCAGGTGCTGTAGCACGGGGTCGGTTTGGGCCTCGGCCGTGTAGGAATGCAGCTGGCCGTCGGCTACATCGACGTAGGCCATCGGCACGCCGTCCTTGACATGCTGTTGCCGCCGGGTGTACCACACGCATTGCACCGCCGAAGTGAATATCAACCCCCATTCGGGTACTTGGGTATCGAGCATTAGGTTGGTGGAGAGCCGCCAGTTGGTCTGCCCGTCGTCCCAGTCGTACACCCCCACATAGCTGTCCGATACGGGCATGTTGTCCACCACGTCGCTTACCGGGTAATACACGGGCATGCTGTTGGTGTACACCGACTTGAACCACGCCCCGGAGAAGTTGACCGCCGTGCGCAAAGGCTTTATCCGTTCCGAGGTGAATTGCCATTCCATCCCTTGCTTTTCCAGCAGGCTGCCGTTGGCGGCCTGGCGGTAGGAGGCGAGCTTGCTTTTCCACTCGTAAGGCACCGTGGCTGGGTCGGGCGGGGCTTGCAGCGTGCTGCCGTCGATGGCGCTTTCGTCATAATCCTTGTAAGCATAGGGGGCGTAATGGCCCATGTAGCGGAAGCCGGAGGAGGTGATTTCGTTGAAATAGCATACGGACAGGCGGTTGCCTGCATAGGTGACGTCGGCTCGCACTTCCCACTTGCGGTTGCGGGCGGGTTGCAGCTGGTAGTTCGTCTGGTCCTGTACATACGACATCACGGTAAAGCGGCTGTGCTCCACCGGATGCTTGTCGTCATAATAGGCCAGTTGCGTGATGTCGTTGTACCGCTTGTCCGGGTACAGGTAGTTCAGCGTGGGCATTTTGGTGGTGCGTCCCAGTCCTCCGGCCAGCGAAGCCACCAGTTCGTGCCGCCCGATGCGGATGCCGGGGAACGTCCATTGTGCGTTGAGCCGGGGGTCGAGGTACACCTGCCCGTGCATGGCATAGGCCTTGTCCAGCCCTGGGAGCATGTTGCCTCGCAGCCCGGCCAGCACTTCCAGTTGGTGCCGGCCGAAGGCGTGCGTCAGCCTGTCCTCGATGAAGAATGCCAGATATTGCAAGGCGGGGATGTCGCGGAAGGCACGCGGACGCGCATTCCAGTTGCCCGAGGCGGAGAGCGGATGCCCCAGGTCGTACACCTGCCCGCGCCCGAAGTTTTTCGTATAGTCCCACTGCATACCCGCCTTGACGTGGTTGCTCACCCCGCCGGGAGTGAAGAGGAAATCGCTTTTCAGTTTGAAGAAGGAGTTGAACGGCTTGCCGTCGCTCAGATAATCGGCCATGTATTCGGCGAACAGGATGTTGGCATCGTGCTCGCCCGCCTCGGTGGTGGTGGGGGCAAGGGCGTAACGTTGCGGCGACACGAGGCGGGTCTGCGTCAGCTGGTCCACTTGCAGGCTGACGGACGAGTTCACGTCCACCCCCTTCAGCCAGGCGATGGAAGGGAAGCGGAATGCCAGGTTGTTTGTCACGGCCGAGCGGTTGTACACCGACCGGTATTCGTCGATGCGTCCGAAGTTGAGGTCGGGGTCCTGCTTGCTGTTGTCGAACGAGCCGGTGTAGTCCGCCGCCGCTTCCCAGCGCAGGTTCCACCCGTCGTGCGGCATGTGCCAGGTGAGGCGTGCCGAGAAGTTGAGCCGCCGGTAGCTTTCCAGGTTGTTGGTCGGGTCGCTTTTCGAGTCGAGGTAGCCCGCGTCCACGTTGGCCACCATGTCCCGCTGCCCGGGCAGGGCAAACCCCTTGCCTACAGCCACGAGTTTGCTGTAGCCATCCGCCTTGAAGCGGGCGGTAAAAGGCGTGGCGCGGCGTATTTTCCTGATGTTGACCACCCCGCTGGTGAGGTTGCCGTATTCGGCGGAGGGGATGCCGCGTATGACCTCGATGCTCTCGATGTCATCGGTGGCGATGGTGCGCATGTCCACGCCCCGGTTGGTGATGTTGCGCCTGTCCTCCGTCCCGGTGCTGCTGCCCGAGCCGTAGGTGTTGCTCAAGGGGGAGTATTGCAGGTTGGCATCCGTGTTGAGCGGTGCCCCGTCCACCACGAAGAGCGTGCCCAGCGAGCTGATGGCATAGTCCGGGTCGCTCGATGCATTGCCGTTGGCATCGGTCGTGCCCGTCTCGCGCAGGCCGATGGTGTTGGCCATGCCCATGTCCGGGTCGCGGGACACGCCGCCGGGCAGCAGTTCCATCAGGTCGGCCAGGCTGGTGGGCTGCAAGTGCGTCATGGCGGTGCGGTCGATGCGCGAGGCTGCCACCGGTCCTTGCGCCTCCGTGGCCGTGACCACCACTTCGTGCAACTGGTTGTCCGACCGCAGATGGAAGTCGAGGCGGGTATCGCCCGTGACCTCCACCCGCACCTGCCGTCCCGCGTAGCCCACGTAGGAGCAGGTGGCTTCGTATGTGCCGGGCGCGATGCCCCGCAACATGAAGCATCCGTCGGGGTCGGCCACGGTGGCATAGCTCTTTGCCCCTTGCAGCACCACGGTGGCATAGGGCAACGGTTCGCGGGTGTACGCATCGTGCACCGTGCCGCGCAAGGTTGCCCCCGCGCGGTCTTGTGCATGGGCAACCGGGGCGGACAATGCGCATATCCACCCGACGACGACCAACAGATACAACCGCTTCATGCCTCGTTCATCTAAAAACGCGGCAAAAGTAACCATATCCACCCGGCCGGGAAATCACCTGTTTTAGGTATTCTGCCTTACCTTTCCGCAGGGGGAGGGGATGGGCTTTCCCTTTTTGTGCCGATGGGTTTTCCGATTTTTGCGGACAAGTTTTCCGACTTGTGCTGATGACTTTTACAGCCCACAGTTATGGGTTATACAACTCACAGTTATGGGTTGTACGACCCACAGTTATGGGTTATATAACCCACAACTGTGGGCTGTAAAACTTATGCTCACGATTGGGAAAACATCTGCTCATAAATGGGAAAACATCTGCTGACGTTTGGGGAAATATCTGCGGGAAACGTTAGTTCGGTATAAGGGTTCATGCTTATGTTCAAGTAATATATCTTCTAACCCCTCCCCCTTACGGGTACTCCCCTTTATCAAAAGGGGAGAGTTAGGCATGTTTCGTCTGATGACAGTAGGCAGAAGTAACTCCACTCTCCCCTTTTGATAAAGGGGAGTGGCTCGAATAGCCGAGGGGGTAGATAAAGACCACTCTTATACCGAACTCAGGTCGGAGAATATAGAGACGCCACAGAGTGAGAGACGCCACAGAGTGACATCTCTACAGAATAAGGCGCAAATTACCTCTTGCGGTAATTTGCGCCTTATGCATCATTTGCGTTCCCCCGTCCTACTTCACGAACCGCCCGGTGTAGCGCACGCCATCGGCATAGGCGGTGAGCAGATACAGACCGGCAGGCAGGGAGGAGACGGACAACGTGCCGTCGGCAGGCAACGTGCCTGCCATCATCCGCACGCCGCTGAGGCCGTACACTTCGTAATGCGCCTCGCCGTCGGGCTGGCGTTCGAGTTGCACGTGCAGCAGGTCGCCGCCGGGCTGGCGCACGAGCGAGAAGGGCGTGTAGCTCCACCGTTCGCCCTGCTTGTCGCCCCAGAGGTATTCGGCCAGTTCGGGGTAGTCCACGAAGGGGTTGCGGTTGCCCTGCACGCGATAGACGGCTTCGTTGCGGTCGGTCTCCTTGCGGCTCAGCGGGTCGGCGCGATGCCACTTCATCAGCAGGTTGACGGCGTAGGAGTTGAAGGTGGGGTAGGTGGTGTTGGTCAACATGCTGCGCGTGCCGGTGCTCGTCCAACGGGTGGCGTAGTCCTCGTAGCGGGTCACCATGTACATGTAGGTGCGGGCGAAGTCGCCTTTGTATTCGTCGGCGGGTTCGAACACTGTGCCCGAATAGCCGGGGAAGGTGTTGCTGCCCACCTCGCACACACCGTTGTCGAACGTGCCGCCCGTGGTCTCGCCCAGCGGGTAGTTGCTCTTGGCCAAATTGGCCTCGCGGTCGGAGGGGTATAGGTTGTGGTAGTCGGAGCCAATGGTGGACTTGTTCGCATCAGATACACCGAACCAGCTTTTAGGCATGGAGTGTTCGCGGTTGAGGTTTCCATTCCAATAGCGATAACGCGGCTCGGCGTAGAGATCCCATATCAACCCGTTATCTGTTAGGTCATATTTCTCGAAGAAGTCAGCTATGTCATAGTAATCCTGCTTCTTCTGTCCTTTGGCGGCTATCTCGTGCAGGGCGGTCTTCAGTTCGCTATCGGCCTTGCCCTTGGCTTTCTCGTAATACTCCTCCAGGTTCACGCCTTGGGCGGTCAAGCCCAACGCGAACCACAGCAGGACGAACGCCTGCATTAGGCGGATATGTCGCAAGAAGAAGTTCATTTGGCAATGAATTTACAGACAATATCGCCCGACTTCAATACAAACACACCTTTGGGGGCAAAGGGCAGGGAGGCATCGCCCGTAGGGCATTCCGCCTCGGCCACCAGGTCGCCCGCGAGAGTATAGACCTGCACCCGGCTTGCCCGCTCCAGGCCTTGCAGGTGCAGCACGCCATCGGCACAACGCACCTGCAACGGCAGTTGTCCGGTTATCGAAGGACTGCGGGTGACCGTTTTCTTACGGGTGATGATGAGGTGGTTGATGCCCACGTTCTGCTTCACTTTCACATACTCTATCTTGATGGCGCGGGTGTTCTCGCTCAGGGGGATGAGGGGTGTGTTGTTGTAGGTCGAGCCGTGTTGCATGAATGTAGTATCGAGGTCGGCTATCGGGTCGGGGTCGAAGTGGTTGGCATCCGTGCCTTCATATATATATAGGTGGTTGTCGTTCGTGCCCCAGGCATTGTAGGGACGGGCGGAGAATTGCAGCACGCCGGGCGCATCATCGAAAGTCACGATCAGATATTCTTTGTTGTTGCGGAAGCTGAAATCGCCGTTGCCGTAGGGGTCGCCCTTGGCATTGGTGGTCATGTTCGCGGGCAGGGAAGTTTTGTCCCACGGACCTGTGTAGAACAGTTGCACGTCCATATCGGGCGTGGGGGTCACGGGGTCCACCTGTTCCGTTGTGCCGGTCATCACTCCTTGGGCGTAGAGATAAATCAGCACGGGAGTTTGTCCCGGCACGCCGCCGATGCGCAGCACGGCGGTATCGGCACGGGAGGCCACCGGCTTGTAGCGTACCATCAAGGTATCGCCTGCCAGGTTGTTGGCCCAGGCATACGACAACGGGCGCACCACGCTGAAGGCTTCGGAGGGGTTTCGGAGAAATTCCACGGTGAGGTCGGAGGCCAGTTGCGCCCCCTTCACCGGGATGTAGCGGGTGCTGGGGTAAGACGAACGCACCTCGTTGAAATCCACTTGAAAACCATTGACCGGGGTCAGCAACGTGGGGGCAATGGCCTTATCGGGCACGGAGAGAGGCTCATCGGCACGGTCGCCCCACAGGTAATCGGCCAAGTCGGGGAAGTCGATGAAGGGGTTGCGGTTCAGTTGCAGGGCGAACACCGAGTCGTTGCGCTGCCGTTCCTTGTCGCTCACCGGGTCGGCATGGTGCCAGCGCAGCAGCATCTCCAATGCCCACGGCTTGAACACGGGATAGGTCTCGTTGGTCAGCATGTTCAGTCCCTCGGCTGTCCAGCGGTCGGCGTAGTCCTCGTAGCATGTCACCATGTACATGTAGGTGCGGGCAAAGTCGCCCTTGTACTCGTCGGCAGGTTCGAACACCGTGCCCGTGTAGCCGTCGAGCGTGCTCGCCCCCACCTTGGACACGCCGTTATTGAAGCGTTCTCCTTCGGTCTCGCCCAAGGGATTGTTGGATTTCCGCCCGTTGGCCGCTTCGTCCGCCGGGTTCAGGTTGTGCAGGTCGCTGTTCGCCCGTCCGTAGTCGCTATCCAGTTTCCACCAGCTGCGGGGCAGACAGTGCTCGCGCTCCAGCTTCTGGCTGTCGTATTCCAGCAGGCGGCCATCGGAATACATGTCCCAATAGCCTCCGTCCGGATGCCAGTCGGTGCGGCGGAAATAACGCTCGCCCCAGTACGTGGCCGTGAAGCCCGCATAGTCCAGGTTGTAGCAAGGGCTGATGACCTGGTGCAGCACGGTTTTCAACTCCGCACCCGACTTGCCATCGGCTGCATCATAATATCCGGCAGGAGCCTCGGCCAGCGCACCGGCCGCCAGCAGGGAGATGAACAAAGGAAGATAGAAACGGCGCATGCAATTAACAATTAGGAAAGAAAGACGCAAAAGCCTCCCTTCGCATCTTTCCGTCTTGGCGTACAATCTCCCTCGTCTTACAGTTTCCACTCCACGCCATCCTTCGTGTCCTTAATGTCGAAGCCGATGGCGGTGAGTTCGTTGCGTATCTTGTCGCTGGTGGCCCAGTCCTTGTTGCGCTTGGCTTCCATGCGGATGTCCAGCAGCAGGTCCACGGCTTTCTTGTAGGCTTCCAGCCCTGTGCCGAGGCTGTCGGCGGTCTGCAAGCCGAGCAGGTCTTCCACGAAGAGGTGGAACACGGATTGCAGTTCGACCACATCGTCGGCGGAGAGGGTTGCCTTGCCATCGTGCACCAGGTTGACGGCTTTCAGGGCTTCAAACAGGTGAGAGATGACCATCGGCGTGTTGAGGTCGTCGCACATGGCTTCCTCGCATTTCGCGCGCAGCCCCGCCACGTCCACGGACGACTGGGCGGCAGATTTCAGCTTCTGCAAGCGGGCGTAACCTTCGAGCAGGCGTTCCAAGCCCTTTTCCGAAGCCTGCAACGCCTCGTTGCTGAAGTCCACCGTGCTGCGGTAATGCGCCTGGAGGATGAAGAAGCGTATCGTCATCGGGGCGTAGGCCTGCGTGAGCAGCTTGTGGTTGCCGGTGAAGAACTCGTCGAGCGTGATGAAG
>CASFUX010000122.1 GCA_949297975.1 uncultured Bacteroidales bacterium
CTTTTCTCATTTTTCTTCTAAAATTTCAGTTTTTGTTTGGTTGCTTTTTTAAGTCTGCTTCAACGGCTCCACCGAGCCATTTACTCAACCCTCATCAGGCACCTAAACTCAAACAAGTTTGTTTTGACTTGGATTTAATCTGTTATTAGGCCGAAGCGGAAACTTATTTCTTCTTGGCCGGGGCGGCAGCTGCCTTGCCAGCTTTCGGACGCTTGGCACCGTACTTCGAGCGACGTTGCAGACGACCGTTCACACCAGCAGTATCCAACGTACCGCGCACGATGTGGTAGCGCACGCCCGGGAGATCTTTCACACGGCCGCCACGCACCATCACGATGGAGTGCTCCTGCAAGTTGTGCCCTTCGCCCGGAATGTAAGCATTCACTTCCTTCTGGTTCGTCAACTTCACACGGGCTACCTTACGCATGGCCGAATTAGGCTTCTTCGGGGTCGTCGTGTACACACGCAGACAAACACCGCGACGCTGCGGGCAAGAATCCAGCGAAGGAGACTTGCTTTTGCTGACCAGCTCTGCTCTTCCTTTTCTAACTAATTGTTGAATTGTAGGCATTTTCTAATCTTGTTTTTACTTAATTACTTTATTTACATTCCACTTCAGTTCGTCCAAAATGGGTTGCAAAGATAGATGTTTTTTTTTTATTGACAATGAATCAGGTAAAAATATTTCCCGAAACGGTTTTGTTTGGTCCAAACGCAGGCACACGTGCCGACTTAGACGTACAGGGAATTTACCCCGGATGGGCAGGAGCATGGACGTGCATACGTACGCAACAAAAATTCCGCCCTGACGCGGTGAAAATTCCGTCCGTATGGAATTTTCGCCGCGTCAGTGCGGAAAAACACAAAGATACTTGCGGACAGTGCCTCTTTCTGATAAGCGTCTCCTACCGCTATTTAATCACAAATTCCACGCGGCGGTTGGCGGCGCGGCCTTCCTCAGTGTCGTTGGTGGCGACCGGTTCGTTCGGGCCGCGACCTTCGTAGGTCAAGCGATCGGCGGATATGCCCCGCGCCACGATGGCATCATACACGGCCTTGGCGCGCGCTTCGGACAATTGCATGTTGTATTCCAACGTCCCGGTGTTGTCCGTATGCCCCACAATGTGGATTTTGACCGTCTCGTTCTGTTGCAGGAACAGGTGCAGGTCTTCCAAGGCCGGTGTCGATTCAGGCAATATCTCGGCACTGTTCAAGGCGAAGAACAAGTTGTGCAACACCACCTTCACGTCCTTTTCTATCGGCTGGAGTGCAAATTCCAGCGTGTCCGAGGCGGCCAGTTCCACGACGCTCTGTTGGTAGATGTACCCCTTCGCGTCCACATAGATTTGGTAACGGCCTGCCCGCACATCGCATTCCAACAGCCCGCTGGCGGCATCGGTCATCCCCTTGAACACGGACGAGTTGTACGACGGGCGCGTCAGTTCCACATCGGCAGCCAGATTGGCACCGTTCTTGGCATCAAACACATGCACGAAGTAATCGGGCACGGGCTTCAGCGCGATTTCCACCGTGTCGGTGCGATAATGCGGCACCGTCTTGCGGAAGTTCTGATACCCTTCCTGCTGCACGCTGAGCGTGTAGCGCCCGCGCCGCAATTCGGGCTGCATCACCATCCCGGCAGCATCGGTGGTCTGCTTAAACACCGTGCGGCTGCCCAGTCGGGCGGTCACGTCCACCCCGGCCAGGTCGGCCTGCGTGACGGCATCGGTCACGTGGGCATAGAAGGGCATCGGCTCGGCTGCCGGACGCGACGACTTGCGCCGCTTCTTCGTGAGGTCGAACTGCACCGTGAGCTTCACGCCCGCATACAAGTTATGCAGCGGATGCCCTTCGGCCAAGGTGCTGGCGGGCAGGTGCGCGTAGTCCAACACCAAGGGGTCAGCCACCAAGCCACTCCCGTCCGCCTGTGGCTGTACCAGGCGCGAGGTCGTGCTCGCCTTGTTCAGGTTCATCAACCCGTAGTCCACGAACACCCCCGCACGGTAGGACACGGGCGTGCGCCGCCGGTTGCTCAGGCGGGTCATGTTGCGGGGCAGCCATTCGTCCAGCGTCACACCGAATTCCGCCGAGGCCGTCACGTTCAGCCCCAAGTCCAGATTGCCCTCGCGTGCCACATCAAAAGGCGGGTATTTCCGCCCAAAGTCCTCGATGGCCATCGGGTCATTCGGCGACAAGTGGATTTGCGCACCGGAGGCAAAACTGCCGAGCAGGTTCACCCCCACCTTCGTTCCCACCAAGGCATAATAGCGGTCGAACTTCACCCCCAAGAGCAGCGGGACGTTCACGTACCCGGCCCGATGCCGCTCCGTGTAGTCCAGAAAATTGTACTGATACAGCATGGGAGCCTGTACCCCTTTATTATCCTGGTAAAGCATCGTATAATCCTCGCTGTAACCTTCCAGCCGCGTTTTCGAACCGAAATATTGGAACTCCACCCCCGTCTGCAACAGGAACAGGTTCGCGTTCAACTCATAGCCTACCCCGGCGTTGAAGCCGCCGCCACCCGGCACCTTCGTATGCTCCATGCCGTGCAGCAGCGCATCGTAGCCCCCGCCTGCCCACACGTCCAAGTAATGATGCGCCTGGGCGGAAGCCGTCATGCAGCAGGCAACCAAACTGACATATATAAATATTGTATAGCCGATAAACTTATTCATCGAAGTTAACGATTAGTGGTTAGTGATTAACGATTAGTTAGCTACGAGCTACAAGCTACAAGTGCCATCCGGCTGGAACCCACTACTTGTAGCTCGTAGCTTGTAGCTATTTGACTATTTGCAAATGATACGTCTTCACTTGCCCGTTGTCCAGCTCCACCCGAAACAGGTAGTAGCCCGCCTGCGTGGGGGCGGTGAGGCTTGTCGTTCCCTCAGCAAGCGGCTGACGGCTCAGCAGCACCCCGCTGAGCGAGTACAGCGATGCCATGCCACCGTGCGCCGACGACACCTGCACCTCGCCACCTTCCGGCACAACGCTCGATGCCAGCGTCAGGGTCACGTTGTCCACCGCATAAGGCACGACCGGGCAGGTGGACACCGTCATCCCATCATCCGAACGGGTCAGTTCCACGCGGTATTCCGCCGCCTGATCCAAGCCATCGGATGCATACAGGTAGGAAGCCGTTTCGCCGTCTATCGGCTCGTCATTCTTGTACCATTGGTACGTTGAAAATTCGTATCCGCCGTTGTAGTCCGCATTCTGCACAAACAGCACATCGTCCCAACGTTGAGACAGGATGGACGAAGGATAGAAGATGGAGATGTTCAGCGGTACCGTGTCGTTGCCACAATCGGCATTCAGGAAGATGAGGTTGGCCGCGTAATGCCCTGGACGCACGTCGGCAGGCAACGGTATCTGCAAAGGCGAGGGCGTAACTTGCCCCGTGGTGTCCGCCAGGTTGCTGCCCGCATCCACATATTCCAAGCTGAAATCCGTAGCCAGTCCGTTTGTCACCTCATAACCAATATCCAACAACGGATCGTTCGCACAAGCTTGCGGGGCGGCAGGCACTTCCACGTGCAAGTCCTCCAGCACCACCAGATGCAACACGCTGTCGCACCCATACACGCTGGCACCCTCCGCTGTGTACGTGCCCGATTCTGTCAAGGCATCGCCCACGAACATGTACGGCACATCGTCCGAACAAATGGTGTCGTGCGCTTCCACCGCTTCGCTGATGAGCACATCATACACCACGATGCTGTCGCAGCCATATTGCGTCAAACCGCTGTTCTTATCCTGGAAGTAGCCGGATGCCCACGCCTGCTGTCCATCAGGCAAAACGAACGGCAGGTGGTTCGAGCAGCCATACATCGGGATAGTATCTATTTTCGTACCCAGTCGCGGTAACCTGATGGGAATGATGATACTATCCTGACACAAATCGTCCGAAATGCCCGACACGAGTTTCACATTGAACGTGCCCCCTTCGAGTGGGAACTCATGCGTAGGGCTGTACTCCATGGTCGTGGTACCATCGCCGAAGTCCCAATAGGTTGTTTCGCAAGGCAGGGCGGTGTGGGTGGTGTCCAACGTAACCTGGTTCTCGGTCAGAATATGGCTAAGGTTGTCAAATGCCACTATGTTACGGCAATCATCATGCGATACTTCATAACTGGCAGCTGCCACGGGGAAACGCGGCACAGCACTGGCCTCCAAGGTAAAGTAGCAATCATCTCCGGCATTATTTCCCGGGAATATCACATCGCAGTAATAAGTAAGCGTATCTTTTTCATCCACCTCAAATATTTGTTCCGTGCTCCTGATGTCACCCAGGTCATCCGGCAGATACCAACGATAATTAAACCCTTCGGGAGCGATAAACTGGGTCGTCGGCTGCCCGCAGGTAATACCTTCCAGTTCGCTGGTTCCGCATTCCAACGTAAAGTAAGCATACGCCCAGTGCCCACCCAAAGTGCAATCAAAAGTAGACAAACGAATAGTCAAAGTTTTTCCGTCATATTCTTCCAAATTGACCCCAATTGTAGTCCATTCTTTCCACCAATTAGTTCCTAACTTACCTGGACAAGAATGCCAAGTGCCATCCGATGTGTCATATCCCACAGCAAACTTGGCATAAGTACACGGCACACGCATACCACCATCCAACACTTCCAAAGTAAACGAAGATTGTTCTTCAATGTCATGTCTTCCAGTTGATGTTGACGGCTCGCACATCACCACTGCGTAATTCATGCGCAGTACCGATGCTACATCGGCATCTACCGTAAAGGAATACTCTATGCATTCCGCTTCTGTCCCTGTGTTATCATTTCCTAACCGCACAGAAGCCAACTCTCCTGGAGGAATGGTAGGAAGACCATATTCGGTATTCGGGTCATACTCTCCCGGTGTCATATAAACAGTATGCCTACTTTGAATATTCCCTGCACCATAATCCACCTTCCCCGGTCTTTTATCCCTCATCGCGGCACTTCCTCCATGGAGGCCTGTGTAACAGTTTTCATCCACCAAATACAGATAATCCACACAGCCCCTTCCTGGAAAATACAACAAATCGGTCACTTGTGCCCAATGACTGGTCTCTTCTTCACACACTGTGCGCACGTAGAAATCCGTCTGTCCGGCTTGCATGCCATAAAACGTCAGAGCTTGTTCCGTCACACCATTAAACTCCTGCCAGCTATCGCTGGCATACGAATAGCATTTTACATCGAAGATAGCATCAGGCTCACCTTGCCAAGCAAGCACCACTTTATCATCCACCACATCGGCAGCTAAATCAGTCGGCATGGGGCATCCGCCAGCAGGCTTGATATAGATGTTGTCTACACATCCTCCCTTGATCTCTGCCGATGTTCCTTGAGTTGCCCACACAAACAACAATTTGCCCGGATTACCATCCGAAGTAAATGAAAACACCGAGGTTTTCCAAGAAGCGGCATGCAAAGAGTCGACTGAAGCCCCCTTTGGCACTAACGTACATTCATCCAGATAAGCAGGCCGTGAAGAGCCACTCCTATTACAACAAAGCTTTGTGTCCGAATTCCCTGGCAACCAACCAGCAAACAACACGTTGCCTCCACCGCTAGTACCCGTCTGCCAATCAAAAGAAAGTTCGTAATTACCAGCTTCGAATGTTAATTCTCTATAGGCTATCATAATGCAGCCATTTCCCACTGAGGCCGTCAGTCCACCATCTTTTGATACATATAGACTATTTGCACCACCATTGTCGATAGCTGAACCAATATACCAGGGGCTACCAAAATCGCTAATTGTCAAACTAGAGTTGCAGATGGGATTCAATCCACCTCCCCATTGCGCATTTTCCGCCATGTCTTCGAAGTCGCAGCGGTAATGGGTTATTTGCCCGGTCAGCCGGGGAACAGCGAGGATCAGCCCCGCCATAAATAAAAATAAAAGCCGTTTCATGCAGAATATAAATAATAGTTGGATAGCCTGTTGCATATAGAGACAAGGCAGGACTTATCTCCCCTAACAAAATATTTTATTTACCATCGAGACAAGGTAGGCCTTGTCTCTACAAAAGAGGTGTGCCCAAGCGGATATATCATACCCACTCGGACACGCCTCCCTATGTCATCCACTCCGGCCGCTCAAGCGGCCATTGCTAATATCATACATAAAATTTCAGATTTCAAATTTCAGATTAGTACACGGAATGAGCGGATTTGCACGGAAAGGGAACCTTGCGCGAATAACCTGATTGTTCAGGCAAAAGATTTTTCGCCCCTACAAACGAGCGTTGCCCCACACTGGATACCACAAGGTCGTTGGCCTTATCTGTCCTTCCGATTTCCAACTTTTGCGTATTCCGCGACTTCTCTTTTGTACTAAAAAGAGCACAGAGGGTACGGGGGCATTCGCCCACCGCACTCCCCTGTGCTTCTCCACATCAACTAACACGTGTTTTCATTACTTCACGATTACACGTCCGTACATTACCTGCCCGTTGCCGTCTATGGCCTTCACGGTGTAGATGCCCGAGGCATCAAACACCCTCAACTCGGCAGGCATCGCCATCGACTCGTCGTGGAATACCAGACGACCCGTCATATCGAACACGGCCACTTCCAGTTCCGTCGCTCCTGCGCCGGACAAGCGTACACTCTGCCCTCGGTTGATGAGCGTCGGCACGATGCTAAGGGTACCGCCCTGCGTCATGCCCATACCCACGTTGTCACCAATGGTGAGCGTGGCCACTAACACTGCCGAGCAGTTGCCACTCTGGCTCGTCACTTCCAACGTCTGCACATGCACACCCGTTTCGCCCACTTCGTAGGTCTGGCCATGATAAGTGAACGGCAGTTCGTCCTCGTCTATCCGGTATTCCGTATATACGGTGTCATCGTCCAGCACCGTGAGGTGAAGCACCAGCAGGCTGTCGCATGCGCCCCAGTCGGTCGTTACCGTCAGTTCATACTCATCGTTCACTGCCGGTACGCCCGTGAAGCGATCATCCGTGTACGTTTCATCCGGGCATACATAGCCGTAGATGTGGGTAGGCGGTATTTCCTCGCGCACGGTGAGGTTCAGCGTCACGATGCTGTCGCAGCCCGCAGCCGTTTGGAGCGTATCCGCATACGTGCCGCTTTCCATCAAGGTTAGCTCGCCGAAAGTGTACGGCTCGCCGAAGCAGGCCACTTCCGTCAGGGTGGTGCGCAAGGCATCCCGCACGGTGAGTGCCAAGGTGGTGATGCTGTCGCAACGCGTCACTTGCGAGGCCACGGTATCCACATAGATGCCCGTGCGGTTGAGTTCCTGTCCACCGAAGGTGTAAGTCTGACCTTGGCAGATGGTGTCCATCAACTGTACCCGTAGGGCTTCGATGATGTTCAGTTTCAGCACAGCCACGCTGTCGCACCCGGTTTCTTCACTCTTCAGCTTGCGCTTGAACTCGCCCGATTCGCCTGCGGCCACCTCGAAGCCGTAGTTTTCATACGGTTCACCTTCGCAGGTGGTGGCCTCGATGGTGTCGGTGGGCATGGCCGTTACCGCCACCGTGAGGTTGACCACGCTGTCCGCTATTGCCGACGTGTTGGAGAACACCATCCGCTGGAACTCGTTTTCACCCAGTTCCAGGTTGTCATAGGTGATGTAGAAGCCTTCGCCTTCGTAGTCGTAGCCTTCGCACTGCGAGGCTTCGGGGTTCACTTCCACATAGCGGTTGATGCGCACGTTGTCAATATAGAGGTTGGGGGAGGCATTAGCCACAGATGATTCCGCATAGAACCCCACCTTAATAACCTTACCCTCATATGCACTCAGGTCAAAACGATAATTGGTAAACGTAGTCTTCAGATTGTTCAACACATAATCACCCGTACCAGCATTGTTCCATTCCGCCAAGATGTCTACCTGTTTCCACGACAAACCACCGTCATCGGAAATAACAATCAAGAAGCGGTCATCGTCATTTGGTGCAGTGGCAATTGTCCCATCTTCATCTCTCATACCCACGTCCACTGTCAGCCACAAGTGCTCGTTTTCTTCCA
>CASFUX010000123.1 GCA_949297975.1 uncultured Bacteroidales bacterium
CGCTCAGCCCCTCGCAGCCCACGGTGCAGCTGGAAGTGCAAGTGCTCCCGGCCAACGCCACCGAGCAGGGGTATAGCTGGAGCATCCCCAGCGGTTCGCAGGTGGTGGGAGTGTCCGCCACCGGTCTGGTGACCGCCAAGGGCGTGAACGGCACGGCTACCATACGCGCCACGGCGGCGGACGGCAGCGGTGTCTTTGGCGAAATCACGCTCACCGCTTCGGGCTTCGGCGGCGACACGCCCTCGGACGTGCCGGTACAGAGCATTAAGCTCACGGCATCCTCCACCTCGCTCACGCCCTCGCAGCCCACGGTGCAACTGGAAGTGCAAGTGCTCCCGGCCAACGCCACCGAGCAGGGGTATAGCTGGAGCATCCCCAGCGGTTCGCAGGTGGTGGAAGTGTCCGCCACCGGCCTGGTGACCGCCAAGGGCGTGAACGGCACGGCCACTATACGCGCCACGGCGGCGGACGGCAGCGGTGTCTTTGGCGAAATCACGCTCACCGCTTCGGGCTTCGGCGGCGAACCGCCCGCGGGCGAGCCGGTGCTGACCTTGGTAAGCAATGAGACCGTGATACCGACCGTCATCTACTGCAACGAGGACTTCACCGTGAGCACCGTGATACAGAACACGGGCACGGCGGATTACTCGGGCAATGTGTGCGTGGCCATCATGAAGGAGGGTGCGCAAAGCCTGGAGTGGAACTCATCGTTCTACCCCGTGAGCGTGAACCAAGGGGCAACTGCTCCCATTGAGATAACGGACAACATCGGCAACCGGGAAGCCGGGAAATACCTGCTGGGCTTCGGCACGGTGGCTGACGGAATGCTCTCTTGGCTCAGCTTCGACCAGGTGGGCGGCGGCGAAGTCGTGGAAGTGACCATAACCGACCGCCAGTCGGGCATCGGCACGCTCACCGCCGACGTGTTGGCCTACGGGCATGACCGCTCCATCGTGGTGCAGTACGCCGAAGGGCTGGAGCTTGACCTCTTCGACCTGTCGGGCCGCCACCTCAAGCACGTGGACGAAGCCCTGGAAAAAGAAGTCATCGACGACCTCGCCCCCGGCCTATACCTATTATATATAGAAGGCCACGGCAGCCGCAAGGTGGTGGTGAAGTAGATGCTTGCCCCCACCTGACCTCCCCCCGAGGGGGAGGGAATACACGTACTGTTGTAGAGACAAGGCATGCCTTGTATCCCACCCATCCTTAATAATATAAGGAATAAGAAAACGGGAGGTACGGGGAGGTATGGAGACAAGGCATGCCTTGTCTCTACAGCCTTCCCCGCCCTGTGAGTGGTATGGTTGATGTGTGAAGGGACGCACTTGTTGTAAAGTGCGTCCCTTTTTTGTGCGTGTGTTGTGCGCGTGTTGTAGAGACAAGGCACGTCTTGTCTCCCAGCGGATATGCATGATGATTATCTTATTCGCCCGGAGGCGGGGCACGCCCCGTCTCTACAAGAAGCCCTCGCCTACATCGGTGTTCGCGTTGGCGCAAGTCTGTGACTTGTGCCGTACATGCCCGAAGTTTGCAACTTCGTATTGGCAGTTGCAAACTGCCTTATTTTAGGCACAAGTCGCAGACTTGCGCCAGCAGTCGTATCATCAGGTTGATACAGTTGTATCATCAGGTTGATACAGTCGTACCATCAGGTTGGAACGGTTGTTCCGTAAGGCTGGAACGGTTGTTCCGTAAGGCTGGAACTCCATGCTGATACTTTTGAACGCAAAGACGCAAAGGCGCGAAGGCGCAACGTCCTTTGCGTCTTTGCGTTCAAAAAAGTGCCACGGCTCGGAAGGGTTGTTCCGAGCCGTGGCAGTGGGGAAAATATCCGTGTCAATCCGTATAGTCCGTGTGTTCCGTGTGCTACATCATTCCGCAATCATGCCTTTCAGCGTCTCTTTCATCAGGTTGTGGTCGCGGAGGTCGTTGCGCAGCTTGTATGCGCCGTGCTTGTCCACCAGCACGTAGGAGGGGATGCCGTCTATCTGGAACTTGTCCGCCAAGGCCTTCCATTGCTCGGCGTTGAGGCGGTAGTGGATGCCTTGGATGCCGGGTATCATCGTCTTGTACGTCACGAGGGGCGAGGTTTCATTGGCGATGTAGAGCCACACCAGGTCGTCGCTATTCAGTTCGGTACTTTTCAGCGGTTCGATGGCCTTCAACGCCATGCGGCACGGCCCGCACCACGTGTTCCAGAAGTCCACCAGCACCACCTTGCCCCGGTGGGGGGCGATGATGGCATCGAAGAGCTGCGACAACGGCACGTCCGGCGTGGGTTCTATCTTCGCTTTCCCTTCCACGGCGGCGAGGTCGGCTTTGGCCTTGGCTTCCATCTTTTCCAAGGCATCCAGGTAGAAGGGGTTCTCCATCGCGGCCAGCATCTGGCGGTCGTCGTCGGTGAGGGAGATGCTTTCCGCCTTGGGTATCAAGGGGAGCACCTGGGGCAGGTCAACCGCCAGCCCCTCTTTGATGCCGGATCTTTCAACCAGGTTGAAGTCGTTCCACGCGATGGCGGAAACGTATTGTATGGTGTTCGTCCCCATCAGCAGTTTGGGGTCGTTGATATCAAATAGTCGGCACACTTGCTCCACGTCCCCGGCTTTTATCGGGTCGATGCCTTTTATCGGCTTATGTTCCCACATGTTGTGAACCTCACGGTAGTTGAGTTCGCGCAGTAGGTCGCCACTCGTCAAGGCGTAGAGGGCGTTTTGTTTCAGGGTCAGTAGGTTCAGTTCCTTTATCAGCGGGGGCTGGCTGCTTTGCGCGATGCTGTCGGTTAAGGCTTGGTATTGTTGCACTACGAAAGCCGCATACTCATCGGACTTCATGCGGTAGTCGGCAAACTTGCCACTATACAAGTCCATGGAGTAATATCGCGGGCTGTACAACGCATGGGCATTGGTCAGATTGGCATACGTGCCGGTAACGTAGAGGGATTGAAGCGGAGCGGGTTGCGGGGCTTTCCCTTTCTCGGCGCGGCGGGCGAGGATGTTCCAACCGCTCATCTGCATGTTGAGGTACACGTCGGTGGTGTCGCCGGGAGCTAACCATATTTGTGCAAAGAACGCTTGTGCTGCATCGGCCAATGCCAATGCCGGGCCGTACTGCATGAAACTGAGCGTGGCGTTTCCCTCTGTATCAATGGGGCAGGTGTAGGGCTGCTGGTCGCCGAACATGGTGTTGACGTACACGTTCAGTTCCTTGCCGAATGCTTCCCGGTAGCCGAGCAGGTGGAAGCGCAGGGTGGTCTCGCCCGAGCGGAAGATGGGGTCGGGCACGGAGGCGTTGCCGTCCACCGCCGGGACATCGGCAGGCGCGTCATACGTCCGCTTGCCGGTGAGGTCGATGCCGTACAGCTTGAAGCAGTCCTCGCAGTCGGACTCGATGAAGTCGAACGAGCGGGTGCGCTTGGGCATCGGCTCGAAGATGAGCGTGAACGATGCCTCGCCCGAATCGGGCATCCAGAACAGCGAGTCGGCCTCGATGCCCTGCGTGCCGGTGAGCATGTACTTCTTGCCGTCGGCCAGGAGGTACGACTGCGCGTCGATGCGTATCCAGTTGTGCGGGCGGAAGTAAGCGTCCGTGTGCAGGATGGTGGCCGTGTCGGTCAGTTCCACCTTGGCGATGTCCAGGGTCATGGTGTTGGCCGACTCGATGAACGGGTATTCCACCACCTTGTCCGTCTGCGAGCACGCCGCCAACAGGCAGGCGGCTGCGATTGGGAAAATGGGTTTGAGGGTCATAGAATTGTCATTTTAAATGTTTATGGATTAAGTTCTTGATAGTTGCTTCTGCTTTGTCTTTTCCGACAAGTGCTATCAGCTTGTTGTAATCTTCGATTTCATTGCCCGTAAAGGTCAGCACGATGCGACGTTGATGATGCCCGGCAATATGGGTATAATGTTCCGGGTATGCCCAGAAGCAGTTCATGCAGAAAGTAGCATCCCGTTTTGCCCAATTCGTGCAATGTTCGCACGTCCATGACTTGGCACGGTTGGCAGAAGGGCTTAGCAACATGTACAGGTCTATGTCCTGCTCGTTTTGTTCTCTGCCGATTTCAAACGGGATGCGGTGGTCTACTTGCAGGAGCGATTCGTCCAAAGGCTCTGAGTAGATGAAGCACTTGGCACCATACTTTTCTATCAATGCCTGCTTCAAAGCTTTAGACAGTCTGGTGCGGCCTGCGGATTTTGTGATGCGCTTGTCCGCATCATCAGGGTTGCCGAAGCGGTAGGCTGCTATTGTTCTTCCATCGTTTCCTTTTATCCGATAAGTCTCGATGGGAATGCCTTGTTCGCGCACATCCCGTATGGCACGGGGCGGATGGTTGTAGCCGTACGTGCTTTTCAACTCCTCCGTGGTGATGTATCCGTGCTTCAGTATGTGTTGGATGACGGTAGCTGGGCGCTTATTGGTCACGGCATGGAGTTTGTCGATAAATGATTGAGGAAGTGGCTTCATACGATGGCTTGGCTTTCAAAAAGGTATGTCTGCATGGGGTGGAAGATTTCTTTCTTCCGCAGATTTCGGCTCAGGTAAAGGGCTTCATACGTGGTTTCTTTCTTCCCTAACAAAGTAGATTGGCTTGACAGACCGGCATTGAGATATATCTTCTGGCATTCCAGATAGTCTGGCAGTTCCTCTCCATACGTCCTGTCGCCACACTTGCCATCGTAACTGATGACGAAATCAATTCCCTTACAATTTAACTCATTCACAGCCTGGACAAAGTCGGTAAAACCAATGCCAGATAAATATCGACAATCCCTCCCGGTTGAAACACCTTGATAGGGAGGATCCATGTAAACAAGGTCTCCTTTGCGTGCCGTTTTCAATACTTCCCTGTAATCCAATGTGGTGAAAACTGTTTTGTCTTTCAGCAGGACGGAGATGCGTCTTACGTTGTCTGCCAACGTATCCGGGTTTGTCCCATTGCGCCGTTTGTCAGGAGACTGATTGAATTTGCCGTTTCTGTCATATCGGACAGAGCCTTTTACACAACGAGCCAGGAGGTAGAGCATGTTTTCCGCCGTTTGTTCCCCTTCATTGAACAAGTTGCGCACATGGTAATAATGCTCCACACTCCCTCCTGGGAAATCGAATTGTCTGTTCCACAAAGTTCGATAGTTGGAAATCAACCGTTCCGGGGTTTGAATGGCCTCTGCCAATATGGCGATCAAAGGTTGGTTGACATCATTGACCACATATCGGGAAGCCCTTTGCTGTTGTGCCACGGCAATGGTGATGGCGGCCATGCCAGCAAAAGGTTCTATCAACCGTTCGATGCGCAACGGTAGATAGCGCAATATTTGAGGTGCCAATATGCGCTTGGAACCTTGATATTGTACGATATGAGGGGTATTCGTCTTCATTGTTTGTATGTGGTCAGCGCACCGTCAGCCTACATTTCCCACTGCTCCAGGCTGTCGATGAGGTCGTCGAAGCATTTGACGGAGGTTTTGGCCTGCACTTCCTTGATTTGGTTTTCCACCGCCTCGTCGTAGGTCTCCGTGTCCACGTCGCGGATGATGCCCATGGCAATCGGCATGTCCGGGCCTTCCATCATGGCGAGCTTGAGGTGCAGGGTGGGGTCTTCGGTCTTGGCATCGTGCACCAGGATGTCCTTTTCCGTGATGCCGTCCTGCCCGATGGTGACGGCTTTCAGGTTGAAGCCGTCGAGCACGAGACCCTTGTCGCGGTTCACGCCGTATATCATGGGCTTGCCGTGTTCCAGCACGATGGTGCGGTCGGGGCGGGTGGCCTTTTCGGCTATCCAGCCGTGTGCGCCGTTGTTGAAGATGACGCAGTTCACCAGGCACTCCACCACCGACGTGCCTTTGTGCCGGGCGGCGGCGGTCATCGCCAGTTGGGAAGTAGGCAGGTCCACGTCGAGGGTGCGGGCGAAAAAAGTGCCGCGTGCCCCGATGGTGAGTTCGGCGGGGCGGAAGGGGCGTTCCACCGTGCCGTAGGGCGACGACTTGGTGACGAAGCCCTTCTTCGTGGTGGGGGAGTATTGGCCCTTGGTGAGGCCGTATATCTGGTTGTTGAACAGCAGCACGTTCAAGTCCACGTTGCGGCGCACGCTGTGGATGAAGTGGTTGCCTCCGATGGCCAGGCAATCGCCATCGCCGGTGATTTGCCACACGGTGAGGCCGGGATTGGCCACCTTCACGCCCGTGGCAATAGCCGCCCCGCGTCCGTGGATGGTGTGGAAGCCGTAGCTGTTGATGTAGTAGGGCAGGCGCGACGAGCAGCCGATGCCCGAAATGACGACCGTCTCGTGGGGCGGGATGCCCAGTTCGGCCATTGATTTTTGCAACACGTTGAGGATGGCATGGTTGCCGCATCCGGGACACCAGCGCACGTATTGGTCGCTCTTGAAATCTTTTGCAGTATATTGTTTCGTCGTTTCCATCGTTTGTTAAGCTAAAGTTGAAATGTAGTCCACCAGTTCCGATACGGTGAAAGGTTGCCCCTGTACCTTATTGTATTGCAGGTATTCCACGCCCGGCACTTCCGAGCGCAGGTAGTGGGCGAATTGGCCGTTGTTCAGTTCGCATACCACCACCCGCTTGTAGCGGCGGATGACCTCGGCGGTGTTCTTGGGCAGGGGGCAGATGTAGTTGAAGTGCGCCAATGCAGCCCGTTTGCCGCTGAGGTTGATGCGTTCCACGGCACTCACCAGGTGGCCTTGCGTGCTGCCCCAGCCGATGACAAGCAAGTCGGCATCCGGGTCGCCCTGTACCTCCACGTCGGGCAGGCATTGGGCAATGCCCGCAATCTTCGCCGCGCGTGCCTGCACCATCTTTTCATGGTTGGCCGCATCGGTGGAGATGCTTCCTTTCACATAGTCCTTTTCCAGCCCGCCGTTGCGGTGCTCGAAACCCTCCGTGCCGGGGATGCTCCAATAGCGTATCTTCGATGCTTCATCGCGATAGGTCACCTTGCAGCCTTGCATGCCGTCTTGCACGTAGTGAGGGTGGATTTCGGGCATTTCGGCCAGCCGTGGCAGCTTCCACAGCGAAGTGCCGTTGCCGATAAAGGCATCGGAAAGCAGGATGACGGGTGTCATGTGTTCCAACGCTATCTTGCTGGCCATGTAGGCGTAGTGGAAGCAGTTGGCCGGAGTGCTGGCAGCTACCACCACCACAGGGCATTCGCCGTTGCGCCCGTAGAGGGCTTGCAGCAGGTCGGTCTGTTCCGTCTTGGTAGGCATCCCGGTAGAAGGGCCGCTGCGCATCACGTCGATGACGACTAAGGGCAGTTCGGCCATGCAGGCCAACCCGATGGCTTCAGACTTCAAGGCCAGCCCGGGTCCCGACGTACTGGTGGCGGCGAGGCACCCGGCAAACGAGGCTCCGATGGCGGTGGAGATGCCTGCAATCTCGTCCTCGGATTGCATCACCTTTACGCCCACGTCTTTGCGCTTGGCCAACTCGTGCATGATGTCCGAGGCCGGCGTGATGGGGTAGCTGCCAAGGAATAGTTGCAACCCGGCCTTCTCGGCGGCGGCAATCAGGCCGTAGGCCGCCGAGGTGTTGCCTGCGATGCTGGTGTAACGCCCGCTCTGCACATCGTGCGACTTGTCGATGACGAAGCGCGACACGGACAAGTGAGCGTTGTTGCCATAGTTGTAACCATCGGTCAACACCTTCACATTGGCTTCGAGCACGCCCGGTTTGCGTTTGAATTTGTTCTCAAGAAAATGGATAGCCTGCTCCATGGGACGGTTGAACAGCCAGCAAATCAGCCCCAAGGCGAACATGTTTTTGCTGCGTAGAATGGACTTATTGTCCAATCCGGAATCCTTCAGGCTTTCCTTGGTCAGTTCGGACAAGGCCACCGGGATGAGTTGTATGGTGTCGGATAAGTCCAGCTCTTCAAACGGGTTGTCGGTGGTGAAGCCCGCCTTTTCCAGGTCGGATGCGGTGAACGAGTCGGTGTCAAAAATGATGACCCCGCCACGCTTCACCCCTTTGGCATTTACCTTCAAGGCAGCTGGATTCATTGCCACCAAAATGTCGGCATCATCGCCGGGGGTATGGATGCTGCCTGCTCCTAAGTGCACCTGAAAGCCGGACACACCACCCACCGTGCCTTGCGGTGCGCGTATCTCTGCGGGGTAGTCGGGGAACGTGGAGATTTCGTTCCCCAAGATGGCCGAAATGTTGGAGAACATGGTGCCAACCAGCTGCATACCGTCGCCGGAGTCACCGGAAAAGCGGATGACCACTTGTTCGAGTTCTGTCGTCTGTTGTTTGTCCATTGCGTTTATGGTTAGTAGCTAATAGCGAGTAGATGATAATTGACAATTAACAATTAATAATTAACAATTAACAATTAACAATTAATAGTTAACAGTGAGCAGGCTCAGCCCGCATGGCACTTGTAGCTCGTAGCTCGTAGCTTGTCGCTTAAAATTCCGCATTGTTCGGTGTGCGGGGGAAGGGGATGACGTCGCGGATGTTGGCCATGCCGGTGACGAACAGCAGCAGTCGTTCCAGCCCCATACCGAAGCCCGCGTGGGGGCAGGTGCCGTAGCGGCGGGTGTCCAGGTACCACCACATGTCCTTCATCGGGATGTGTAGTTCGTCGATGCGGGCCATCAGCTTGTCGTAGTTTTCCTCGCGCACGCTGCCACCGATGATTTCGCCTATCTGCGGGAACAGCACGTCAGTGCCCTGTACCGTCTTGCCATCGGCGTTCTGTTTCATGTAGAAGGCCTTGATTTCCTTCGGGTAGTCTATCATGATGACGGGCCGTCCGAAGTGTTCTTCCACCAGGTAGCGTTCATGTTCGCTGGCTAGGTCGCAGCCCCAATAGACGGGAAACTCGAATTTGCGCCCCTTAGCCACCGCTTCTTCCAATATGCGGATGCCTTCGGTGTAGGGCAAGCGCACGAAGTCCGTGCTCACCACTTGCTGCAAGCGTTCGATAAGTCCTTTATCCACCATGTTGTTCAGGAATTCCAGATCATCGCGGCAGTTGTCCAACGCCCAGCGCACGAGGTATTTGATGAAGTCTTCCTCCAGCGCCATCAAGTCCTCCAGGTCGGCAAAGGCAACTTCCGGTTCTATCATCCAGAACTCGGCCAGGTGGCGCGGCGTGTTCGAATTCTCGGCACGGAACGTGGGACCGAACGTGTAGATGGCTCCCAGTCCCGTGGCTGCCAGTTCGCCTTCCAACTGTCCCGACACCGTGAGGCTCGTTTGCTTGCCGAAGAAGTCCTGCGCATAGTCAATGTTTCCAGCCTCGTCGCGCGGAGGATTCTTCAGATCAAGGGTGGTCACCTGGAACATCTGTCCCGCCCCCTCGCAGTCCGATGCCGTGATGAGCGGCGTGTGGAAATAATAGAACCCGTGTTCGTGGAAGTATTGGTGGATGGCGATGGACATGTGGTGCCTGATGCGGAACACCGCCCCGAACGTGTTAGTGCGGGGGCGCAGGTGGGCAATCTCGCGGAGGAACTCCATGGAGTGCCCCTTCTTTTGCAGCGGGTAAGTGTCCGGATCCGCCGTGCCGTACACCTCGATGGCTTCGGCCTGCACCTCCACGGCCTGCCCTTTGCCCATAGACTCCACGAGCTTGCCCGTCACGCTCAGACAGGCCCCCGTGGTGACGGGCTTGAGTGCCTCGTCGCCGAATTTCGCGTTATCCACCACGATTTGGATATTGTGTATGGTCGATCCATCGTTCAAGGCGATGAAACTTACGTTTTTGTTGCCCCGCCGGGTGCGCACCCAGCCTTTGACGTTCACATCCGCGCCGAAGTCGGTCCGCTTCAGCGCATCGGCAATAACCGTTCTTTTCATATCTTCTTTTATGCTAATGAGGTTCAAGGCTGCAAATTTAGTGTTTTTTGGAGAATAACAAGAGGAAAAGGGGGATAAGTTGGGGGAAGGGGGTGGGGATGCTTACTACGGGTGCAAAGCTTGTCCGTGTCTGGCGAAAGTTTTGGAAACGCGAATGGGCAAAAATGTCTTGATTTGACCGCAAAGAGCGCGGAGGAATTGAGGTCTAACCCCCAACCCCCCTAAAGGGGGCTACAGGGCTGCCGTGTCCCATAACATCCGTTGCGTACTCTGTGCCCTTTGCGGTTAAAAATTTGAGCAAGGTCTGCGACTTGTACCGGTAATGCCCGAAGTTTGCAACTTTGATTGCCGCTCTGGGCAGTTGCAAACTGCCAGTGTTTTTGGCACAGGTTACAAACCTGCGCCACTTTTGGATTATTTCAATTTTAATCGTTCTACAGTTTCATTGGGTATGCCTAAATAATAATCTCTTATTCTATCCTCCACATGGTGAGCATCCCATACAGCAGCACGTTCTAATCCTATGGCTTTATCTCTGGTTGTTGGAGTTATTTCGCCTGTATTGGGATTGTATAAACTATATTTTTCCGAATCAAGAGTATCTTGAATAAACTGCATAGGTAATATGGATAAATCTTCTCGAATAGGCAGTTTTCCAACTTTAAACCAATGTCCTTGAGTAATAATGTCATTATACACGGCAACTATAAACAAAACCGGCGCGGTTTTTAAGGAAGAAATATCCGTTAATCTATCTTTTGTCTGATAATCAAAAAAAGCACACCCACGTCCTTTAAAATTTGAGCATAAACATAATACTGATTTTCAATATTGATTTCCAAAATAGCTCCTTCTGTTATTCTTTGCCTAACCATAATTAAATTCCCCCAAATTCTTTCTTTGCTTCTTTTATAAACAAATCTCTTTTAGGATTGTTTGGGCTTATGTTGTTAATCGTATTTCTGGATGTAACTCTTGTCACAAACCTGCGCCAATTAGGGTCAATGGGAGGTTCACCAAGTATATTCCCTCTCCAGCTTGTTATTATCAGGATTGGTGCTATCATAATATATGATAACAGTATCACCCATAGACAATGTGTCGCTTTCCGGATAATACCAACCGCTGCCTTGATATTCCTTGCCGCCAACCCAAAAGTGATAGCCGAAAAAATCCGTATATCGGATGCTGAAGAAATCATCCACGATTGCTTTTGAGCGCACTCTATTCTTATCCAATGAATGTTTCTTGTGGATAGCTCCTATTATTAAATAAAGAATGAAAATTCCTCCAACAATGTCAAAAAAAATCCAAAAGATCGTTTTGTGTTTTTTCCCGACCGTTTTCTTTAATGTATTACCTCCATCTCCAGAAGTTGGCTGCTTTCTATTTTTGTTCATTACCAAGGACCTTTTATGTGTGTTTGTCTGCCATCTGCAAATTGGTTGCAGAGTTTGTGATTAATTCGCGGACAAGCAGTTTGTGTTTTCTGTATGTTAATCAATTCGGAACAAATTGGTATCAATGGGTACGATATAACGTCTCCTATCATTGCCACTCCAATATGATGGCCTGTAACTTCAGAACTGGATATTATTTCCGGGAGAAGTTTCATCATAAAAAATTTCGATTGTATCGCCAACAGATAATGTGTCTGTATACGGGTAATGCACTCCAGAACCTTGGTGTTTCTTACCATCAACGACAAATTCGTAGTTTAAATAATGCTTCCCTTTCCCGCTTACTCTAAATTCAGTAATAACAGCCTTGCCATATTTTAAATTTCTATCTAAAGATATGTCTCTGTTCGCTTGCCATATTGTAACAGAAAGCATAAACAGAATAAAAAATACGATAGCGAAATAAGCAAGAATATTTTGCACTTTCTTTTGTACTTTCATCTCGCTCATTTTCGCACTTTCTTTTGTAGGTCGTTTTTTGTTGTTTTTCATTGTCTTGTAATGATTTTGTTGTGCTTTACTGCCGCGCCAGTACATTTTCGGTCTTAGTCCATGGGGTGCTCGTATCTTCTATAATGGTTTTCCTATGCTTCAAATGTAAGAAAAGGAAATTCAATTAAGAGTAGATAATTGTCAATTGAAAATGCGTGGTCGGACATGTATGTAGGGGCGGAAAATTTTCCGCCCTTTTATATTCCAAGACTAACGCCCTACGGACAAATCCAAACACAAAGGTAGGGAAAAATGCGGGAAAATCGAATGAGTTTGAAATCTTTACTAATGACAAGCGGCGCAAAAAGGAACATTCCTTCTTGCGCCGCTTATACATTATATAATATGTGGCCTTACCGCTTTACTGGCGGGTTGTCATCGCCAATCATGCTCATGGCGCAACGGAAGCCGATGTCGTTGGCCGACTGGTCTTGGTCGAGGTACCGGCGGGTGGAGGGGTTGAGCCAGAAGGCGCGATCCTTCCACGAGCCGCCTTTGTACACGCGCGTCTTGTCGGTGATGCGCGGGGCGAGCACGTCGGTGATGTCGATTTTCTTGCCTTCCTGTTCTTGCAGGTTTTCGAAGCCTTCCAACCCGGCAAAGTAGTTGTTCAAGGCGTAGTCCGTTTCGAATTGCGAGGGAGCATCGCCGTCCTTCATGTTGCGCACGTCACCGTCGATGGTCACTTCGGTGCGGATGCGCCCGAGCGAGTCCAATGCATAGATGGGGTTGCCCAGTTCATCGTATTCGGATACCACGGGTTGCAGGTACACGTTGCCTCGGAAGGAGTTGTATTCGGCCACGTCGTCAAACGAGGTGGGGCGGTACACATCGAGCACCCATTCGTTCACGTTACCGGCCATGTTGTACAGGCCGAAGTCGTTCGGATAGTAGGAGTCCACCGGGGCGGTGATGGTGGCGCGGTCGTTCAGGTTGCCTGCGGTACCCATCATGTCGCCTCGTCCGCGGATGAAGTTGGCTTGCATCTGTCCCATTTCCTTTTTGGAAGAGTTGCGCATTTGCCCGCCGTTCCAGGGGTAGGAGCGTCCTTGTTCTACAAATCCGTCTTCACCGGCCGTGATGGAGTAGGCGGCATATTCCCATTCTGCTTCGGTGGGCAGGCGGAAGTCGGGCAGCAGGATGCCGTCGCTCATGTCCACCTTGCGCGGGTTGCCGTAGAGGTCGAGTTTGGGGTTGTCGCCTTCGGCGGGCTGGTAGGTGCTTTGCAGCAAGTATTTTTGGGTGTTGAACACGAATTGGTCTGCGATGTATTCATAGTCGAGCTCCCCTTGCAGCGATTGGAAATCGGGTGGCAGGATAGCTCCCGAACGTATCAGAGCCAGCTCGTTCACGCGGTCGGTGCGCCAGGAGCAGTAGTCCATGGCCTGTTCCCACGTGATGCCCACCACGGGGTATTGGTCGTAGGCCGGGTGGGTGAAGTAAAATTCGAGGTAAGGCTCATTGTAGGCCAGTTCTTCGCGCCACGTTTCCTTGTTGGGCTGGGCTTTTTCAACCAAGGCGGGTGCGGTCTCGCCGAACACCAGGTCGAGCCAGTGGGTGTATTCCCGCCAGTCGAGGTTGCGGGTTTCGTATTGGTCCATGTAGAACGAACTTACCGTGATGCGGCGACGTTGGTTGTTGCGCGGTGCGGTGACGAACTCTATTTTTTCGCCGATGGTGAATGAACCGCCTTCGACGCGCACCATGCCAGTGGGGGCTTCTACTTTGAAGTCTTCCCTTACTTCAAACCCGGTGCCTTCGGGGTCGTTGTAGTTCCACCCCGTGGTTCTCGATGTGTTGTTGCTGCCGCAAGATGCGAGAAGCAGCACCGATGCGGAAAGCATGAACAGCCTGTTCCAAATCCTTTTATTCATAAATCCTTGTAGCGTAATGTAATTCGTTGTTTTATCGTTTTGCAAAAATACAATTTTTTCCGAAGAATACACTTCTTTGCACGATATAATAACTCAAATAATGAAAAAAAAGTATGTTTCCGCCCGGATATTTTGTAATTTAATGTTCCGTTGGCGGTGCAGTCATTTTATTTGTTTACTTTTGCAATTCATAATCAGAGGTGAAAGGGGAGGGGTGAAAGTAAAAAGGAGAATGGTTGAAAGGGGAAAGTAAAAGGTGGAAAGTGAAAAGATAGAAGGTGAAGGGGATGTAGGGGCGAAAAATCTTTCGCCCAAAACCTGCGTTCATTCGTGCCATTTGCGTCATTTGCGTTCCCTCAATCTGAAATTTGAAATCTGAAATAAATAAACATCCTGTGCAGATAAAGTTGAATGACAAGTTGCTGGATTTGTCCCGCCCGGTGGTGATGGGCATCGTGAACGTGACACCCGACTCTTTCTACGGGGCGAGCCGCCGCACGACGGAGGCCGAGGTGCTGCGTGCGGTGGAGCGTATCGTGTGCGACGGGGGGCAGATAGTGGACGTGGGGGGATATTCCTCGCGCCCGGCGGCGGGCGACGTGTCGGCGGAAGAGGAGATAAGGCGGCTGTCGTGGGGTCTGGAGGTGATACGGAAAGAATTCCCGCACGTGTGCCTGTCGGTCGATACCTTCCGGGCAGCGGTGGCGCGGCATGTGGTGGAGCAGTACGGGGTGGCGATGATTAACGACATCGGCGGGGGGACGCTCGATGCCGACATGTTTGCCACGGTGGCTCGCTTGCGGGTGGCCTATGTGTTGATGCACATGCGTGGTACGCCGGCCACCATGCAGCAACATGCCCGGTATGATAATGTGACGGCGGAAGTCATCCGTTTCCTGGCCGAACGTCTGCGCCAGCTGTACGAACTGGGTGTGCAGGATGTGCTGGTCGACCCGGGCTTCGGGTTTGCCAAGACATTGGAACAAAACTACCAGCTGCTGCGCGACTTGCCGCATTTCGCCCTGCTGGATGCTCCGTTGCTGGTGGGCGTATCGCGCAAGCGGATGGTTTACCAGCTGCTGGACACCGACCCGCAAGGGGCGTTGAACGGCACCACGGCAGTCCACATGCTGGCCTTGGCGGGCGGTGCTTCCGTGCTGCGTGTGCATGATGTGAAAGAGGCCGTGGAGGCCGTGAAGGTGTGGCTTGCCATGAAGGGGGATTGGTGCTTCGCACGAGATTGACTGCGTTGAGATTAGTGCTTCGCACGGGATTAGGCTGATGGTGGTGACTTGTAACTCTCGTAACTTGTAACTCTCAATGGGCTTTAACATAGGAATAAAAGACATTATCGACATTCTGCTTGTCGCCATCTTGCTTTATCAGGCGTACAAGCTGTTGAAGAAGACGGGTGCGGTGAATATCTTCATCGGCATCCTCACGTTCGTCATCATCTGGTTTCTGGTGTCGTTCGTGTTCAAGATGGAGCTGTTGGGCGGCATCATGGACCGCTTGATGAGCGTGGGTGCGTTCGGGGTGGTGGTGCTGTTCCAGGACGAAATCAGACGCTTCTTCTCGCGGTTGGGGTCGCGGCACAACTGGAACGTCATCAACATGTTGAAACGTTGGGTGGCTAAGCAGGAGAAAGTGCAGCGCGGCTACGATGCCGACATCGCTCAGATAGTGCAGGCCTGCCGGGGCTTGTCCAAGAGCGGCATGGGGGCACTTATCGTGGTGAAACGTCATGCCGACCTCGACCTGTACGTGCAGTCGGGCGAGGTCATCAATGCCGACATCAACTCCCGCCTTATCGAAAACATTTTCTTTAAAAACAGTCCCTTGCACGACGGGGCGATGATTATCTACGGGCACCACATCCGGGCGGCGGGCTGCATCCTGCCCGTATCCAAGAACCGCACCATCCCCAAGCGGCTGGGCTTGCGCCACCGAGCCGCGCTCGGTGTGGCCGAGGCAACGGATGCCATCGCCATCGTGGTGTCCGAGGAGACGGGCAAGATTTCCTGGGCGGTGAACGGCGAAATCAGCGTGAACGTGAAGCCCGAACAGTTGGAACACTTCCTGTCCGTGGCTATGGCCGACAAGGCGTGAGGCGATACCGGCCGTTGACCTCGTGCACGGTGCCGCATTCGGTGGTGGCATCGTGTTCGAAGAAAAGCGTCTGCCCCTCGGCGGCGGCTTCGCGCAGCAGGCGTTCCTTGGCGGTCATGGAGCGCAGCGGCTCCACGTCGTAGGCCGACACCCAGGCCAGCGGCAGCGAGGCGGCCAGCGGGATGATGTCGCCCACGTACACATAGGTGCGCTCCGCCGTGTGCAGGTAGGGGCACAATTGTCCGGGCGTGTGCCCGTCGTACAGGCGCAATTCCACTTCGGGGCACAGCCATTCGTCCTGCCATACCAACCGCAGCCGCCCGGCCTGCTCCACGGGTCGCATGTTTTCCTCGAAATACGAGTTGCCCTCGCGCACGTTGGGGTGCAGGTAGTTTTCCCATTGAGCCGCTCCCACCCAATGCGTGGCGTGGGGGAAGGTCAGTGCCAATTCCCCTCTTTCCTTATTTATATAATAGGTACATCCTCCGCAATGGTCGAAGTGCAGGTGGGTGAGCACCACGTCCGTGATGTCGGTGCAGGTGTAGCCCAGCCGGTTGAGTTCCGGTTCGAACCGGATGCCTTGCCGGATGTCAAAGTACTTCAGATAGTCCAGTTGCTTGTCGCCGCAGCCCGTGTCGATGAGGATGCGGCGCGTGCCCGTGTCGGCCAGCAGGCAGCGCATGGACAGTGCGCAGAAGTTGTCTTCGTTGCATGGGTAACGCTTTTGCCACACCCGCTTGGGCACTACGCCGAAGATGGCTCCGCCATCGCAATGGAATAGCCCGGCCTCGATTTTATGGAGTTTCATTTGCATTGTTTTGTGTGCGAAGATGGAAAGACACGGGGGAGCATGATTACCGGTAGGGATGTCACTCCGTGGCATCTCGGACAAGTGCATGTTGTCGTCCTCTCCCCGTCCTCGCTTGCCGTTCTGGTTGCAAAAGTACGACTTCTCCCCCGAAAAGCACCGGTTGTCGGGGGAAAAGTGCTTGTTCGTTTTCTCTTTTCCCGTTAGATGTTTCCCGGTTTATGCGGGAATATTTTCCCAGTTACCAGCATAAGTTTTACTGCCCACAACTGTGGGTTGTATAACCCATAACTGTGGGTCGTACAACCCATAACTGTGGGTTATATAACCCATAACTGTGGGCAGTAAAACATCTCCGCATAAGTTGGAAAACATTTCCTGATAAATTGGAAAACATCTCCGCATGAACCGGAAAATGCACATAAAAAAGAGATGCCATTTGACATGACATCTCCACACTATTATGTATGTATAAGAAGCTACTCGCTATCAGCTTCCCTCACAGTCCCCTCCGCTCGCGCACGATGAGGAGGGCTTCATCGCGCAATTCTTCGGGCAGTTCGATGCGGCGGATTTGCAGACTGCGCAGCCAGCCCGCCACGTCTTTTTCCTTCAACGTATAAAACACGTCGGCCAGCATGGCGGTCTGCGCATCGGTGTAGTCGCCGGGAGCGATGCCCGCCAGCACGTCCAATTCCTCGTCGTCGTAATACACCGGCTTATTGCTCGTATTGAGCAAGGTCTCCTTTTCGCACACGGCATGGGCACCGCAGCATCCGCTGTCCACCTCCACGGCAGGGGGTGCGTCGGGCGTGGTACGGCGGTACATCCACCGGGCCAACAGCACCAGTGCGGCGGTCGCCGCCAATATAATGAGGAGTATAAGCATCCCGTTATCGTTTTTTAGGATGCAAAGTTAGCCATTAACAGGCAATTTTAATTACTTTTGCCCGTTAAAAGAGAGGGAGGAGTTTATTCTATCCGCTACCCGCTATCGATAAAGTATGAACAAAACGATACGAACCGCATGGTTGCTGGCGGCCTTGATGCTGCTCACGGCGTGCTCCACGAAGAAGAACACGTGGCTTACGCGCAACTTCCATGCCCTGACCACCCGATACAACATCGCCTTCAACGGCAACGAAAGCTACGAGGAAGGCCTCCGCAGCATACTCGACGGCAACGTGGACGATTACTCCACCGTGATACCGCTCTATCCCATCAGTCACCACGACAACGCTTCGGCCGCCACGTCCAACATGGACCGCGCCATCGAAAAGGGGCGCAAGGCCATCAAGCTGCATTCCATCAAGGTCAAACCGAAGCGCGACTCGAAGAAGTGGAGCGACCCGGCCTATCGGGCGTTTTACGAACAAAGCGAATTCAACCCCGCCTTGAAAGATGCCTGGATGCTGGTGGCCAAGTCGGAATTCCACAAAGCGGATTTCCTCGGTTCCATCGGCACGTTCACCTACATCTCGCGCTTCTATGCCACTGACAAGGACCTGGTGGCGCAGTGCCAATTGTGGATGGTGCGGGCGTATGCTGAAATGGACTGGATATACGAGGCGGAACAGATGCTCGGCAAGGTGAACCAGGACGACCTGCGGAGTGCCAACGTGGACCTCTTCGCCGCCGCCAATGCCGTGCTGCTGTTGCGGCAGGATCGTTACCGCGAGGCATTGCCCTTCGTGGAAATGCTGGTGTCGCGCGAGCGGGACAAGGCCATGAAGCAACGCTTCACTTTCGTGCAGGCCCAGTTACAGCAACTCACGGGCGACCGGCAGGCGGCTATCGACAGTTATACCGCCGTGCTCAAGATGAACCCGCCCTACGTGATGGACTTCAACGCCCGCATCAACCGCGCCCAGCTCATGGCGGGCACCAGCATGGACAAGGTGTTGAAGGAACTGACCAAGATGGCCAAGAACAGCAACAACAAAGACTACCTCGACCAGATATATTACGCCATCGGCAACGCCTACTTGAACAACGGCGACACGGCGCGGGCGGTGGAGAACTACCGCCTATCCGCCGAGAAGAGCACCCGCAACGGGGTGGAAAAGGCCGTGACGCTCATCACGATGGGCGACCTCTTCTATGGGCGGCGTGACTACGTGCAGGCACAACCGGCCTATGCCGAGGCTTCGGGCATCATCACGCCGGAACACGACGAATACGCCCGCGTGTCGCGCCTCTCGGAAGTGATGGGCGAGCTGGTGATACCTTACGAGACGGTCATACTGCAAGACAGCCTGCAACACCTTGCCACCTTGTCTAAAGAAGAACAGTTGGAAGTTATCAACAAAGTAATAGAATATAAGATAGAGCAGGAACGCCTGGCGCAGGAGAAAGCCGAGGAGCAGGCGCGGCTGGCCGAGGAGGAAGCCAACAAGTTCGTTCCCATCGGCGGACCGGCGGGTGCGGATGCAGGCAAATGGTATTTCTACAATGCCAATCTGGTGCGCACGGGCAAGGCCGACTTCCAGAAGCGCTGGGGCAACCGCAAGCTGGAGGACAACTGGCGGCGCATGAACAAGTCGGCGGCCTTGTTTGCCGATGACACCTTCGGCGATAGCACGGGCGACGGCCTGCCCACAGACAGCCTGGCGGACGACAGCGTGCAAAACGCCCTGCCCGATGACAAGAACCCGGAATACTATCTGAAACAGATACCTTCCACCCCGGAACAAATCGCCCTTTCTAACCAGCAGATAGCCGATGCCCTGCTCAGCATGGGAGCCATCTACAAGGATAAGTTGAACGACCTGCCGCTGGCCGTGGAGGCTTACGAGGAATTCATCCGCCGCTTCGGCACGGATGCCCGGGTGCCCGATGCATACTTCCAACTCTATCTGATAGAGACCAAGCGAGAGGACCAGGCGGCAGCCGACCTGTATCGCGACAAGATAGTGCGCGACTATCCGGACACGAAGTATGCCCAAATACTGGCGCATCCGGACTACATTGCCCGCTTCAACCAGATGCAGCAGGAGCAGGATTCGCTCTACGCAGCCACCTACGCGGCCTACTCGGCCAACCGCTTCCAGGAGGTGGTGGACAACGTGTACCATGCCCGCGTGAACTACCCGCTGTCCGACCTGATGCCGAAATTCCTCTTCCTGGAAGCACTCACCATCGGCAAGACCGATACGCCCGACCATTTCGAGCAAGCCTTGAACGACTTGGTGGCTGCCTACCCGCAGAGCGACGTAAGCGCGATGGCCAAGGATATCGCGGCCATGATACGCCAAGGACGCGAGGCGCAGACCGGCACCTCGCACGGCACGCTGCTCACCCGCCGGGGCGACGAGCTGAAAGCCTCCATGGAAGCGGTGGACTCCGTGGCAGCCGGGCAGGCCTATTCCGCCGAGAAGCAGGGCAAGCACCGCGTGATGCTCATCAGCGCGGCGAGCCAACAGGAGATGTACACCCTCATGTACCAGGTGGCCGCCTACAACTTCACCCGCTTCATGATAAAAGAGTTCGACCTCGTGCTCAACCCGCTGGACGACACGCACCAGGTGCTGTCGGTCACCAACTTCGAATCGTATGACGAGGCGCAATGGTACGTCAGCTCCATCAACAAGGACTTGACGTTGAGCGGTCTGTTCCGTCAGCTGGGAATGCAGGAGGTGATTATCTCGGAAGAAAACTTCGCCCTGCTGCGCCTGTTGGGGCTGGATGCCTACCTGCTGTTCCAAGCCCAGCAATTGGGCGACCGCAGCGTGAGCATCGAGGCCGCTCCCGTGCCGGAGCCGGTTGCCCCCGCGACTTCCGCAGCCGAACCGCAGCCTGCCCCGTCGCCCACAGAGGTCGAAGAAGTGCCGGTAACGGTCGTGCCCGATGAAGAACAACAGCCCGCCGAACAAGCGGAATTGCCGCAACCCGCCGAGGCGGCAGCCGACACCCTGCCCGCCCCCGCCCCTCCTGCCGAGGAAGCACCGCAGCCCGAGCCTGCGCCCGCCGAGCCGGTACACCCCGTGGTGCAGGAACTGGCCGAGGAAGAAGGCCTCGACCTGTACGAAGGACTGTTCGCCTACCAGCCCGACAAACCGCACTTCGTGGCATTGTACGTGCTGGGCGGTACACCCGACTTCGACCGCTTCAAGGCAGACATGGATGCTTACAACGCACAGAACTACGCCATGCTCAACCTCGACGTGGTCATGGAGACCGTAGGCGGGCGGCAGGTCATCATCATCGGCAGTTTCGGCGATGCCAACGTGGCGAAGTCGTACCTGTTGCGCATGGTCAAGGAAAAGGGATTGTTCGAGGGACTGAAAGGGTGCAATTACCGCAACCTCTTCGGCACGCAACGCAACCTCAACGTGTTGATGCAGAACGATGCCCTGAGTACCTACACCAAGTTCATGCAGGAGTATTACCTGAAGTGAACCCCTAAAGGGGAATTGGGAAGCAAACGACATTATATAATATATGTATATCTCCCGCATCTGCGCCCATCTGCGTTATCTGCGGGAACTATCTGAGGTAACATGCGAAAGGACAAAATACTTTGGGCGGACGACGAGATGGACCTGCTCCGCCCGTACATCTTGTTTTTGGAAGAAAAAGGGTATGACGTGCAGACGGCCACGAACGGCAAGGATGCCATTGACATGGTGCGGCAGGACACGTTCGATATCATCTTCCTGGACGAAAACATGCCCGGCCTGAGCGGGTTGGAGACATTGGCACAGGTGAAAGAACTGGACCCGAACGTGCCCGTGGTGATGATTACGAAAAGCGAGGAGGAAAACATCATGGATATGGCCATCGGCAACAAGATAGCCGACTACCTGACCAAGCCCGTCAACCCCAGCCAGATACTGCTCACGCTGAAGAAGAACATCCACAAGAAGGAAATCGTGACGGAGCACGCCACCAGCACGTACCGCTCGGAGTTCGGGCGCATCGGGATGCAGATAAACGACTCGCTCACCTACGAGGACTGGGTGGAAGTGTATCGCAAACTGGTGTATTGGGAATTGGAATTGGCCGAGGCCGACAACGGTATGACCGAGATGCTCCGCATGCAAAAGGACGAAGCCAACAGCACCTTCACCAAGTTTATCAAAAAGCATTACCACGATTGGTTCGCCCACCCCGAAAGCCGTCCGCTGATGAGCCCCGACCTGTTCAAGCGCAAGGTGTTCCCCCTGCTCGACCAGGGCGAGAAGGTGTTCTTCGTGGTGATAGACAATTTCCGCTACGACCAGTTCCGCATGATACGCGAAATGCTGAGCGAGTTCTACACCTTCGACGAGGAGGAACTGTATTGCAGCATCCTGCCCACCGCCACGCAGTATGCCCGCAACGCCATTTTCGCCGGGCTGATGCCGCTGCAAATCCAGGAAATGTTTCCCGACCTGTGGGTAGCCGAGGAGGAGGAAGAAGGCAAGAACCTGAATGAAAAGGAACTGATAGAAACGCAAATCCACCGTTTCCGGAAGAATTACCCTTTCTCTTACCACAAGATAAACGACTCCACGGCCTGTGAACGGCTCATCGACCAGCTTCCCCGCTTGGAAAACAATCAGCTGAACGTGTGCGTGCTCAACTTCATCGACATGCTGTCGCACGCCCGCACCGACTCCAAGATGATGCGCGAATTGGCCAACGATGCCGAAGCCTACCGTTCGCTTACCCTGTCGTGGTTCAAGCACTCGGCCACGTATGAGTTGTTCAAAGCCCTGTCGCTGCGGGGTTACAAGGTGATGCTCACCACCGACCACGGCACCATCCAGGTGAAAAGCCCCGTGAAAGTCGTGGGCGACCGCAATACCAACGTGAACCTGCGCTACAAGGTAGGCAAGAACTTGAGCTATAACAAGAAGGAAGTGTTCGAGGTGCTCCAGCCCGACCGCGTGGGCTTGCCCAGTCCCAACGTCAGCTCCAGCTACATCTTCGCGGGTAACGATGACTTCTTTGCCTACCCCAACAACTATAACTACTACGTGAGCTACTACAAGAACACCTTCCAGCACGGCGGCATCTCCATGGAAGAGATGCTCGTACCCATCGTGACCATGGAACCGAAGGCGTAAAATGTATTTAAATTTACCAACAAAAGCCATACATTTGCAAAAAGAATAAGACAATGGCCATCACTATCAAGAACATCCCGGTCCTGGAAGGAGCCACGGCAGAAGATTTTGTGCTTCGTGCAGACAAGAATGCCCGGAAAGCCACTCCCCGGCTGTCAGTCACAGCCAAAAAACGGCTGCAAAAGGTGCTGGAGAAATCCCGTTCATTTCAATTCAAGTAACAGTGGATTTTTAACTTTACTATTAAGTACATATGAATATTTTGATTATAGGAGCGACCTCAGGTATTGGCAACTCTCTTTATTCGCATTATATATCATGCGGCAATCGTGTTGCTATTATGGGGAGAAGGAAGAACCTACTTGACAGCCTATGTGCCGAAAATCCGGTCAATACACTTGCGCTTCAAGTAGATATTTCTGATATAAATTCCTTTAGCCATGCTTTTACAGAAGTTATCAAATCGTTCAAAAATATTGATTTAGCCATTTTATGCGCCGGTATTGGCGAACTTAACGAAGCCCTTGACATCAAACAGGAGCTGACAACGCTATCTACAAATGTTATAGGTTGGACGAATGTAGCTGATACTCTTTACAAACATTTTGAAGAAAACGGCAAAGGGCATTTGGTTACCATCACCTCTGTTGGAGGTTTGCAGCCTACTCCGATTGCACCATCTTATAGTGCTAGCAAGGCTTTTCAAATAAACTACACTAAATCCTTACAAGTCAAAGCAAGAAAAACAGGTATCACTGTTACAGAAATTCGCCTCGGTTTAGTTGATACAAGAATGGCAAAGGGAAACGGTTTGTTTTGGGTAATGCCTCTTGAGACAGTTACAAAACAGATCATTAAAGCAATCAACAACAAGAAGAAATTGTGTGTTGTCACGAAACGCTGGCGAATACTCAATTATATAGCTAAGCATTTTATGTAGCCCCGTTGTCCGGTCCGCATAGTTGCTCCATAATTTGTGGCCAATCCACAAAATTTGGGGGCATTTTATTTCAGTTCGGTCAAAAGCCATCCTAAAGTCTGTGTGTTAGGTTATGTCGCTCCGACAGGACATTTACAATTATTTGGAACGAAATTTGTCAACTATACTTTTGTCATAATCCCCATCATCCCATGCTTATCACCCCTCCCCATCCGCAAGAAGGTTTCCGCCCGTTCACCTATTTGGACAAGGCTTGCCGCAGCATGATTATCGACGGGCTGTGGTCTTTCCACGACCTGCCTCACCCCGACACGTTGGCCGGGGCACTGGAACAACTGCTTATGCTCTATCCTCTGCTGGCGGGGCATATCGAGGGCGACCGGGGCATTGCGTGGGGCAAGGGTGACGGCGTGAGGTTCGACACCGTAGAAAGTCCTTTGCGAAGGCACGAAACCTCCCGCGCCGAACTCTTGCCTGGCCTCACGGTCAAGGCCATGAAGCAAGGCCGTGCGCCCTTGTTCGCCGCCCGCCTCACCCGCTTGGGCGACGGTTGCGTGCTGGGCGTGCAATGCTCCCATGCTTGTGCGGATGGGTCAGCGTTTTACACCCTGATGGACGACTGGGGACGGCTGGCCCGTCAATTGCCCGTGGAAGCTCCCTGCTTGGATGCCGAAGCCTTTCCCCGACCCGCCGACCTCACCCGTGAGGAAGCCCTCCGGCAAGTGACCGGAGCCGGTTGGGTAAAGGTAGGGCTAAGCACCCTGCTTGGTCAACTGTGGCGCGAAGCACGGGGCATCACCCACCTGTGCACCCAAGCCCCGCTCCCGCCCGCCGACCAACTGGCCACATGGCGGCATGAAGCGGCGCAACGGCACGGTGGCCCGGTAGGTTCGTATGCCGTGTATGCGGCATGGCTGCTCCAGGCCTGCCGCAAGCTGAACGCCACTCCGCCCCACCTGCCTGGCTCAGTGGTTACCGTGTGCAACCTGCGCGGACGCATCCCCTCGCTGCCCCGCAAATACATGGGCAATGCGGTCATCAATTTGGTTGCTCATGGCTTCCATGCCGATATGGACGTGCCCGAAGCGGCGGCCAAGCTCCAAAGCCACCTGCAAAGCTACCTCACCGGCGATGGCCGCTTGCTGACCGACTACGTGCGTCTCAACGCCTATGCCGCCGGATACCCGCTGCCCTATGTGCCGTTCGATGTGGACAACGCCAATGGCAAACGCCCCACCACCCTTTACATCAACGACATGAGCAAGTTCCCCGTTTATGCGCTCGACTTCGGCACGGGGAAACCTTCGTCCGCCGAACCGCCCGACCTGCCAGATCCCATCCGCCTGTGGCCCGCCCCCTCTGCCGATGCCCACCCCATTCTCTACTTCGGCGGACACATGGCTAAGCGGCATAATCGCTTGCGAGCCCCGCTCTAAGACTGGATGGAGTAGCACAAGTTCGATATTAGGAACGAAAGGCATACGCGAGTTCGGGATAAGAAAGTTTGAAAAAAGTTGGTAATCTCGCCGATGTTTTGTATCTTTATAGCTGAAAACAAAAACATTATAAAACAAACAGGCGATGATTACCAAGGACAAAGTTATAGAGATTTTTGTGTTATCGATGAATTTGACAAGAATTTGAACGCAGAACCGGCAAAGAACCTGTGCCTGCCCGCAGGGGACACGGACGGAAGACGGCGCAGAAGCCGCAAGGGGC